>NZ_JBHOQJ010000271.1:0-3875 GCF_042408365.1 Thermoflexus sp.
GACAATTTCGACGGTTCGCTGCGGGAGCCGGTGGTGCTGCCGGCGAGGGCGCCGCAGCTGCTGATCAACGGGGCCTCGGGGATCGCCGTGGGGATGGCCACCAACATCCCCCCTCATAACCTCGCCGAGGTCTGCGACGCCTTGATCTACTTGATCGACCGATGGGATGAACGGGATGAAGTAACCGTTGAGGATCTCATGCGCTTCATCCCCGGCCCGGATTTCCCCACCGGGGGGTTGATTTTGGGACAGGAGGGGATCCGGGCCGCTTACGCCACGGGGCACGGGCGCCTGGTGGTGCGGGCGGTGACGCGGATCGAGGAGATGAAGGGTGGGCGATGGCGGATCGTGGTGACGGAGCTCCCCTATCAGGTGAACAAGGCGGCCCTCATCGAGCGGATCGCCGAGCTGGCGCGCGAGGGGCGGATCGACGACATCGCGGATCTGCGGGACGAATCCGATCGCCACGGGCTGAGCATCGTGATCGAGCTCAAGCGAGGGGCCCGGCCCCAGACGGTCCTCAATCAGTTGTTGAAGTTCACGCCCCTCCAGACCACCTTCGGCGTCCAGATGCTGGCCTTGGTGGACGGTCAGCCGCGGGTGCTCTCCCTGAAGCGGATCCTCCAGCTCTTCATCGAGCATCGGATCCAGGTGGTAACCCGGCGGACCCGTTACGAGTTGGAGAAAGCGAAGGCACGGGCGCATATCCTGGAAGGGCTGCGCATCGCCCTCCAGTTCCTGGACGAGGTCATCGCCCTCATTCGCAACGCCCCGGACGCGGAGACGGCGAAGGTCCAGTTGATGGCCCGCTTCAGGCTCACGGAGGTCCAGGCCCAGGCCATCCTGGATATGCCCCTGCGGCGCTTGGCCGCTCTGGAGCGCCAACGGCTGGAAGAGGAATACCAGGGCCTGATGGTCCGCATCGCCGACCTGGAGGCGCTGCTGGCAGACCCCCGCAGGATCCTGGGGGTGATCCGAGAGGAGCTCCAAGGGCTGAGGGAGAAATACGCGGATCCCCGTCGCACCCGGATCCTCCCGGAGGCGACGGCCGAGTTCACGGTGGAGGACCTGATCCCCGACGAGCCGGTGCTGGTGCTCCTCAGCCAGCGCGGATATGTCAAGCGGGTTCCGGTGACGGCCTATCGGCCCCAGGGCCGAGGCGGGCGGGGGGTCACCGGGATGACCACAGACGAGGATGACACCGTGGCCGGCGTCTTCGCATGCCGCACCCTGGATTATCTCCTTTTCTTCACCGATCAGGGCCGGGCCTATCGCGTCCGCGCCTATGAAGTGCCGGATGCGGACCGGGCGGCCCGCGGCCTGCCCATCGTGAACCTCATTCCCCTGTCGGAAGGGGAACGGATCACCGCCGCCGTGACGATCCCGCCGGCATGGGTCGATGAAACGGAGGCGAACGGCAGCGATCGTTATTTGGTGATGGCAACCCGCTTCGGGAAGATCAAGCGGGTGCCGTTGAGCGAGTTCATCGCTACGCGCTCCACCGGTCTGGTGGCCATCACGCTGGAAGAAGGGGATGTGCTCCAGGATGTCTGCCTCAGCACCGGCTCCGGCGATCTTCTGTTGATCACCGCCCGGGGGCAGGCGCTCCGCTTCGATGAAACGGAGGTCCGCCCGATGGGCCGGGCGGCCGCTGGGGTGCGGGGCATCCGGCTGGAAGAAGGCGACGGCGTGGTCGCCTTAGATCGCGTCGATTCGGAGGGGGAGCTACTCGTGGTGACGGCGGCCGGGTTTGGAAAACGCACTCCGCTGAGCCAATACCCCCGGAAGGGCCGGGCCACAGGGGGCGTGCGGACCATCGCCGATCGCTTGGAGGAGATCGGGGAGATCGTGGCGGCGCGGGTGGTGCGGCCTGAAGACGATGTGGTGTTACTGACTGCCAACGGGATCGCGATCCGAATCCCGGTCGCCGAGATCCCCCAAGCGGGGCGGTCGGCCCGAGGGAGCCGCCTGATGGCCCTGGTCGAATCCGATCGCCTTGCCTCCGTCGCCCGTATCCGCCCTGCACAATCATAGGAGGGCCTGGTCTTCCGTTGTAGGGGCACCCACCAGGGGTACCCCTACATTAGAGCCCCAGGGATGGCGGATTGTCCGCATCCGCAAGGCCATCGGATTCTCCACACCCTTCGAGAGGACCGCCTGGGGGTGAGGGACCGCCTTCGATGGCCCCCAGTTCCTGAGGGATTTGTCAAGGGGCACAGCATTGAGGGTATGACCGACGCTGTGCTATAATTTTCCGGCAAGACCTGAACCCTGAGGGAGTCCAGCATCCCCATGTTTGAGGGGTTGACTCAAAAATTCCAACAGATCTTCGATCGCCTGGGGCGGCGGGGGGTGCTGACCGAGGCGGATGTGGATGCCGCCCTCCGGGAGATCCGTCTGGCCCTTCTGGAGGCGGATGTCCATTACACCGTCGTCCGCGACTTCCTGGCCCGGGTTCGAGAGCGAGCCGTCGGCGCAGAAGTGACCCGAAGCCTCACGCCGGCCCAGCAGGTGATCAAGATCGTCTACGAAGAGCTGGTGAAAACCCTGGGGGATCCCGCGCCGATTCGTCTAAGCGGGTCCCCTCCGCACGTGGTGATGCTGGTCGGCTTGCAGGGATCGGGCAAAACCACCACAGCGGCGAAGCTGGCCCTGCGTCTGCGCAAAAGCGGGCAGCGGCCGCTTCTCGTGGCGGCCGATGTTTACCGCCCGGCGGCCATCACCCAATTGGAGATCCTGGGCCGCCAGTTGAACATCCCGGTTTACCAGGAAGGGCCGGAGGCCGACCCGATCGCCATCGCCCGTCACAGCCTGCGGTTCGCCCGGGAACAAGGGCATACCTTGGTCCTGCTGGATACGGCCGGCCGGCTGCACATCGATGAAGAGATGATGCAGGAGCTGGAGGCCATCCGGGATGCCGTTCGCCCGGGCGAGATCTTGTTAGTCGCCGATGCGATGACCGGGCAGGATGCGGTGCGGGCCGCCGAGGCGTTCCATCGGCGCCTGGGGCTGACCGGCCTGATTCTGACCAAGCTGGACGGCGATGCGCGAGGGGGTGCGGCGATCAGCATCCGGGCCGTCACCGGAGTCCCGATCAAGTTCATCGGGGTGGGGGAGAAACCGGATCAACTGGAGCCGTTCCAGCCGGAGCGCCTGGCCTCCCGCATCCTGGGGATGGGAGATGTGCTGGCTTTGATTGAGAAGGCCCAGGAGGCGGTGGAGGCGGAGAAGGCGGCGGAGATGGCCCGCAAGCTAACGCGGGCCGAGTTCACGCTGGAGGATTTCCTGGAGCAGCTGCGGATGGTGCGGAAGATGGGGCCGCTCTCGCAGCTGCTGGAGCTGATGCCTGGCTACCATCAGCTCGCCCGCATGATCTCGCCGGAGGAGGCGGACCGCCAGTTCAAGCGCGTCGAGGCCATCATTAACTCGATGACGCCCGAGGAGCGACGCAATCCAGAGATCATCAACGCCAGCCGTAAGCGACGGATCGCGCGGGGCAGCGGCACCACGGTGCAGGAGGTCAACCAGCTGCTCAGCGAGTTCCGGCAGCTGCAGCGATTGATGAAACAGGTGAAATCCGGCCGTGGCGGGCTGCCTTTCCCATTTTTCCGTTAAGGGGCTCGTTACCCCAAGAGGTTGCAGGGGGATGGGACGTTCGCCCTCTGCGGCCCCTTGCCCAAATCCTATAAGCACAGCATGATCGCTTATCCACTCCATTCCCTAGGTGAGGTGAGGATGGTTCGGATCCGTTTGCAGCGTATGGGCAAAAAGCATGAGCCGACGTATCGGATCGTCGTGGCGGATTCGCGGGCGCCGCGGGATGGGAAGTTCATCGAGATCATCGGACACTACAACCCGCGCACGGAGCCGGAAAC
>NZ_JBHOQJ010000272.1:0-7042 GCF_042408365.1 Thermoflexus sp.
GCTGGGCGCGCCCAGCTCCCCTCCCAGTCCCTGTGATCAAGAGAAGAGGCTTTGCCACCCTTCGAAGCCCCATTCGTCCACAGCGCCCGTGACCTCAGGAAGCAAAGGCTCCCCCTTGCTCGGCCCACAGGGGGTTTCCCAGGCGGGCAATGCGCCGCATTAAGCTCTCCCGAAGGCTCCCCCAGCGCTCCGGCTCCGCCTGAAGCTCGATCCGCTCCAGGGCGATCTGCGTCCACCGATGGGCCTCGAAAGGATCCCGCCGGGTGCGCTCGTAGTAGCGGGCGAGCCGGGCCGCCGGCAGCACCTCGTCCGGGAGCTCCAGCGCCCACGCTCGCCAGACCTGCGCGGCCTCCTCCAGACGCCCCATCCGACGCAACAGGGTTCCCAGGGCATGCCACGCCGCTCGGCGCAGCTCCAGATCCCCGATCCCCTCCTCCAGCGCTCGCCGGAACGCTCGTTCCGCTGCGTCCCAGCGGCCGCTTTCTTGATACCATCGGCCCAACTGCACCCAATCCCAGCCCCGAACCGCGGGGTCCATTTCCGGGGCTTCGAACAGATGGGCCAACCGGGCGGCCAGGGTCACCATAGAGAGCACATCCTGACGGTTGTGCGTAAACACCCCTTCCAACGCATCCAGATCCCGGGTCTGCAGGTATGCCCAATAACGGGAGGGGATTTCATAACCTGGCACGTCGTCCGGGGAGCGCTCCAACCCTAACACCGCCTCCTCCAGAGCGGTCAACGCCCGCGAAGGAAGGCGCCGGCGCCAGAGGCGACGGGCGGTCGGCAATAAATCCCAGTGGGGAACATCCAAGCCGGGCCAACGAAGCCGGTGCATGGCGAGACGCATTTCGATTAGGGGAAGATCAAAACCACGCCCATTGAACGTCACCAGCCCCTGGACGCCGCGGGTAAGGGCGAGGAAGGCCTGCCAGAAAGTCCGCTCGGCCGCCGGATCCGCGAGGAAAAGCTGGCGGAAGATCAGGGCCTCGCCCTCCATCCGGGCGAAGCCGATGAGGAAAATCAACGTCCCCGCACCCCCTACCAGCCCAGTCGTCTCCGTATCCAGGAAGAGCACACCATCCGGCAGGATGTCCAACCAATCCGGATGGCCTGCAAGAGTCGCCACAGCTCCCCGCGGGGCCGTCCGCCAAGCCTCCAGCGGGAGATCCCCATGCCATGTGAACAACGGCAACGATTCCTCCCACAGGCGAATCCCGGCCCCCTGCAGTTCCTGAGGTTCCGTTCGATGGGAGCGACTGCCTCGCAGCCGGCGCCAGCGCGCCTCCAGCGATTCCACGCTCATCCTCTTTCAGACAGTTTGAGCGAGGTGCCCATCCGACAACCCTTGCTCCATGAATCATACCCAAATTCTACAAGATTGGACACATAACCGTGTGTGCCCTCGTGCTTCATCCAGATTCGGTTTCGGAAGGACGGATCAGGTGCGCACAGCTCAGAGACCCTTCCCGCTTGACAGCGCCTCATATCTCCAATACAATCGAATCGGACAAAATTGACAATTTCTCACATTTGTTCTCATCCGGTGAGACATGCCCCGGAAACCGTCTAAGTCGCTCAGGCATTTCCAAACGCGAGAAGAGCTGCTCGCTTATGTAGCTGGCCTTTATTATGAGCAGAACTGGAATCAACTCCAGATTGCGAAGACCCTGGGGTTGAGCCGTTCAATGATCTCGCGTCTTCTCAGCGAGGCGAAACAGAAGAAGATCGTTCAGATTTCCATTAACTGGCCTGTGCGGACGGCAAAGGATCTGGAGGATCGACTGGTTGCGGAGTTCGGGTTGCGAGCAGCTCGAGTATTGGATGTGGAGAATCTGCCCTATCCGGAACTGTTAAGCCGGTTGGGAAAGCTGGCCGCTCTAGAGCTGATCTCCCATCTCCGAGATGGAATGACTATAGCAGTCACCTGGGGAGCCACCCTGTGGGAGCTGATCCAGGCCCTTCCCGCCCGGGCTTATCCTCAGCTTCGCGTTGTGCAGTGCCTGGGGGCTCTGGGCGGGAGCCAGCCCTGTGACAGCCCGGCCATCGTTCAAAGGTTGGCCGAAGCGCTAGGCGCCCGGGGCTATTATCTCCCAGCGCCGCTGATTGTGGAGAACGAGGAAACCTGTCAGCAGCTGCTACAGGAGCGAAAGATCAAAGAGGTCCTGGATCTCGCTCGAAAGGCCGATTTGCTGTTAGTGGGAATCGGGACGACGGAAGCCGAGGTCTCCTCTCTAAAGCGCTCCGGATACCTCTCGGATAAAGAGTTGAACGATCTGCGGATGGGGGGTGCGGTTGGTTACATTTGCGCTCGCTATCTGGATCTGAACGGCCGGCCCGTCCCTACCCCCTTTGATCGAAGGACCGTCGGCCTTACTTTGGAGGACATCCATCGGATCCCCTGCGTGTTCGCTGTCGCCGGAGGGGCCCCGAAAGCGAAGGCAATCCACGCCGCCCTGCGGAGCGGCCTGATCGATATCCTCATCACCGATAAAGTGGCCGCTTCGGAGGCGCTCAAAATCTATGAGGAGACCTATCGCCGGAACAGCGTGGCGACCGCCTGATCCGAGCTGGGGGAGACCTTATGCGGGATCTCCACGTAGATCCGATGGAGAATGCTTGCTCAAACGAAGAGGGCCCCACCCTCCAGATCATACAGGCCCTTCAGCGGACTGGCCTAGTCCCGATGGCGGTGGTTGAAACGCCGGACGAGGCGCTTTTTGTCTCGGATGCGCTGCGGAAAGCGGGGGTTCCTTTGATTGAGGTCGCTTTCCGCACTGCGGCCGCGCCGGAGGCGATCCGCGCTCTGCACCAGACCTGCCCGGATATGTTGGTCGGGGCAGGGACGATCCTCAATCCTCCTCAAGTGGAGCAGGCCATCCAGGCAGGGGCTCAGTTCATCGTCTCCCCCGGCTTCGACAGCCAACTGGCGATCCAGTGTCAATCCGCCGGGATCCCTTTCATCCCCGGCGTGGCGACCCCCTCAGAGGTCATGAGCGCCCTGCGATATGGGCTGCGCTTGCTGAAATTTTTCCCCGCGGAGGCGATGGGCGGGGTGAAGACCTTAAGGGCTTTGGCCCCCGTTTTCCCCCACGTCCGTTTCATCCCAACGGGAGGGATCAATCCGCGTAACCTGATGGATTACATCCGTTTGCCGAACGTGATCGCTTGCGGGGGGACCTGGTTGGTCGATCATCCATTGATCGAGGAGCGACGGCTCGAGGATCTGGTCCGCGTGGTGCAGGAAGCCCGCGCCCTCGTTCAGCAGGCGAAGGGAAAACCACGCTTGTAACGTTTAAGGAGGAAGCTGTGGCCGTCATCCGCACGGTTCGTGGCGATATTCCGCCGGAGACCCTGGGGGCTTGCTATGCGCATGAGCATGTGTTTTGCCGCCCACCGGTGGAAGACCCCGACCTGGTCCTAGATAGCGAGACCGCGGCCTTGCAGGAATTGCTCTGGTTCCGGGAGGCTGGTGGCCGGGCTCTGGTGGAGATGAGCCCGATGGATTACGGCCGCGATGTCCAGGCCTTGTATCGGATCTCCCTGGCCACGGGCGTTCATTTGATCGCCGCCACCGGTCACCATAAAGAAGCTTTTTGTGCCCCATGGGTCCAGGATCGGTCCGTGCAGGAGCTGGCGGATCGATTTCTCCGCGAGATCCTCGAGGGGATCGATGGAACTGGTATCCGGGCCGGCGTGATCAAGGCCGGCAGCAGCTTGAACCGGATCACCCCTAATGAGGAGAAAGTCTTCCGGGCAGCTGCCATCGCCCACCGCCATACCGGAGCGCCGATCTCCACCCATACCGAAGCGGGCACGATGGGCCTGGAACAGGTCGCCCTCCTGAAATCCGAGGGGGTGGATCCGGGGAAGATCATCATCGGGCACGTGGATCGCCGTATGGATTGGGAGTATCACCTGGCGTTGGCCCGGGCCGGCGTCTATCTCAGCTACGATCAGATCAGCAAGGAGAAATACGCGCCAGATCGAACCCGCGTTGAGTTCATCAAGCGGCTGATCCAAGAGGGTTATGGGAAGCAGATCTTGCTGGGCGGGGACATGGCCCGCAAGTCTTACTGGCCCAGCTATCGAACCGGGGGCGGCCCTGGGCTGACCTATATCCTGTGGCGCTTTATCCCATGGCTCCGTTCGGAAGGTGTGCCCGAGGAGGCCATCCAGGATCTCCTGATCCATAACCCGGCTCGCGCCCTGAGCATCGAGGCTCCTCCAACATAGCACTTCATCGCTCGGTCTGCCATAGCAATCCTTACCGTGAAGGAGGCAGGCTTTGAACCAGAAGCAACCGATCCGCGTGGTGGCCGCTTGCGGCCTGGGAACCGGCACCGCCCTCTACCTAAAGATGACGGTAGAGGAGATTTTGAAAAAGGCAGGCATCCCGGCGGTGGTGGAGACCGCCGATGCGACCCTCGCCCCTACGATGAACGCCGACATCATCGTCACCGGGCCGGATCTGGCAGAGATGTTCAGCCGGCGGGCGAAAGCTCGGGAGATCGTCTCCATCTCTAACTATGGCAATAAGGCCGAGATCCAGGAGAAGCTGCTGGCCGCTGTTCAGCGTCTCGGAGGGTGAGTTCCTTTGGGCTTTCTGGAAGCATTGAATGGGCGCATCCGGATCCTGAAACGGACGGGCTCCTGGCAGGAGGCGGTTCGGATCAGTGGGGAGCTCCTCGCTGCGGATGGCCTGGTCGTCCCCTCCTATGTGGAGCGGATGATCCGGACGTGTGAGGAGCTGGGCCCTTACATCGCCATCGCCCCTGGCGTGGCGATCCCTCACGCCCGCCCGGAGGATGGCGCCCACGCCTTCGGCCTATCCCTGGTGATCGTCCAGGAGGGAGTCCATTTCGGCTCCCACAACGATCCGGTCTATCTTCTCATCGCCTTCGCCACGCCCGATCGGTCCGCCCATATCGAGTTCCTGCGCCAGCTGGCGGAGCTCCTGGCTCACGCGGACGAGCTGGTTCAGGCTCTCAGGCAATGCGAGAGCGCCGACCAGGCCCATGGACATCTCAAAACGCTGCTCGAGCGCACAGCCGCCGGACGTTTAAGCGAATGATCGCCGGATGACTGCTTCTTCAAGGGGCTCTTGGGGGCAATCTGTCTTGGCGCATTGCCCCATCCTCCAAAGAGTGTTCTCCCCCCTTTCTATACCGCTTCGCGGTGTGGGGAGAGGGGAAGAAAAGCGATCCGACCGTTATCTCAAGAACTGGTTATAGGAGGTCGCCATGGAGCTCCTACGCGAAATCTTAAGTTTCATTCAGAAGTTCATGCAGGAGCCATCCCTCTTCCTGGGCCTGATCGCCCTGCTCGGCTTCCTCCTGCTCCGGGAACGAATCGAGCGAACGATCTCCGGAACCCTTAAGACGGCCATCGGCCTGCTCATCCTCCTGGCCGGCGTCAACCTGATGGTCCAGGCCTTGCTCCCGCTGGGAGAGCTGGCCGGCAAGACGCTCGGCCTGCCACCCGCTCAGATCGAGATCGGAACCCAGAAGATCATCAGCGAACTTGGGATCCAAATCGGCCTGGTGATGCTCTTCGCCTTCCTCATCAACGTGATCCTCACCCGCCTTTTCTCCAACTGGGGGTTCAAATACATCTACCTGACTGGCCACCTGATCTTCTGGAACGCCGTCATCTTCGTCTCCGCCTTCCGCTACCTCTTAGGGTTGGAGGGAGCGGCCCTGGTTGTTGTGGCCAGCATCTTCACCGGCCTCTACCAGACGATCCAGCCGTGGTACACCCATCGCTTCGATCTCTTCGTGAATGAGGGGAGCGGGTTCGTCCTGGGCCATTCCTCGTCACTGACGGTTCTAACAACCGCCTGGCTGGCGCGGCTCTTCTCCGGTGGGGGGAAGCGGCGGGTGGGCGATATGGAGGCCATCTACTTCCCCCGCGCCCTGGAATGGCTGCGGGAGCCCATGCTGCTGATGGCCGCCACCTTCTTGATCGTCTACATTATCATGGCCGCCGCGAACGTCAGCTTCGTGACCGAGGCGGCGACCAAGGCCGGTAAGCATCCCATCATCTGGGTTCTGCTGCAGGCGCTGAACTTCGCCGCTGGCTTCGCCATCCTGATCATGGGCGTCCGGATGATCATCGCCGAGCTCATCCCCTCCTTCAAGGGGATCGCCGAGCGGATCGTGCCGGGCGCCATCCCGGCCCTCGATTGCCCCCTCTTCTTCCCTTACGGCCAGGTGTCGATGGCCTATGGGGGCCTGATCGGGATGCTCACCATGGTCGTGGTTTCCCTGATCTTCGCTGGAGTTCGCTATCCCTTCTTCATCTTCGCCCCCACGATGTCCGTCTGGTTCCATGGGGCTACAGCGGGCGTCTACGGGAATAAATACTGGGGGATCCCAGGTGCCATCCTCGGCGGCGTGGTCGCCGGGGTTCTGATGGGGGTCGGCCAGGCCCTGATGTGGCCCGTGATGGGTTTCGCCATCGGGGACTTCTTCAGCTGGGCCTCGGACACCGACTATGTCCTCTGGCCGCTGTTGATCGCCCTCATCGGCCGCATCCTGGGCCGTTGAGCCGCCGCTGGGCGCTCGAGCCCAAGGGGGGAGCGGAGGGCTTCACGCCGCTCCCCCCTTTTTCAGCAGAAGTTCCGCCGTTCGGAGCCCGCGAGAGGGGTTGACAGCTGCTGCTGTCTTTGTTGTCATCTGTTACAGTCCGTCGGTTCTCTCCCATTCAGCGAGAACCAAGCCGATGGGAAGGACCGGTGGCCAAAGGCCGCGCCGCATTGGCGGATCGATGGGTGGGCCGCCCGGAAAGGGCACCCCACGCGATCCGAAGGATCACATGGCCCCCCAAAAAGCCCTACCGCGCGTTCCGCGGGAAGGGACGCCGGTGGAGATCGGCGCTGCGGCGGAACGGTGGGCGACCACCGGTCGACGAGCACCCGGTCGAGGAAGCGGGAAGGGACCGGTCATCGATGGAGCCCATCGGGATGAAATAGATGACGATGTGTCACAGAACGGTGAAAGGATCCACCTCGGTTTGGGGGCGGAGCGGGGCGCCTTTGGCG
>NZ_JBHOQJ010000273.1:0-6156 GCF_042408365.1 Thermoflexus sp.
AGCGGGATACGTGCACTCCGGGAGCAGGATGATCTCCGGACGATAGCGGCCCGCCTCCTCCACCCGGTCCAGCGCCCGCTCCAAGGCCTCCTCCGCGCGCCCCAAACCCAGCGCCTCCAGCTGCACACAGGCCACCCCAATCAGCGTCATGCCGTGGTTCCTCTTGAGAATCTAGCGCATACCGCTGTAGGAGCATCCAAAGGGGTGCCCCTACACAGGCGCCCCCATCACACAGCGATGCCCCACTGAAATCCTCGGCGAAGGGATCATCCACACGGGTGGAGGGAACGACTACCCCCGCTGCTCTCACGGGATCGCCCCAAGTCTCTTACTCCACGAGCTCCATAATGGTGCGCTCCGTCCACGCGCCACGGACGGCAAGGGCCTGGAAGAGACGCCGAGGCTCTACGACTTGTTCGGGGGGAAGCACCCCTCGTTGAGCGATCTCGCCCCGGGCGACCCAGCGGGCAACCTCCGCGGCCGGAACGGCGACCAGCATGGTGCCCCCGCTTCCTCCGAAATGGGCCTGAGGGCCAGCCACCGTGTCCACACGCAATCGCACAGGCCTCCCGTCCCGCCAACCCCATGCTTCAGTGGCTACATCCTTGAATCCGGAGATGGAGCCTTCCGGGGCCAGCGGCCGGCGTCTCAGGAGCGCCACCAGTACATCCCGAGGGCGCACCCGAACCCCGGAGGATCCTTTCTCCGCATCGGGAACAACGATCGGCTCACGGTCCGCCAACCCCAAATCCACCAGGAACTTCAGACGACGAACGGATTCCTCCCCAAGGCCGAAGAAGGTGATCTTGAAGAAGCATTCCCGCAATCCCTTCTCCGCATATGTCAGGGGCAAGGTCGCCACCTCGGAATGCAGCGATAAATGGACCTTCTGCCACCCAATGGGCTCTCGAAAGAGATAGAACTCCTCTCCGGAAAGGGGCTCCTTCTCTACAAAGACCCCTTCTTCAAAGACCACAGGCCGCATGGCGATCTCGTCGAGGATGGTCCGGATCGAATAACCCCACGTGAGCTGCCCGGCCTCCGGCGGGGTGCTGCCGTTGTAAATCCGCAGGCGCTCGACTCGATCCAGCTGAGCAGCCAGATAGGCGGCCTGCACATTGGAGAGGCCTGGGCATGAACCGATCCCCAAGATCGCCAAGAGCCCGCGAGACCGGAAGTCCCCATCCAGGGCCAGCTGGCGGCGGGTCATATGGAAAAGCCCTCCCAGGTCCAGATACGGAACACCTGCCTCCAGGCAGGCTTGCATGGCCTGGAGATTGAAATCGTATTGGGCAGCGTTCACGCACACATCGGCCCCATGGAGGAGGCGCGCGGTTCGATCCACGTCGGTGAGATCGCAAAACGCTGCCCTGGCCCTCGTTCCAAGCCCCCGTGCGATCTCAGCCGCGGCTGCTTCATCCAGGTCCGCCACGATCACCTCTTCGGCCGGATCAGGCCCGGTGATCAAATCCCAAGCGATCGCCCGACCGATCTTCCCCGCTCCCCCCAGGATCACAGCGCGCATCTGCCTGCTCCTTATGGTTCTTTGTGGGGTGCGGGCCGCCTTCGACAGCCCGCACCCCACAAAGAAAAATTATCCCCTCCCCCTTCAGCAAGGCTACACAGGGAGGGGGGAAGAGAGGCGAGACCATTCCCCCCACCGCGTAGCCCCATCGAATTTTGGGCATTTGGATCTTGCTGCTACTGGAAGGGGCAACTACCCTAAGCGGAAGGATGCCCGCTCAAGGCTCAGAGGGCCCTTTATCCGTAGCGCTTCAGGAAGCGGGCCATCCGCTCCAGAGCTTCCTCAATCTTCTCGTAGGCCGTCGCATAGGAGCAGCGCACATGTCCGGCGCCCCCCAGGCCGAAGGCGCTGCCCGGCACCACGGCCACCTTCTCTTCCATCAGGAGCCGCTCGCTGAACTCCTCATCGCTCATGCCCGTGCGAGCGATGGAAGGGAAAGCATAGAAGGCGCCCTTCGGCTCAAAGCATGTAAGGCCCAGCTCATTGAGACCTTTCACAATCAGCCGCCGGCGCCGGTCATACTCCTGCCGCATCCGCTCGACATGTTCCTCACCGATGCGAAGGGCGGCCAGGGCGGCATATTGGGAGGGGGTGGGCGCGGACATGATCGTATACTGATGGATCTTGCGCATGGCGGCCAGGATCTCCTTGGGGGCCGCCGCATAGCCAATCCGCCACCCGGTCATCGCGTAATCCTTGGAGAAGCCACCCAGCAGGATGGTGCGCTCCCGCGCTCCAGGGAGCGAGGCGAAACATGTATGGGTTCCATCGTAAACCAGGCGATCGTAGATCTCGTCGGAGATCACCAGGAGGTCGTAGCGCTCCGCCAATGCGGCGATCGCCGCTAGCTTCTCGCGGGGCATCACGGCACCGGTGGGGTTGTTGGGATAACCGATGAGGATGGCCTTGGTGCGCGGAGTGATGCGAGCTTCGATATCGGCGGGATTGGCCTGGAAATCCTCCTCCGCTCGCGTGGCGAATGGGACCGGCACGCCCCCTGCCAGTGTAACCTCCGGCGCATAGGAGACAAAGCATGGCTGAGGGATGATCACCTCATCCCCTGGGTCCAGGATGGCGTTGACGGCGAGGTAGAGGGCTTCGGAGACCCCCACGGTGATCAGGAGCTCGGACTCCGGATCGTAAGAAACACCGTAGAGGCGATAAAGGTGCTCGGCGAGGGCCTCCCGCAGCTCAATCAAGCCGGAGTTGCTGGTGTAGTGAGTCTCTCCCCGCAACAACGATTCCACGCCGGCCCTGAGGATCGGCTCGGGGGTTACGAAATCGGGCTCGCCGATGCTCAGGCTGATGACGTCCTTCATTGTCGCCGCGATATCGAAGAAGCGGCGGATACCGGAGGGTGGAATGGAAGCCACACGCTGAGCGATAAAGTTGCGCATCTTCATCCTCTCCGAAGGGAGAATGATCCGGAAACCAGCCTGCTGCCCGGCGCTCTCATTATAACCTGGAGGGTTTCACCTCACGGGAAGCGGTAGGGCACCTCTTGTGGATGCCCCTACAAAAGGCCCGAACGCCAACCATAGGAACAGGCCTGGTGCTTGACCCTAAGGCTCCAGCGCCTCCCGCACCACCGCCCGGAACTCCGCGAGGATCATCGCGGTGGCCCCCCAGATCGCATGGTTCCCCAATCGGAACACCGGGATACGCCATCGCGCGCCGTAAAGCTCCCGCTCCTCTTCATCCTGATGCCTGGGATCCAAAAGCCAGGAGAGGGATGCCTCCAACACCTCCGCCACCTCGATCGGCGCAGGGCGAAACACCGGCCGTATGGGAAGATAGCCGACCACAGGATGTACCAGAAAGCCACTGGGGGGGATAAAGACCGGGGTCAGCAAACCCAGGATCTCCACCTGATCCCCTAGAGGCCCGAGCTCCTCCTCCGTCTCCCGCAGGGCCGCCTCCACCGGGGATTCCCCCGGTTCGCATGCCCCGCCGGGAAGTGAGATCTGGCCTTTATGGTGAACGACGTGAAGGGTTCGCAGCGTGAGGGGAAAGGCCAGATCCGGGCCGTTTGGATAGAGCAGGATCAGCACAGCCGCATCCCGACCCTGCACGAGCCCATCGTTCCCTTGCGCGAGCAGCGCCCGTCGGTAAGGGGGAGCCATCTCCCACTGCGCGGAGGGGCCGGGAAGCGGCCGGGCCAGCCGTTCCCGGAGCCGATGAATAATCTCTTCGTAGGAAAAAAGCACACGCTCTGTTGCAGACATCACCGATCATCACCTATGTTTTTCCCCAGGTAATCGCTTCCTCCAGAAGGGCCACCACTTGATCGTCTGAGACCTGCTCGAATTGTTCATAGAAAGCGCCGACGGCCCAGAACAGCGCCGGGGTGTAAAGCACAACCACCGCATCGGCCTCCGCTTCAATCCGCGGGAGCATCTCCGGCGGGGCCACCGGCGCGGCGACGATTAACCGATTGGCTCCCCGGTTCCGCAACGAACGCAGGCTGACCCGCATCGTCGCGCCCGTCGCGATTCCATCATCCACCACCACCACCGTCCGGCCTTCCACCGGGAGAGGCGGACGGGCGCCACGGAAGACCGCTGACCGCCGGCGTAATTCTTCCCGTTGGCGGCGGATCTCTTCCTCAATGTAAGCGGGGGGAACCTCCAGCTCGGCCACCGCGAGGGCATCGATCCAGAGGGTTCCATCCTCCGCTACAGCGCCGATCGCCAGCTCTGGGTTGCCTGGAGCGCCGAGCTTATGGGCCAGGACCACATCCAGGGGCGCTTGGAGGGCGCAGGCGACCTCATAGGCGACCACCACGCCTCCCCGGGGGATTCCCAGCACCACCACACGGCCTGCCTGAGCCTCCGGTTTCAGATCCCGCAGCGCCTCAGCCAGTCGCTGTCCGGCTTCCCTTCGATCTCGGAACCGCATTCGCGCCTCCTCCTTCCAGCATGCAGGACCTGACGGAGAGCCAAGGTCCAAGGCTTCCTAGGGGGGATTTTGAGGGCGGAGCGGGGCGCCCTTTGGCCCCCGGCTCCACCTCCAAAACCGTTTTCATCCCCCTCCCCACGTCCCAAGCGGATGGACCTTGGGGATCTTCGGAAACGGAGGCTAAAGCGCCCCGCTCCAAACGAGGGGCCCCTAACCCCTGAGGGTCTTCCCTTCCTCCCCATCGCCCGAAGAGCTGTGAATGCCTCTCCATCACCATCTTAACGCAGGTTGCTTTCGAAGGAGAGGGAACTTCAGATGGGCTGAGCCTCTTCAATGCTCAGCCGACCCCCAGCAGATCCTTGCTCCCCTCCGGGCAGTTTTTCCGCTGCTCCTCCCACCTCCCCCAACCCCACCCTCCCTCTTCTCCCCTGAAGCGGGGGATAATAGGGTCCATGCAGGCGGCCCTTGAAACCGCAATAGGCAGCTATAAGCTTTCTTTCGAATTTACCAAAGATATACTAAAATTATGCGTGCTTGACAGCACCGGGTGATCCCCCTAAGATGGGCCTGAGAACATACCGGAAAACGAAGGGTAAATCTCAAACCCGGGAGGTCTTCCATGAAGCGCCTTGGGCTCCTTACCGCGATCGGCACCTTGATCCTCGGCCTTGCGCTGAGCGCGTGTGCGCCCCAGAAGCCTCCGTTAGGGAGCGAGCAAAATCCTCTGGTGATGGTCTTCGTGCCCTCTGGAGAGTCCGAGGAGATCAAACGGGGTGGGGAGCAGCTCGCCCAGCTGCTGGGCCAGAAGTTGAACATGAAAGTCACTCTAAACCTGGCCAGCAGTTACGCCGCCGCGGTGGAGGCGATGGGGGCCGGCCAGGCCCAGATCGGCTGGCTGAACACCCTGAGCTATCTCCTCGCCCATGAGAAATACGGCGTGGAGGTGATCCTGGCCACCGTTCGCTTCAACCAGACGTACTACACCGGCCAGATCATCGTGCGCGCTGACTCCGGCATCAAGAGCATCGCGGATCTCAAGGGCAAGATCATGTGCTGGGTGGACCCGCTATCCACCTCCGGCTACCTGATGCCTCGCATCCTGATCAAGGCCAACGGGGTGGATCCGGACAAGGATTTCGCCAAGACGGTGAACGCGGGATCGCACCCGAACGTGGTGAAGGCGGTCTATAACGGGGACTGCGATGCGGGGGCGACCTATGTGGACGCCCGGGGCACCGTGGAGAAGGATCTTCCGGATGTGAAGGAGAAAGTGGTAGTGCTGGCGACCACAGCGAAGATCCCGAACGACAACGTCAGCGTGGTGAAGGATCTCCCTCAGGAGCTGAAGGGGAAGATCCGGCAGGCGTTGCTGGAGATCGCCCAATCGGAGGAGGGGCAGAAAGCCCTAAAGACGGTTTATCAGATCGAAGGGCTGCAGGCGGTGGATGACTCCTTCTACGATGAGTTCCGGGCCCAGCTGAGCGCCTCCGGGTATAAGCTGGAGGATCTGGTGAAGCCCGCGAAGTGAGCGATGCCATAGGGGGCGGCAAGGCCGCCCCCTATGTACGGGGAAGCGCAGCGCGGCTTCAGGGAGGGGAAGGAGGCTCTGCCCGCCTTGTGCTACGGCCCTCCAGCGCGTTATGCTCGCGATTTCCCCACGGGTTCTGCAACTGCTGGCGGTGCTTTATCCGCATTTTTATGGGGGTTTGAGGGCGAGCTGGGCGCCTTTGGCG
>NZ_JBHOQJ010000274.1:0-27140 GCF_042408365.1 Thermoflexus sp.
GATCTCTACAACTGGGAACGTCCTCACGAAGCCTTGGGCATGCAGCCGCCGGCGAGCCGATATCATCCCAGTCCCCGACCCTATCCGGAGGAGCTGCCGCCCATCAGGTATGAACCCGGGGAGATCGTCCGGAAGGTGGATGACTCGGGCCGGATCTCGTTTCAGAACCGGGAGTTTCGGGTGGGGAAAGCCTTCCGGCACCAGCCGGTCTGCCTGCGACCCGCGGATCAGGATGGAGAATACGTTGTATTCTTCTGTCAACAGCCCATCGCGCGGATTGATCTGCGCCGTGGAACGAGTCGCCATATGTGAGTCACCCGATGTAACCCATGTCTCTGAACAAGTGTCACCCATGTGTCTGGTCTATACACGTCGCACGGGGGGAGGGAAGGGCGTTGAGCCAGCTTGCTTCGCTAGGCGGTGGCTTGATCCCCACTCCTTGGAGTGACCACCAAAGCATTAGGCAAGTTGGCGCTCATTATGACTAGCAGGGGTGACCACCGGATCGCGCCTCCACCTGCAAAAACCCGGATCCCCAACTGTTTGCTAGTTTGTTTCCTCCGACGTAAAATTGTGAAAGTAAGAACGACTGCACTGATTATCAGATCCTAAATCCACGAGGGAGGGAAACAGCGGCCATGGAAACGAGCCCTGTGATCCTTGAGCAGCAAGAGGAGACCGCGAGCTCCGTTAAAGTCCCCCTTCGAACCCTTCGTCCGAAAATGCAAGTTGAGGGTACTGTTCTTACCATCACCCCTGCAGGCGCTTTTGTCGATATCGGCTCCGAAATCCCCGGTTTTATCCACATCTCCCAAATGAACCCCCCGCCGCTTCGGGTATCGGATGTATTCAAGCCTGGAGATCGGGTGACCGCATGGGTCAAACAAATCAACCGAAAAAAGAACCTCCTGAGCCTAACCATGATCCGTCCAGCAACACACGGATGGGGCCAGCTGAAGCCCGGCCGTGAGTTCACCGGACGGGTCACGCGCGTGGAAGCCGGGGGGGTGTGGGTCGATATCGACGCCCCGGTCGAGGGCTTCGTCCCGGCCTCTCAAATCCGCAAAGAGGGCCGGGTGGATCCCACTGGGATGTTTCACCCAGGCGATGAAGTTAAGGTATGGGTGATCCATGCCAGCCGCCGCGAGCGTCGCCTGCGCCTGACGATGATCCCACCCCCCTCGGTGAAATGGGAGGATTTGAAGGTTGGTGAGTTGATCCGCGGCAAGGTGACCCGCGTGGAGAAATTCGGGGCATTTGTGGACATCGGCGCCGAGCGCGATGCGTTGATTCATATCAGTGAGTTTGGGGTGCGCAATCTGAAGGAGCCCACCGAGGTTCTTCAGGAGGGCCAGGAAATCGAGGCCCGCATTATCTTGGTGGATCCTGAGAAGAAGCAAATTCGGCTTAGCCTGCGGGGGCTTCTCCATGTCAAAGAGGTAGAGCCAGAGCCGCGTGCGCAGCAGACAGCCCCCTCGCGATCGGCCCCGGCCTCTGAGGCCGAGCCGGCCGAGGAGGAGCTTACCGTTATGGCTTATGCCCTGAAGCGAGCTCTGAAGGAAGCCCAAGCCCGCGGCCGGCCCATCCCTCCGCTGGAATCCCTATCCACAAACTGATGTGCGAATCTCGATGGTGGGGGCAGGCACAAGGCCTGCCCCCACTTGCGCGATGGGAGCCATGGGTGCCCTATATCTCGCGGAGCGAATGCCAGTTCTGCGCTTCATCCCGGTGGAGGACCTGATCCTTCACGAGCAGGCGGATCAGGTGCGGACGGAGCCGTTGGTCGAGCGCCTCCGGACCGATGGCATCCTGAAAAATCCCCCTGTGGTGGCGCCGATCCCGAACGAGCCTCGCTATGTGGTGCTGGACGGGGCGAACCGGGTAGAGGCCGCCCGGCGTTTGGGGCTCCCCCATTTGGTGGTTCAGGTGGTGGATTATGAGGATCCCCGCCTGGTAGTGGAAGCATGGATCCATGTGATCAGTGGCGAAAGCCCGGAAAGCTTCTTCGCTGCAGTTCGGGAAATCGAGGGGATCGCTTTGGAGCCCTCCGAACGTTTGCACGCCCGGGCGGAACTGGCCCGTCGCCAGGCCCTGGCATACTTGATATGCCCCCGGGGCGATATCTACTTGGTCCGCGCAGAAGGGGATCTCTATCGGCGGACAGAGCTGTTAAACCTCCTGGTGAATGTCTACAAATCCCGTTTCCGATTTTACCGGACAACCACCGATCAACTGGATCAGATCCTCCCCTATTATGAGCAGGTCATCGCGGTGGTGGTGTTCCCTCGCTACGAACCAGCGGAGATCATCGAGCTGGCCCGCAATGGGGCACGGTTGCCCGCCGGCATCACCCGTCATATCATCCCTTACCGGGCTTTGCGGATCAATATCCCCTTGGAGATCCTCGCTGCCCCACTCCCCCTGGAAGAGAAGAACGCGTGGCTGGCCGAATGGTTCCGCCGCAAGTTAAGGGAGCGCGAGATCCGGATCTATGAGGAAAGCGTGGTGATCTTTGATGAGTAAAGGCGGCGCGCCCTCGCTACCGCCTCTTCGGCGTGTGGGGTGATTTGCTCTCTCCACTGCATATCTTCAAATCCATGCTCGGGTTTGAGGAAAGGCCCCATGCGCAACGATGAGATCTACCGTGCGACCGTCACCACCGTGGAAGTAGCTTCCAGTGTTTGCAGAACTTCCTGTAGATCCGAAGGCAAAGGCGCTTCAAAGGTGATCGGCTCAGGATGGGAAGGCAACTGAACCGTGATCGCTCGGGCGTGGAGGAACAAACGGGGGCAAGATAACGGGGTACGCCGGCCATAGGTGGCATCCCCAACAATGGGATAGCCTACATACGCCATATGCACCCGAATCTGATGCGTACGCCCCGTCTCTGGGTAAACCTCCAGCCAAGCATAACGACCCCATCGCCCCTCGTACATCTTCAACACACGATACCGAGTACGGGCCGGACGGCCTGTGGGAACCACCGCCATCCGCTTGCGATAACGGGGATCTCGCGCGATCGGCGCCTCAATGACCCCTTCCGGAGGCGGATGTCCGATCACCAACGCCTCATAGATTTTGCGCACTGTGCGGGCCTTAAATTGGGCCTGCAAAAAGTGATACGTCCGCTCGTTCTTGGCAACCAGCAACACCCCTGAGGTCTCCTTGTCCAGGCGATGCACTAACCCGGGGCGCAAGACACCGCCGACCCCTTCCAAATCCGGGCAATGGGCGAGGATGGCATGGATCAGCGTGCCCCGGGCGTGGCCTGCGCCAGGATGCACGACCATCCCTGCCGGCTTATGGATCACTAGCATATCCTCATCCTCGTAGAGGATGTCCAGCGGAATGGGTTCTGGGGTCAGATGGGTGGGCTCAGGTGGAGGAATGTGCACGGTGATCTGATCCCCCGGATGGACGCGGTGGGCGGGGCGCAAGACCAACGATCCGTTGACCTGCACCTGACCGCCTTCAATTAGCCGCTGAGCGGCGGAGCGCGTTAGCTCAGGTAATCGCGCCGCGATCACCCGATCCAAGCGATCGCTGGTCCCAGCGATGAAGGTCTCCACACGCATCGAGATCGCCATCGTTAGCGGATCCTTGCGGGAGTTCAAACATCGAAGAGCTGGGCACCGTTTTTCAGGCCTGAGCGCGAGAACTTCGCTGCGGGGCGGCTGGCAGGATAGATGGAAGAAATTTCGCCGAGGCAGCTTCGCCGCTCGAATTTTTATTATCTTTTTCCTGCTTGGCGCCGCCGGTTGGACTGACGATGCCGGTTGCGAATGACAGCCAGGATCTCCCGATCTTCCTCCTCCTGCTGAGCGATGAAAGCGGCGATGAACGCGCTGCGTCGCTGCCGAAGCGCCATCGGAGCCACCGCTTGCAGATCTTCCAAGACAACCACCTCCCGACCGTCCGCGGCGGCATATGCGCGGGCGGCCTCCAGCAAGGCCACCTCCGCCCGGCTGGACTCGATGCCCAACTCATGGATCCAGCGGATCGCCTGCTGCTCCAGCTCGGGCGGGATGACCACGCGGGGCAACCGCTGACGGGCTTCCGAGATCTCCGCCGCCGCGGCCGCTGTATCGTGGGCCCACTGAGCCGCCAGGGCGTACGGGTTGCTCCGGAAAAGCCGCACCCGACGGTAGACTTCCAACCGGTCCTGCGGATCGCTCAAGCCACGAACCACCACCCGCAGCCCGAAGCGATCATGGATCTGGGGGCGCAACGGGCCTTCCTCCGGGTTCATTGAGGCGATCAGGATGAGGCGGGCGCGGTAGGTTGCCGCCAACGGCCCTCTTCGCACCGTGCATCGGCCCAGCGCCGCCGCATCCAGGATCGCGTTTACAATCTCGGCGTCCAAGAGGTTAACCTCGTCCACGTAGAGGACGTTCTGATCGGCCTGAGCCAGGAGACCGTGCCGGACCCTCACCTTCCCTTCCATCGCCGCATGCTCATCGATCCCCCCAATGACATCCTCCAGGCGCGCGTTGAGCGGAAGCTCGATCAGCCGCATACGGTCCGGGGCGGTGATCGGCTCCCCCTGGCCCAGCTTACGGGCGCAATCCTTGCAAACCGCATGGAAGCCCAACGTATATGCCGCCTCCGGCTCGCAACCATATGGGCAGAGCGAGCGCTCCACCGATGGAAGCAGATCCAGCAGGCCCCGCACCGCCGTCGTTTTGCCGGTCCCCCGGGCACCCATCAACAGCACGCCCCCGATCGCCGGGTTGATCAGGGCCAAGACCAGCGCCAGCTTCATCTCGGTCTGGCCCACGATGGCGAGGAAGGGAAATCGGACGCTCTCCTCCACCGGCCGATCAACCGGCGGGCGCGCGCGAAGGACCCGGGCCGCGGGGCTCTGTTCCTCCAGCAGCCGAAGCAGCATAGACGTCCGACGGGACGCCTCCGATGGTGTTCCGGAGCTCAGCGCCGCGCGCTCAGGATCCTCTCCCATAGGTCCCGATCCTGTAGCTGGAAAGGTCGATATAGCGCCACCCGATCCAGCAGGCCCTCATAGGTGGCCTGCAGGCGATCCCACACCGCTTCCGGCGGGGCGGTGATCGCAAAGGCGGCCAGAACTTCATCGGGCACCTGCTGGGGCATCTCCTCCCAGCGTCCCCGAGCCGCAAGGGCGGAAAGCGCCTCTCCAATCGCCTCCCAGCCATGCAGCGACCACACCCGACGGTAAGAGGGCGTGGAACCATAGAAGGCGACCTGGGCGCGCACGAATTCTCGTACCTCTCGCATCTCCGCCTCGTTTCGGCCCGTGATGACGAACACGCTGCCGATGATCATCAGATCCTTCCGGCTCCGGCCCGCCTTACGTGCGCCATCCTCGATCGATGGCAGTAGGATCTCGCGCAGATAGCGAGGAGTATGGAAGGGATGGACGAAAAACCCATCCCCCACCTCCCCAGCCAGACGGGCCAGCGGCGGATTCACCCCGGCCAGCACAATGGGGATCCGGGGATCCGAGATGGGCCCGGGGTCGAAGAAGGGCGACATCAGGGTCAGCTTAAAGAACCGCCCTCGATAGTTCAGGCGGTTCCCATGCTGCCAGCATGCCCACACCGCACGAATCGCCTCCACCGTCTCCCGCAGCTTCGGAACAGGAGGGTCCCAAGGCATCCCGAAACGGCGTTCGATGTGCGCTCTCACCTGAGTGCCCAGGCCCAGGATCACCCGGCCCGGTGCCGCCGCGGCCAGATCCCATGCGGTATAAGCGATCGCCGTCGGGCTGCGGGCGAAGGCGATGGCCACGCCCGTCCCCAGGGTGATCTGCTGGGTGTGCTCCGCCGCCAAAGCAAGAGGGAGAAACGGATCATGCCGGGTTTCATTGGTCCATATCCCATCGAACCCCAGCGCCTCCGCCTCCCGGGCTAGCGCAGGCACCTCCAGGAGTCGATCGAAGTGCAAATTGGCATCGAAATGCATCGTTAGGCTCCGTGGGGGATCTTACACCTCATTCATTATAATTAAGAGCCACGCTGTTCGGAGCTCGCGAGAGGAGGCGGAAAGGCCCCACCCTCCTTCCATCCCCCTGCCCACGGTCCCAAGGGCCGTGGGCAGGGGGATGCAAAATATTCTTGGGGCAGAGCCGCGGGCCTTTGGCGCGCGGCTCTGCCCCAAAGCCTCCGCCGAGGAAACGGGCTGCAAAACTCCTAATAATGGCAGTTGAGAACTGAAGGCGCTGGCTCGGCCTCCTGAGCCTCAGCGGTGAACAGGATCCCCAGCTCGAAGGGGAAGGATGATGCGCGCCTATCTTCCCTGGTATCTGGTGATCGGCTACACCGGGGCCGTATGGGCGGCCGCTATGGGGGTGATCCTCGTGCGTTGGGGTCGGCTGTGCGCTTCCCGCTGGCTTCAGGCCGGTGGCGCGCTGCTCCTGTTGGGAAGCGGGGTCGGTTTCTTCGTGGGGGTGCCCGAGATCTGGACGCCCGGACCGGCGGGCACCGAGATCAGCCTGATGAGCGGGCTGGCTATCCTCGGCGCATGGGGAACGTTCCGGGCACTTCGGGCGCTCCACCGCCCCACCCCGGACCGGACGAGGGCAAGCCCGCTAGGGACTCACCGCCCCTCCGCCTCATCCGGCGAAGCCCATCCGGATGAGATAAGCGATGGCTGCGCTCCCCCGAAGGCCAGAAAGACCGTGAAGCAGGTGGCGGTCCGATGGGGGATCCTTATCGCCGTGGTCTTCGCGCTCTGGCGTTGGGATCTCCCGTTATTCTTCGCCTTGAATCGGTATGCCGGCCGAACGCCGGGGGTCGATGGGCTCGCCCGTCTGCTGATCAACGACTACGCGGTGCCCACTGCGCTCGCCATGCTCGCATGGGCGATGTGGCTGAGCGGTGATCCAAAGCGCCAGGCAGCCGTCTTGCGGGCAACGCTGGTGATCCCTCTGAGCGGCTTTATCCTGGAAGCCATGAACGCCCTCTACTTTCGTCCCCGTCCTTTCACAGATTACGAAGTCAATCTGCTGTTTTATCATCCATCGGATTCCTCGTTCCCCAGCAACGCCGCTACGGTCGCCTGGGCTATTGCGGTTGCCCTATGGACAGGCGATCAACGAGCTGGAGCGATCGGGATGCTGCTCGCTACCGGGATCAGTTGGGCCCGGGTTTACGGTGGGGTGCATTACCCGCTGGATGTGGTTGCCGGGGCACTGCTGGGGTCCGCGCTCAGCCTGGGTTTCTATCGCCAGCGCCGCCTGCGCGAATGGAGCTTCCGCATCGTTCAACGGATCGGAGGATGGATGAGCCTTGTTCGGTAATGGTCGTTTTTCTTCGTGGGACGCGGGCCGGCCTGGAGCGCTCACACGGGCAAGAAAACTGTCACCCGCGTTCCCTTGCCCGGGGCGCTGGTGATCGCCAGTTGCCCCCCCAACATCTCCACCCATTGACGAATGGAAGTTAAGCCGATAGTTTTGCGCATCGGGGCATTGGCCAGCGCCTCCTCCACATCAAAGCCCACACCATTGTCCTCCACCTCCAGGCGAACCCCCTGAGGCTGGAAGACTAAGCGGACCACCGCTTGGGAGGCTTGGGCATGACGGCGCACATTCGTAAGGAGCTCCTGGACAATACGGAACAGGGCGGCCTCTTGGTAAGCTGCCAGCCGATATTCCTCTCCGCTGATCTGCAGATTAATGGAGAATTTCGCTTTGTCCTTTAGGGTCTCCACATAACGCCGCACCGTTGGAACGAGCCCCAGATCGTCCAGGCTCATCGGGCGGATATCGAAAAGGAATTCCCGCATGCGCTGGAACGTCTCAACGACCGCATTTTTTAAGACAGCGAGCTCCGTCTTCGCTCGCTCCGGATCCCGCTGGAAGAGGCGCTCGCAGATCTCCGCCTGCAGCACCAGATTGGTCAAGGCCTGGGCAGGCCCATCATGGAGCTGGCGGACTAAGCGCTGGCGCTCCTGTTCTTGGGCCTCAAAGAGGCGCACGATCAGGTCAGACTCCATCCCAGAACGTGAGGCTGGGGCTTCTTCCTGTTCTTCCTGCGCCCTGGTCAACATGGAGCAGATGCGGTCCAGAGCCTCCAGATAACGCTGAAGGTGGGTTTCAAGGCTTTGAAATTTCTCCAGCTGCCCTCGCATCAGCCACAGCCGCTTCTGAACATCCAGGGCGGATTGATAGGTTTCGATGATCTCAGCCGGTGGCACGCTCTCCGGCCGGTTCTCCATCTGTTTGATCTGGTTCGTCAACTGCAGGCTGCGTTGGGCCAGCCGCTCGACATCCCTGGAGGTCTGCCGAATTAATGCCTGAAGTTCGGACAGCTGACGCTGGGCAGCTTCCTGCTCCTGGCGACAATAGTTCGCTAGCTCTTGCAATGGTGAAGTCTGCTCGGTCACGGCTTCCCCTCCGGGGCGATGGGTTCCTCCGGCAGGCGAACCCATCCACGGCGGATCGCCAGGATGGCCGCCTGAGTCCGATCACTCAAATCCAGCTTGCGCAGAATCGCCGTCATGTGATTTTTCACGGTCTGCTGGCTGATCCCCAGCCGCTCCGCAATGGCTTTGTTGCTGTATCCCAAGGCCACATATTGAAGGATCTCCCGCTCCCGGGGGGAGAGCGACCGGTCATCGATCTCTCCCGCCTCCCCGATGATCTGCCGAACCTCAGTGGCAGTCACAACCCGTTGGCCCAGCAGATAGCGTCCGGAGAGCACGTGGCGAATGTTCTGGAGCAAAACATCGGGGGGCGCGTCTTTGGAGCAGTAACCGTTTGCGCCGATACGGATGGCGTGGCGCATCTGCTCCTCGCTGTCATAAGCGGTCATCACGAGGATCGCGCCTTCGAACCCTTGAGCCCGCGCCTGCCGGATGACATCCAGACCGTTCAGGCCAGGCAGGTGGACATCCATCAGCACCAGATGGGGGTTCAGTCTCAGGATCATATCCAGAGCGGCCTGCCCATCGGACGCCTCCCCGACCACCTGGAGCCCGGGCTCCATCAACAGCGTGTCTCGCACGCCCTTGCGGAACAGCGGATGATCATCCACAATCAGCACCCGATAAGCCATCGCCATGCCTCCTTTCCTAATCCTCCGAATCGCTAGGAGGCTCTAAATATTTTTAAGTAAAACCGTAAATTAGGCAAGCCCGGTTGCTCTTTTTAGAGATACCCCGGTGGGCAGTTCATCGCCAGGTGCTCCCTATAAAATTTAGAGGAACAAGCCGGCGGGTAAGGCGAATAGGAACAGAGGGATGGATCTCTTCCTGCGGTCAGTAAGCCTTCTGGTTCTGATCTTTGGAGGACCTGCCCTGGCTCTCTGGGCCCGCGCCCGGTGGGGGCGACCGGCCGCCTGGCTGGGGATAGGCGCCTTCATCTTCACGGGGGCTCAGGGGGTGCGGTTGCCTCTTCTGGCCGGGCTGAGCTGGCTGTTTCAGCGCGGATGGCTTCCCCACCCGTCCGATCCCCTTACATTCAATTTGATGGTCCTCAGCGTTTCCGCAGGCCTCTTCGAGGAGACCGCCCGCTGGCTGGGGATGCGCTGGGCCCGGCGGCGCCAGGAGCGCATCGGACTGGATCTGGGCGAACGCGATGTCCTGGTGCTGGGCCTGGCCCACGGGGGCGCCGAGGCGTTCTGGCTGGGTTTGATCGGATGGATCCAGCTGATCGCCATGACCATGATCCGGGAAAGCTTGCTCCCGACACCGCCGGGGGCCGAAGCGGCCGTTGCTGCTTATTGGAATGCCCCGGCGTGGCTGCCATTGGTCGGCATTCTGGAGCGAGGAATGGCGATCGGGATTCACATCGGGCTCGCGTTTTTGGTCTGGCTGGGAGTTCGCCGGAGTCAATTGGCGCTCTGGGGAGCCGCAGTCCTCCTCCATGCCTTGGTGAACGGAACCGCCGTCTACGCGATGGCCCGCTGGGGGGTTTGGGCGGCGGAGGGCGTGGTCGCCCTCTGGGCGCTGATCAGCGCCTGGGGCGTGAAGCGCATCCGCGCAAGGGCCGCAGATTCGCGCTGAGGCTTGCACAGGAAATCCATAACCTCCCCGCAGCCTGAGGGAGAAGGGGTGGAATGGGGAAATCATAGGAGCCAAGGATCTCCAGCGCGGTTCCTCACATCCCTTTGTAGGGGTGGGCACAAGGCCCACCCCTACAAAGGGCGCTCACATCGGGGCACCCCTGGGGATGTCCCGGGCGGGCCTTCAAACACGCGCTTGAACAGCAGCTTGGACGGATAGCGTAGGTGTCTGAACCTTCACCCGTGCGGCCAGATAAGCCTTCACCACCAGGTCCATCAGGCCGCTCACCTGGATCCCCAGACCATAATAGTCGTTCAAATCCCCTAATTGGAGCCGACAGTTATCGCACGAGGCGACCACGATTTGAGCCCCAGTCTGACGGATCTGCTCGACCTTACGACGCCCGGCGCGCATGCGCTTCTCATACCATTCGGGGATCGCCACCAGACCTGCTCCGCCCCCGCAGCAGAAGTTCTCCGCTCGATTCGGCATCATCTCCCGGAAATTCTGAACCACGGCTCGCAGGATGATCCGGGGTTCCTCCAGCAGGCCACCGTTCCGGCCCAGGTTACATGAATCGTGGTAGGTGACCGGCTCCGGGTTCGCCGAGGGATCCAGCGGCAGACGACCTTGCTGGATCCACTCCGCAGCGACTTCAATGATGCTGCGCACCCGGAAGGGGAAATCGTCGAACCAATTCGGTGCCTCCCAGCGCAGAACCGTATAGGCGTGGCCGCACTCCGCCAAGACGATCTCCTTCACCCCAAGGCGACGGGCTTCATCCACGATCCGCTTGGCGATGGCTTTGGCGCGCTGGATATCCGCTAGGAAGTAGCCATAGTTGGCCGCCTCGAACATACTGAGGGTCCAGTCTGCTCCCACCGCGTGGAAGAGGATCGCCGCAGGCAAGATCGTGTGGGCCCCTGAGAGGGCCACATAAAGGATCTCCGCACCCGCCTTCTCTATAGGTATGCGAGCGCTGGGGTCGCCGAGGCGCTCTTGGAGCTCTCGCTCTAATTCACGGATCTGATCGATGTAGAATTCCCGAAAGAACTCGAGGTTCTCCTCCCGAGCGATGGCCGCGTCGGCGAGCTGGGTGAGCATCTCGGGGGCCTTCCCCACCGCAGTCAGCATCGCGCGGGCAGCCCGCATGATGAGGGCGGTGTCCACCCCCATCGGGCAATTCATCGTGCAGCGGCGGCAGAGGGTACAAGCACCGAAGGCGATCTCCGCCAGCTCGTCCAAATCAGCTTCGGAGAGATCCTTCGCTCCCACCCACCATGGGAACAGACGCCCCAGCGGGTCATGAAGGCGCCGGTAGAAGCGGCGGACCGCCTCTGCCTTCGCGGTGGGCGCGTTATGGGCCTCGGGCTCAGCGGCAAATACATGACACGATTCCGCGCAGATTCCACAACGCGCGCAGACTTCCAGGGCGGCGAGCAGACGCCGATCCAGGGATTTTTCGAAGGTCATCAACGCTTGTTGAACGAGCTCGCTCATAGGGCCCTCCTAACCCAGCACCCTTCGCCGGCCGTAGAACAGGCCGAAGAAGAACCGTGAAAAGAAGAAATAGATGCAGTGCCGGATCTTGGTGAGCGGGATGGCGATCAGGGTCAAAGCGGACAGGCCATAAAAGGTCGCCGTCCACTGAGGATCCGCCCAGAACGCCACACCGGCTGCTTGCCACAACGTCACCAGCACCACCGACGCATAGTCATCCGGATAGCTCAGCGCCCGCAGCCGCTCATCGAAGATCCGCATGAGGATCCCGATCAGGCCACCGACCGCTCCGATCCCGGTGAGGGCCAAGCCCGCCGCGGCGATCCAATCCGGGAGAGCCGATCGCCAGGGGCTGACGGCCAGGGTGGCCAGGGTGGCGAAGATCCCGATGTGGAAGAGCACACCCCGAACATAGGGCAGGAAATGATGTCGTGTGCTCTCCTTCGCCCAGGGCATCATGCCCCAGGTGAACGCATACAAAACCCCTCGCCATCCGCGGCCCCGGGGCTGGGCCCGATCCGGCCGATAAGGGCGGGCCAGCAACCCGCGAAGCCGCCAGCCCGTCCCCACCACGCTTAGGCCCAGCGCGATGAGGACGATCCATCCCCACAGCGCCGTCGCGCTCATTTCAGCCTCCGCACCACAAAGCGGATGACCTTGTCCTGCTTCTCGATGGACACCAACTCGTTGCCTGTGCTCCGGCACCACGCCGGGATGTCTGCCATCACCCCGGGATCCGTCGCGTAGGCTTCGATAATCCCACCGATCGGGACGTTTTTGATCGCCTGGTTGATCTTCACCACTGGCATGGGGCACAGCAAACCTTTGAGATCCAGGACGAGATCCGCTTTCAGTTCCATTGGGCACCTCCTGCCGATAGGAAATGAAATTTAGCAAATTCACCCACCCACGAGGGTTTTGGGGGGCAAGCCGTGCACCTTTGGCGCCCGGCTTGCCCCCCTTTCACCCCCTCCCCATGGCCCTTTGGACCGTGGGGAGGGGGGATGAAGGGGGTGGGGGCACCCGCTTCTCCTATGGCATATCCTCCGGGTGGAATGTGCAGATGAATTTGCTGGATTTCAGCGTTAGATGAACAGCGTGATCTTGGAGCGGGAGGCTTCCTCTAGGAAGGTCGCCACCCCTACCACATCCTGCACCTCATCGATGAGGTCCTCCCGTCGGATCTCCATCACCTCCATGCTCATCTGGCATGCCAACATGCGGACGCCCAGCTCAGCCGCCAGCTTGCGTAACTCGGGCAGCGGCGTCACATTGTGGGCCTTCATCATCTTCTTGAACATCCACCGACCCAAGCCGCCAAAGTTCATCTTGCTGGGGCCAACACCGGTGATATCTTTCAGGAAAACGCTGAGCATCCGGCCGAACAGACTACGCCCCGTGGAGGTCCGCTTTTTAATTGCCTGTAGCCCCCAGAAGGTGAAGAACATCGTGACCTCCATCCCGGAGGCGGCTGCACCGGTGGCGATGATGAAAGCGGCCATCAAGCGATCCATATCGCCGCTAAACACGACCATCGAGAGCCGGTTTTGAACTTGCGGCTCCGAATGCGTAAGGGAGAGCTCAGCGGTCTGCTCCAAGGCCATCGGGGCCTCCTTCACTCGGTGATGTGCTGATAAAAATGGATTCGATCCATTAGAACTGCCCGCATGAGATCCAGGGCCTGGATGACCCGGTAATCCGCCAGGGCATATTCCACCACGCCTCCCCGGCGAGCGGCGATCACCAGACCTTTCGAGGCCAGAATCCGAAGGTGACGAGCTACGGTGGATTGGGGAAGGCCTAACGCCCGAGCCAGCGCGGTTCCGGTCTGAGGTCCGTCGGCTAACTCATAGAGGATAAGGATGCGCGTAGGATCCGCCAGCCCTGCACAGATCTCCGCGTGGAGCTGATGGATTTCCTGTCGTGTTGGCCGTTCCATCCCCCGCTCCTTACCGGTTATCCGGTTAATAGGATAACCGGTAAGCCGGACCAGGCATTGTGGATTCTGTCACAATTTTTTGTGCAGAAAATCACAACGTTGGCGATTTATAATAATTTCAGTTAGCAATTCTCTTTTTCGGATTTCGGAAAAACGGCCGCTCTCTCTTCTGGCGGCCCCTTGATAAGGGGAGCGAAAGGATCGGGGGCGAGCGGAGCTCCCTTCAGTGGCTTCTAACCTCTGAAGATCGCCGCGTCCCCACCCCAACATCCTGCCACTTCCCTCCTCTCCGCGGTCCGGAGGGCCACCGAGAGGAGGGGAAGGTAGAAAGGTCTGGCCCCGCACAAGCGGCTCAGCCCCCAAGGCCCCTAGGAGAAAACCCACAGTGATGTTGCGTGAGAATGGGTGAATCGTTACAGGGTGCGAATGCGGATTGGGGGGTGGGCCTCTCGACATGTCGGGGCGGTCAAAAAGAACAGGCACCCAAGCGCCCCACCACGAACAGAGGGGATTTGCTGGACCCCCGCTCCTTCGCTATAATCTCCAATGTGCCCTGGCCCTATTCCATCCCAGGTGGAGGAGAGGAGGTTTCCATGTCGAAAAGAACGCAGATCCTGATGCTGCTGATGGTCCTCGCATTGCTCTTGGCTGCCTGTGCGCAGCCAGCAGCTCCAACCCCGACACAGCCACCTGCTCCTACTGGCGGGCAACCTGCGGCTGCCACCCCTGCACCAGCTGCAACCCCTACCAAGAAACCTTTCCGAGTGGGTCTGGTGACCGACGTTGGGAAGATCGATGACAAATCCTTCAACCAAGGAACCTGGGAAGGCGTCCAGAAGGCTGTTAAGGAGCTGGGCGTGGAGGCGAAATATATCGAAACCCAGGATCCCAACGACTACATGAAGAACATCGCCCAGTTCGCTGACGCCGGCTACGACGTGATCGTCACCGTCGGCTTCGCCCTGGGAGAGGCGACACGGGAGGCGGCCCAGAAATACCCCAACGTCAAATTCATCGGCGTCGATCAATTCCAGGAGAGCACCATCGAAAACGTAGCCGGGCTGATCTTTGAGGAGGACAAGGCCGGCTTTATGGCCGGGGCCCTGGCCGCCCTGATGAGCAAGACCGGCAAGATCGGCGCCGTGCTGGGCACCGATGCCGTCCCACCGGTCTGGCGCTTTGGCGAAGGCTACCGCGCCGGGGCAAAGTATGTGCGCCCGGACGTCGAGGTGCTGGTGGTTTACCATAACGACGTGGGGCTGGATAAGACGTTCACCGACCCTGAATGGGGCAAGTCCACGGCCCTTTCCCTGGTGGACAAGGGCGTGGATGTCATCTTTGGGGCCGGCGGCAAGACCGGCAACGGGGCGCTGATCGCCTGCGCGGAGACCAAGAAGTGTCTGGCTATCGGCGTGGATGTCGATCAGTACTACACCGTCCCCGAAGCCAAGAGCGTCCTGCTCACCAGCGCGATGAAGGATCTGACGGAAGGAACCTTCAATCTGATCAAGGCCGCTTACGAGGGGAAGTGGCAGGGCGGCAACGTGATCGGTCCGGTCCGCCTGGCTCCGTTCCACGACCTTGAGAGCCAGGTCCCGCAGGAGGTCCGCCAGAAGCTGGCGGAGATCGAGAAGGGGCTGAAGGACGGGACGATCAAGACGAACGTCCCGCCCGCAAAGCCCCAGTAATCTGAGCGGATCCCCAATCCGCAGGGCTGGGGCATCCATCGGGGCGGGAAGGATCCCGCCCCGATTTCATTCCCCAGCTGCTCATCCTTCCGAGCGAAAGCCGGGAGGGAGGCCGCCTGCCAAGCGTAGGAGATACGGGGCGAACAGCTTAGATATAATACGAGAAGGGGGCGGTTGGCCTCTGGTGAGGCCCCCGGTCTTCAAAACCGGTGTCGGGTCGCGGGGCGGCCCGGGGTGGGTTCGATTCCCCAGATATGGCGGTGTATCCCCGCTTAACCCCCAGATATAGCCTCTCGAAATACCCATCCCACCTTTGACAGCATCATGACAACATTCCTTCGCGGCGAGGGAGGTGAGCGATGCCCCGCAAAGCCTCCGGCGAAGGCAGCATTTGCCTCCGCAAGGACGGCCGCTATCAGGTCTCCCTCCAAATCGCCGGCGTCCGACGCGTCGCCTATGCCCGGACGGAACGAGAGGCCCGCCGACGCCTCGCGGAGCTGAAAAGACAGGCCGCCCTCCAAGGCGCCCTCCCCAACCCCGGCGCGCGGACCGTGGCGGATTTGCTGGATGCCTGGCTGGCCGTGAACGCCCCCCGCTGGCGCCCCCGAACCTTCGAGGATTGGCGCTATGTGTGTGAGGCCCATCTTCGCCCCGCCTTGGGGGGTGTGCGGCTCGGCCGGCTCACCCCTGCCCAAGTGGCGCATTTCCTCTCCACCCTCGAGGAGCGAGGCCGCCACCGGACGGCGCTCAAAGCCTATCGCGCCTTGAGCATGGCCTGTAAGCTGGCCGTCCGCTGGGGATGGCTCCTGATGAACCCTTGCGAACGGGTGACCCCACCCCGCTACCGGCCCGGACGTCAAGAGCTTTGGACCCCTGACCTTCTCCGGCGCTTCCTCGAGGGGACGCGAACCCACTGGCTCCATCCTTTGTGGGTCTTCCTGGTGGCCACCGGCTGCCGCATTGGGGAGGCGCTGGGCTTGACCTGGGGAGACGTGGACCTGGAGAGCGGGACGGTCATCATCCGGCGGAACCTGCAGTGGGCGAACGGGGCGTGGCATCTTCAGGAGCCAAAGACGCCGGCCGGGGTGCGCACCCTGGCGATTCCGCCGGAGGCCGTGGAGGCCCTCATCCGTCAGCGTCGCCAGCAAGCGGAATGGAGCGAGCGGGCGGGGGAGCGCTGGGCGAACGAGTGGAAGCTGGTCTTCACCCAACGGGACGGCCGCCCTCTATGGCGCAAGACCGTGGTTCGCGCGATGTGGGAGGCGTGCCGACGACTGGGGTTGCCGGTCCTTACACCCCACGGCTTGCGCCACCTTCACGTATCCCTTCTCCTGGAGGCCGGAATCCCGCTTCCCCAGGTCGCGCGGCGGGCGGGACACTCAAGCCCCCACATCACCGCGGCCATCTACGCCCACGTGCTGAAGAGTGGGGATGAGCGGGTGGCTGTGGTGCTCTCAAAGGCCTTGAACGGAGAGGAACCATGTGGCCAAAGGAGGGAACCATGAAAGTGCGATACACCTTTTCGTCTCAGGCGTGCGGAGCGCTACCCAAAACCGAGTGGACTTGGTAGAGTGTGGGTGACGGGGGCCGGGTGGCGGATGGCGCCCCGCCCGCAAGCCCGGTGGCCACGGACACCGGGGCCCAGCCCCTTAAAACCACCGCCGTGGAGGTGAGATATGAATGGAAAGACCGGACCCACCGCTGGGGAAGTGCTGGAACACCCGGAGCGCTATCCGTATGAAATGCGGATGCTCCGAGAGGCAGCCGCCCTCCTTATGGAAGCCCTCCAGGAATACTTCCGCCCCTCTGTGGAAGCCATTGGGGAGAGGCTCTGCCAGGCTCTTGTGGGACCGCGCCTGGAAGCGCTCCTGGAAGCATCCAAACGCCTCGTGGAGGGAGTCGCGGAACCACTCGGGCGCATCGCAATGGGAGTTCTCCGCCACTTAGTGAATCAGGTCCTGTCAGGAAACTGGCTCAAGTATTGGGCCGGCAGGGTGGTTCAAGCCCTGAAGAAAGCCTACGGGAAAGCGCACCGTCGGGAGTTCAAAGAGGAAGCCCGCCTCCTCGGGGAACTGGACGCGCTGTTGGCCCGGCGAGTGGAGCAAGAGCTGGAGTGGATGGGCGGAGCACAGTCGCGGGAGGAGGTGACCGCAACCATTCTGGCCAAAAACATGCTTTTGGCCCTCGAGGAACTGCAGGAGATGGGGCTCGGCGAACTTCCTCTCAGAGAGTGTTGGGACCCTCTGGGGGAAAAGATGGTGTGCGCTCTGATGGGCGACTTACTGGGAAGGCCGTTCCCCAGGACCGATGTGCTCGAAGTGAGGGTGGAGGAAATCGATTTGGAGCAGCTTCCGGACACCACCCCAAGTGTTGAGGAGGAAGTAGAGCGGCCCGAGGAGGAGGCCGAGCCCGCAATAGGGCGATGGAGGCCGGAGGTGGCGAGGGAAATGGTGAAGCGCCTCGAGGAGCGCCTTACACCAAGGGAACGTGAGGTATTGCATACGTGGTTGGACCTGACGACATCGGAGGGCCGCAAGTATAAAGGACAAGGCTCGGCGGAGATAGCACGGAGGCTCGGGCTTAAGGAAAGCACGGTGCGGGTGATACGGAAAAACATTCGCCAGAAGGCAAGGGCCGTGATGAGGGAACTTTTAATGGAGGTAGGCACCACCAACCGGTAGGACAAAAACAGGCCGTCCCTCGTATTCGCCCCCTGGCCGAGTAGGTTCAGGGGGCTTTTTTGTGCCCACTGGTCGTGAAATATCTCACATATAAACGCTTTCGCCCCATGTATATAGAGAGACCTTTCAGGAGGTGTGCGATGGCGATGCTTTTTGTGGTGATAGAGCGGGGGGACTCCGGCAGGGATTCCCTACCCCTCCTGGCCACAGCTAACCCGAAGTTGGTTCGGCGAGTTATTGAGGTGCTACAGGATGAGCTGAGCCAGGCCTTCCAAGAGCACGAGACAGACTGGGACGCTGCGCGATTCCTGGATGCCCTTACTTGGGATAACGCCGAAGGAGGTGACCCATGAACAAAAAGACGAAGGCCGCCGGCTGGCCCCGGCGGCCCATCAAAGAACGGAACGGAGCTTCATTCGCTCCTCATTATACCCCATCCCTCATAAAAGTCAACGGCCGCCCCGTTGGCGAAGTCCGCGACGGCGTCTTCCGCAAGCACGTCCGCGCAAGCGTCCACATGTTGCGCCGTCCGCCGGCATGGGCCCTGGACGTGGAGAGCCTTGCGGATGCCGAGCGCCTTGGCGCACGGGTGGTGGAAATCGTGGACGTGGAGACCGGCTTCCGGTATCGCGCCAGCGTGGCGCGTATCCGCGAGAAGGGCTTTGAGCTGGACCGTGGCCACGGGCGCCAGATTGCGCTCGAATTGGAGGAGTGGGCCGTGGAGCATCCCAAGCAGCCCATCTTACCCTTGGAGGTATGGCGATGAGCTCAGGCATTGAGTTTGTGGACGGCCAATATGTCGTTTCCCGCTTCGAGGACCGAGGGGTTCGCTTTATCGTGGACCGATTGGAAATCGACGAGAAGGGCCACTACACCGGCAATCTCCAGGTTGAGGTGAAGAGGGATGGCCGATGGGAGACGCTTTATTACGCTCCGGCCAAACTCTCCTCGGCCCCCGGACAGGCAAAAGTCGCCCATGAGCTGGCGAGCCTCTGGAGCGACGTGGACCTTGGCGCCTGGCACGAGATGGTGAAGAAGGCATGGGAGCTAATCCAAGCCTATCGGAAGCATGGCGCTGCGCTCCCTGAGCCCCCCGAGGAGCATCCCAGCCTGGAAATCGTAGACGGCCGATACGTCGTCCGCCTCTTTGAGAGCAAGGGGGTTCGCCTCACCCTGGACCGGCCTCGGCTATCCCGGAACGGCCATCTGCGAGGACGCCTCCAGGTGGAGGTGGTGCGTGGCCCCCAGTGGGTGAAGATATTAGACACCGTGACCAGTTACACGGACCTTCGTGACCGGAAAGAAATCGCGGAGACCCTTTACAAGGTCCATCCCTTCCCTATCGATACCTGGCTGGGCATCGTGGAGAGGAGTTTCCAGATGGTTCGCGAGGCTGAGGATGCCGAAAGGCTGGCCTCTGGAACCCAGCGCTGGAGCCCCGTCCCCATCACCGAGCTATCCGGAGATGATACCGAGGTGCGATGGGTGTGGGAGGGCCTCCTGGCCCGCGGGCATTTGACGGATTTCTACGCCCTTTGGAAATCCGGCAAGACTACGCTGGTGGCGGCGCTTCTACGACAGATGGAGACCGGAGGGGAGTTGGCCGGGAAGGCGGTCCAGGCCGGAAAGGCCCTGGTGGTCACCGAGGAGGCGAAGGCGAAATGGGCCGAGCGTCGGGAAGAATTCGGGCTCGGTGACCACGTCCACATCATCACGCGGCCTTTCCCGAAGCAAGCGACTTGGGAGGGATGGGAGGCCTTTGCCGATTACCTGGCCGGGCTGGTTGCCGAGCGCGGTTACGACCTTGTGGTGTTCGACGCTCTGCCTCACCTATGGCCGGTGAAAGACGAGAATAACGCCCCCGAAGTAGTCGCGGCGCTTCTACCCCTCCAGGCCGTCGCCGACGCAGGCTGTGCCGTGTTGTTAGTTCGCCACCCCCGGAAGAGCGACGGTGGCCAGGGGACGGCCGGGCGGGGGTCAGGGGCCATTTCCGCTTTCGTGGACATCATTATCGAGATGCGGCGCTACGAGCCGGAGCAGCAAGACGACACCCGGCGGGTGTTGACCGTCTACAGCCGCTATGAGCCCTTCGAGGTCATCATCCGATGGAACGGCGGCGCGGATTACGAGACGCTGGGTTCGCCGGCGGCCTATTCGGCCGAGGCCCAGCGCCAGCAGCTCCTGGACGTCCTGGCGGAGCACGGACAGGCCACCACGGGGGAGCTGGCCAAGGCCGTTGGGCTCCCCCATGCGACGGCCTCCAAGCGTCTGAAGGAGCTGCAAGAGGCCGGCCTGGTGCGGCGGGAGGGGTCAGGGAAAAAGGGAGACCCCTACCGCTGGACCTTGGCGGACGGGAGCGGAGAAACCCCGGACACCGAATTCGTTTCTCCCTATATAGATAAGGAGCGTGGAGAAACGAATTCGGGTGGTGGCTCGGCGGAGACGGAAGGGGGAGGCGGGACGGAATTCGTTTCTCCACGCTTTCTCCACGGAAATAAGCGTGGAGAAATGGAATTGGGGAATGGCTCCAAAAGGGGGTCAGAATTCTTTTCTCCACGCTCCCTATCTATAGGGGGAGAAAAGAAATCTGGGGTGGGACAGGAAGGGGATGGCCAGCTCTCCATGGGGGAGCTTGTAAATTCGGTCACGAGCGCCGAATCCCCGGCATCTCGGCCTATCTGTGTGGATTGTGGGAAACCCATTGAGGACCCCCGGTTCGTGATGAGGTGTCCACACTGCCTAAAGGCCGCATATGACCGGGAACCGCTGCTCAAGATGTCGGGATACCCCAGCCACCTAATGGACTGGCTGGCGGAGCACGGGGAGAGGTGAGTGGTAAAGAGCATAAACCAGGAGGCCGGAGCTCTCCCTTCATGGCCTCCCCAGGCCTTGGCGGATGGACCGCCGAAGAGGCACCCCCAGGCGGAGACCTGGGACTGCCTCAAGGCCTCCAGATGCCGGGTGACCTGGGACGGCTGAAGGTGGGAGGGTTTCGGAGGCCTCCCGGTGGCCACAGGAAGGCCTGGGAGCCGGGTTTCCGCCGGTCAAGGCTCCAGAAACCCTTCGGGTAACCCAAGGGCCGCTCCTGGGCCCTCCGGTGTGAAGATTCAGGCGCTCCCAATCCATTGGCTGGAGTTGTCCGATGGGCAGGCCGGGCTTCTGGACCCGGAGCCAACCCGCCCCTGGGCAGTTGGTGTCCCGTCACGAAGTTCACCTGTCCACAGGACCGCCCGAAGCGGGGAATATTACCTGTAACGAACTGATATAAACGAGCGGCAGGATGAGGGTGGAGACTCGAACCCATCTTCCTATCTCGGAGAAGGACTTCAGCCAGCAGGTCGTGGACCTGGCCCGCCTCCTGGGATGGAAGGTCTACCGCACCTGGCTTTCCATCCGCTCCCCGGCCGGCTTCCCGGACCTGGTGTTAGCCAAGCCGGGGAGGCCGCTCATTCTGGCGGAGCTGAAAACGGAGCGCGGGAAGCTATCGCCGGCCCAGGAAGAGTGGCTGGCGACCCTTCGCCAAGTGCCAGGGATAGAGGTCTACGTTTGGCGGCCCGGCGATTGGGAAGAGATTGTCCGCGTCCTTCGAGGAGGAGAGGGGGGAGGATGACAAAATGAGCAAAAATGAAACAGTTACTCCACGACAGCGCCGAGCGATTGAGGCCCTGGTGACCTTCGGCACGACACAAGCCGCTTGCGAGGTCGCCGGCGTTAGCCGCACAACCCTCTACCGCTGGTTGCGCCAGCCAGCCTTTCGCCAAGCGTTGGCGGAGGCGGAGCGTGCTGCTCTGGCCGAGCTTCAGCGGGACCTGCTGGTGCTGGCGAGGGGGGCGAAGGACGCGTTGAAAGACGCCCTGGCGTCGGAGGACCTCCGCCAGCGTCTACGGGCCGCCGATATGGTGCTGGGTCGCTTGCTCCAGCTGCACGAGATGATGAATCTGGAGGAGAGGTTGGCGGAGTTGGAGAAGGCCGTGGAATCCTTGACCAAGGGGGAAGCGAGATGAAGCAAAAGCTGAGGGCTTTGGAGCAGAAATTGTGGAGGCGATATTCTCCCACCCAACCCGTTTTCATCATCTTTCATAAAGCGGGGTATGCCGCTCCCGAGGAGTGCGTGAAGGTGCTGCAAGAGCGGGCCATTCAGGAGAATCCCCACGCGAGGTTCTATGAGATTGTGCCGACGGACCGGCATGGCCGCTGCTTTGCGTGTGGACAAATCCACCTGGATGAGCAAATGCGGCAGCAGATTGGGGAGGAGCGCTTCAGGGAGCTGTTGGAACAGTGGCGCCGCTCGGAAGAGGAATCGGCTTAAGCTCGCGCGGCCCCCAGAGTAAATGGCCCTGCCTGCTCCCGGTTCCGGCCATCCCCCTTGACTTCTCCCACCCCCGTGTTACAATGAGGCCGCAGCTTGCCAATCGCTTGACAGCATCATGACAACATTATGACAACATTGGCGGACGGGAGGCTATGGAGGGGGAAATGGGGATTCTGGGCCCGACAGCCCCACTTAAAGCGTTTTATCACGTGATTTTCCGCATGGGGGCGGTTGGCCTCTGGTGAGGCCCCCGGTCTTCAAAACCGGTGTCGGGTCGCGGGGCGGCCCGGGGTGGGTTCGATTCCCATCCGCTCCCGCTGGATACCCTGAAGGCCAGGGCATGAACAGCCCTGGCCTTCTCAATCCTTATCCCCCGGAGGCTTCGGCCATGCGCGCGATTCGCATTCACCAGTTCGGCGGCCCTGAAGTCCTTCAAGTGGATGAGATCCCCACCCCAACCCCCGGCCCCGGCCAGGTCCTGGTCCGGTTGCGCGCGATCGGCGTGAACTTCATTGATACCTATCATCGCACCGGCCTTTACCCGATCTCCCTTCCCTTCATCCCCGGTCAGGAGGGGGCTGGAGAAATCGCCGCGGTTGGCCCTGGGGTGACCGGGTTTCAGGAGGGCGAGCGGGTCGCCTACGCCGGTATATCCGGCTCCTACGCGGACTATATCGTGGTCCCCGCCGATCGCCTGGTGAAGCTCCCAGCCGCGATCGATTTCCCTCAGGCCGCAGCGGTCCTGCTCCAGGGGATCACCGCGCACTTCCTGACCCAGAGCACGTATCCTCTGAAACCCGGCGAGACTTGTTTGATCCACGCGGCTGCGGGCGGCGTGGGCACGCTGCTGGTGCAGATGGCCAAGCGCCGGGGAGCCCGTATCATCGCCACGGTTTCCTCTCCTGCCAAGGCGGAGATCGTCCGCTCCCTGGGCGCCGATGCGGTCATTGTTTACACGGAGCAGGACTTCGAGGCTGAGGTCAAGCGCCTCACCGACGGCCGCGGTGTGGACGTGGTTTACGATTCGGTGGGCAAGGATACTTTTGAAAAGAGCCTGAATTGCCTCCGCCCGCGAGGCACCATGGTGCTCTTCGGCCAATCCAGCGGCCCTGTCCCCCCATTGGATCCACAAGTCCTGAACCAAAAGGGCTCCCTCTTCCTCACCCGACCGTCCATGTGGCATTACCTACGGACCCGCGAGGAGCTGCTCTGGCGGGCGGGAGAGGTGCTTTATCTGGTGGCCACCGGTCAGCTGAAGGTCTTTATTGACTCAACGTTCCCGCTCGAACAGGCCGCCGAAGCCCATCGTCGGCTGGCCTCCCGTCAGACGGTGGGCAAGGTCTTGCTCATCCCTTAATCGGGGCGGAAAGATTTCGTTGCGGCGGCTTAGAGGTACGGCCGCCTAGGCGGCCCGTACCTCACGGAAATTTATCCCTCCGAAAGGGTTAGGGGCCACCTTTGGTGGCCCCTAACCCCTAAAGATCCCCAAGGCAAGGTATGGCCCCCGCTTTACCCGGTTGATTTCGCCCGGAACTCCCATCAGGGTTAACATTGCAGATGGCGATTGTGATCGCTCTCGCCTCGGGCTATCAGCAACCACCCCTCGGATCGGGAGTGGGAGATGCGGGTGGAGTTCTGGGGCTTCCCAAGTAATTTGGTGGGACCGGGCTCAGTATGGGGATGGGCTTGGACCATCATTGGGTTCCTCATCGTTCTCAGCTTATGGATCAGACACCCTCATGATCTTCGCTCCTGGAAAGAACTCCAGACATCCGAGGTCATAAGCTTGTTGCTCCTTATCCTCCTCACGAGTCTGAGCCCTGTCCTGTCATGGGAGGATTTCCCAGGCTTGCCTTTCCGGATCGGCTTCCCCGCTTTCTCCTGGTTGCCTTATCTGGTTTGGGGCGGACGCCTCCAGCCAGGCGCCCTCGGGCTGGCCGGGCTGGTTGGAGGAGCGGTGATTGGATCCACCAGCGACGGCCGCGTTCTACATCTCCCTTGGATCATGGCCCTGGATGCCATGGTGATCGGCTCGTTGCTTTCCCAGAGTTACGTCGGACGCCTCTTTCGCGCCCTTCGTCAACCAGTGAGCGCCGCCATCGTTGGCTGGGGGATCTGGCTGATCCTCCAGGCGATTTCATGGGGAAGCTTTTATCCCTCATGGCCAGAGGCGCTGGATGGGATTTGGACCCTGTATGCCACCGTTGCGCCCTCATCGGGAGCCAGCGCGCTGATCTGCGGACTGATCGCTCAAGGGCTTCATTGGCGTCGGCCTTCCATATTCCTCACTCGCCGGCTTCCCCAATGGCCCCCTCACGCCCGAGAGATCCGGACGCGGATGCTGTTCTTCTTCGGACTTTGGATGAGCACACTGATCTTCAGCTTGTTGATCTCTCTGGCTGTCCTGGCCTTCCGACAAGCTTACGCCGAGCAGATGGAGGCGATGAACCAGGGAGTTCGCCGGGCTGGGGAGCAGCTCTCATATTTCCTGCACACGGGAGATACCCTGCTGGCAGACTTAGCGGCTCTGGGCATCCCTCCTGGTGAGAGCCCCTCTATCATTGCCGTCCTCCAGCGCTTCGTTCAAACCGGGCCGATCTACCATACGGTCCTGCTAACCGGGGCGGATGAAGAGATCCTGGCCGCGTATCCGGCAGGGGAGCGGGCCCAGGGGCTCTCGACGGAGGAACACACAGCGCTGACCCAGGCCCGCGCTGCCCGCTCGGTGATCCACACGAAAGTGCACCGTCTTCCGGATGGAACGGCCGGCCTATCTTTCGTTGCGCCGCTGGATGGGGAGCCCCCTCGGGGCTTCCTGATCGGACGCGTGCGGATCGCAGAGCATCCCGCTATGCGAGAGGTGCTGAGTTCCCTGCGTGGGAGCGTGCCTTCCGGCGAGGGGTTCCTGATCGATCCCCGAGGACAGATCTTGTTGCATGCAGATCCCCAGCACACACTGGATGTCTTCCCCCTCGCCGTCCCAGCGCTCTCTGGGCCTTTCGATTCGACCCAGCGATCCTCGATAGGAACGGTCGATCTGCTCTACTTTCGTCGGCTTCCAGGGACGGACTGGTGGGCCGTTATCCGGTATCCCCGATCCGCGCTCATCCGAAGGGGCCTCGAGCTCATCCTTCCCTCTGCAGGCATTCTCGTGGGGCTCGCTGTGAGCGGCATGCTGCTGCTCAATGCCTTGAGTTGGTCCATCACGCGACGCTTAAGGCAGCGAACAGCCGAAGCGGCACGCATGGCGGAAGGCGAGCTCGGGATCCCTATTGAGAGCGAAGCGCCCGATGAGGTGGGACAGCTGGCGGAGGCGATGGAGCGCATGCGCCACGGCTTGCGGGCCCGGCTGATGGATCTCTCCCTGCTGTTGGAACTCAACCGACGGCTGGTGGAGACCGGAGATCTGGCCCACGGCCTGCCGGAGGTCGCCCGATCTCTGGAGCGGGCAACCCGGGCATCAAGAGCTCGTATTCTGATCCCCGGAGCCCAAGGCTCCATCCGGGTGTTCACCGCGACAGGGGAAAAGGATCCGGAGCCGCCCGATGAGACCTGCTGGAAACTGGGCCTAGAGCAGGGGGAGCCCCTCTGGGTCGAGCATGTGCTTCGTCATCCGGAGCTGTCGACGATCTTTCGCCAGGAAGGGATCGGGCGGGCCCTGGGGATCCTCCCCATTCATTTGGGAGAGGAACTCCTGGGGGTCGCGTGGTTGACTTTCGCTCAACCCCATCGGGTACCGGAAACCGAACGGCAGCTGGTCCGCTTGATCCTCAGCCAGGCCGCGGTATTCATCGCTCGGGCCCGTCTGTACGAAGCGGCCCTGGCCGAACGTGAGCGGCTCCGAGCCGTTCTGGAGAGCAGCCCGGACGTTTTGATGCTGATCGATGGGCGAGGCGATCTGCTTTATCTGAATCCGACGGCGGAGCGGTTCCTGGGGCTTCCATCCTCAAAGGCTGTGGGGCAGCCCATTGCTCCACTTCTGAAGGATGCGGAATTGCGCGCGCTGTTGAGCGAGCAAATTCCCCCAGGACACGTCCGTAGCCGTGAATTCAAGCGCTCTGATGGCCGGGCCTATTGGGCTGGGCGCTACGATTTGCGCCTGGAGGACGGCCGGGAGATCGGACAGCTGGTGTTCGTACGGGATATCACCCCCTTCAAGGCGCTGGACGAATTGAAGTCCGATTTCATCGCCGCCATCTCCCATGACCTGCGCTCTCCGCTGACCTACATGCGGGGCTTTGTCACTATGCTGGGCATGGCCGGGCCCCTAACCTCTCGTCAACGGGAGTATGTGGAGAAGATCATGAGCGGCATTGATCAGATGACACGGCTTATTGAGGATCTCATGGACTTGAAGCGGATTGAAGAAGGGATCGGCCAACGAGGGATCTGCCGCCTGAGCGATCTCATACGGGATGTCTTCCATGAAATGCGCCCCCACGCGATGGCTCGTGGGCTGCGCATGACTTTAGAGGTGAACGGCCAGGGAATAGCGAATGGAGATCCTATCTGGCTGCGTCGGGCGATCACCAACCTGATCGACAACGCCATTAAATACACGCCGGCCGGAGGTATCATCTCGCTGGGCCTTTGTGAGCAGGATCAAGAGATCTTGATCTGGGTGAAAGATAGCGGGATCGGCATCGCTCCAGCCGATCAAGCGCGGATCTTCGAAAAATTTTATCGGGTTCGCCGCAAGGAGACCGCCCACGTGAAAGGAAGCGGCCTGGGGTTGGCTCTCGTGAAATCGATTGTGGAATGGCATGGAGGTCGCATTTGGGTAGAGAGCCAGCTGGGACAGGGCAGCACATTCTATCTGGCCATCCCCAGGGCGACGATCGCCACGCCGAGCGCTCACGCTTAGGATTGCGAGCTCACCCTCAACTCCCCCCGCTCTCCTGACAGGCGGTTTCGAACGCTCCTCCCGCCGGTAGTTAACCCCTTTCCGCAGTGGCGAGCTCCAAACGTCAAGAATTCAAAGGAGCTACGCGGTGAGGGGCATTGCTTCGTCCCCTTTCCTCCCTCCCCGTGCGGCAAAGCCG
>NZ_JBHOQJ010000306.1:0-11768 GCF_042408365.1 Thermoflexus sp.
CCGCCAGCTCCCCCATGGGGGAGGAGGGGGTGATCGGGTAGATGGCGATCACCTCGCTCAATTGATACGCGACATTCGCCGCTGCCTCGTTCCCATCCACGGTGACCATTGGTCGAGCCATCTTGAACCTCCGTTCAGCACAATCTCGATCGGCCCATGGGGCCGGGAACACTCCCCTCCGGCGCGCTCCAAGTTCAGTCAATTTTGCTGATTTTATTTCGATTAAGTATATACCCGACGGGCCCTAGGCGAGGATGCCGATCGTCAGATATGGGAGATGCCTTTCGTCAAATGGGAGTTCAATGCAGGGGAGGGGGCTTTGGCCCTTTCGCCTTAGATCCCGCTCGGCCGGAAAAGGGGGTTCTCCGGCCCGCGTTACGTGCGGACAATCGGCAACCACAGGCTCACGCATGTCCCGCGGCCGAGCTCGCTCCGGATCTCCACGCGTCCGCCGTGGGCCTCGGCGATTTGTTTCACCGCAGTCAGACCGATGCCCATTCCGCCGAACTTGCGGGTGGTGCTGCCATCGACCTGATAGAACGGCTCAAACACGCGCGGGAGCGCTTCAGGCGGGATGCCGACCCCTTCATCGCGAACCTGAAGGCACGCTTCGTCCCCTTGTACCTGGAGGGAGACATCGATGGCCCCTCCGTGAGGGGAGAACTTGACAGCGTTCTCCAGGAGCTCTGAGAAAGCCAGAAGCAGCAGCTGGCTCTCGCCAAGCACCCACACCGGATGGTCAGGCATATAGACGTGAAGGGAATGGCGCTGGGGATCGATCCGCGTCCGATAAACCCGACACGCCATCTGGGTGAGCTGCCGCAGATCCAGGAAGCTCAAAGAGCGAGCGCCGGCGCGGATCTCCTGCAGGGCCAGGAGGAGCTCCACATAGCGGATCAGGACGTTCAGGCGCTCCCGCATGACCCCCAGGGCCTGCCGCTGGTCCGAGGTGAGCGGGCCGAGAGCTTCCTGGTCCATGAGCTCCAGATATCCCTGGATGACCGCCAAGGGGGTTCGCAGCTCATGGGAGACGTTCTGGATCATCTGCTCCCGTGCCACCAAGGCTTGCTCCAGGGCCCGGTTGAGGGCTTCCAGCTGGCGGACGCGCTCCTGAAGCTCCTTCCACAGGCCAACGTTCAGCATGCCGGACGCCAGGATCGAGGCCGCCCGCTTCACCATGACGCGCAGGGATTCATCGAAGACCCGAGGAGTCGCCCAGGCGATTTCGAGAAGGCCGAGGAAGGTCTCATTGGCCTGCAGCGGGAGCAGGGCGAGGGCCTGGTCAGGCGCCTCGGGGAGTTGAGCACGGCAATCCTCCAGCCAGAGCTCTCCCCTCTGGAGCGCCTGACGGATCCAGAGGGGCCCCTCCCAGCGAACCTGGTCGGTGGGAGATATGGAGGGCATCCCGGCGCAAACCCATGCGATGAGCTGCCCCGAGCGTTCCGGATCGGGCGTGTAGATACAGATTCGGGAAGCGTTTAGATGGATCCGGAAGGCTTCCAGGGCGTTCCCCAGGGCCGGCTCCGGGTGCTGGAGCGACGACAGCGCATCGGACAGGGCGTAGAATATCCGCAGGCTCTGGTAGGCCTGGATGCGTGCGATTACCAGTCCAATCTCCTCCGCCGCCATCTCCAGCAATGCGCGCTCCTCAGCGGACCAGAAGTGCGGCCGAGGGCGGCTCACGGCCAGGCCGCCGATCGGTTGACCCTCGCTGTAGATGGGCGCGGAGAGGGTCGCTCGGATCCCGAGTTGCAGGAGGGCGTTGCGCAGTGGAGAGGGCGGCATCGCGGCGCAATCGGGGATCGAATCCACCGCATGAAGACGGTAGCTGGCCTCTCGGGAAGCTTTAAGGACGAACGCAAGCTGATCCGTACTAATCCCATGGGTCACAATCTGTTCGCCGATCCAGATCGCGCCGAAGGGAAGATCAAACGCTGTGCAGATGTGCATTAGGACGCCTTCCATAAAGCGCCGAGGCTCAGCGGATGCGAGTGCCTCATGCAGGATGCTACGGAGCGTCTCGAGCACGCGGGCCCGGCGTTGAGCCTCCTCCAGCCACTGCATCCGCTCGATGAAGCCAGCGACCGCTGCGGCGATGGTCTGGATCAGCTCGACCTCCGCCTCGTCGAAGGATCGAGGCTGCTTCACCGCATCCAAACCGATGGTTCCGATGACCTGCCCGCGGGCGATCAGGGGGACGATTATAGTGGAGCGGATCCTCAGGCGCTGGATGAGGGGCTTGGAGCTCCCGAAAGGCGCTCCGTTTCGCACATCGCTGAGAACCAACGGACGGCCGGTTGCGATGATCGTGGCGGAAAGGGGATCGTCTTGCAGGGAGATGCGCTCCCTCAGAGCTGAGGGGCCGCCATGGGCCCGATGTTCGGCGATGATCTCTAGGACCCCCTCACGGAGCATGGTGATGGCCCCTCGGTCGAAGCCTAACCGTTCCACCAGTTCCCGGATCAATGCGTTCAGAAAAGATGGAAGATCCGTGGCCTCTTGGGCCCTGGTGAGAATCTGACGGATGAGCGCGAGATGCTGTTCCAAGCCGCGATTCTTCTGCGGGGAAGGATCAGCCGGCGGGTTTATGGAAGCGCGTTCACCTTGATGGTGGGATTCCGCTCCACCCATCGCCTCAAGGTGTTGGGAGCTCAGAAACAGAGGCTCCAGCCGGGCGGCCGGTGGGGGATGCGCTCGATAGAACCCCGGCGCCAGGGATCCGATAGCCCTCCGAACCCAGGCGATCACAGGCGTGCTCGGCGATCCGGAGGCTGGCATCAGGACCAGTTGGGCGGATGGATCGAACATCCAGACGGGGTCCGGCCGGCCAGGCTGGTCCCGAGCGATGACGATCCAGAGCGCTGGCGCGCCCTGGCGAAGGCGCTCCACGAGGGCCCAGCGGGAAGGAGCCTCATGCAGCCATTCCGCCAGACCCTCCGCGAGGATCACCGCTGGGGATGCGTGTTCCCTCAGGATATGCTCCAGGGCTTCAAACAGTGGCAGATCCCATTTGGAGGCGTTCAGGCGGTAGACGTTCAGGAAACCCGGCGGATCCTTCTCGCAGATCCCTGTGTGTTCCAGGAGGATCAGCCGATAGCCTCTCGACGCCAGCGTGTGAAACATCGAATCGAGAATCCAACGTTGGCGGGCGTCCCCGGATTCGGTATAGATCACCCAGTCCCCTGGCTCAAGCCTCTCCCAAAGCATGGAAAGCGGGATACTCGCCATCGCCAGCCCCTCTGGTGATTCATCGGTTTTCGGGCCGATCGGGACGGTTGGCGGACCGGTGTCCTACCGCTACCGGTCAGCTCAAGAGTCATGAATCTTAAGAATTTTAACATATAACTTCGAATCGTTTCAACCCCCAATGGTTTGAACCATCTTAAGTTCAAAACTTGGATTATGAGGACGTGAGCCTCACAACTTGCTTTGTTGCAAAGATAAAACTTTCTGTGATGGGTGGGCCGCGTAGGCGGCCCACCCATCACAGAAAGTCCACGAATCAAAAGCTCATCCCTCTGGGTTAGGATAATCTCCTCATGTTGTTTGCAACAGAGCAATCACAACTGATGGCTGTCCGAAGCCCACGTCCAAGCCGCCGCCATGTGGGCTATCATTAACTGTGCGGGCTTGTAGGATCTTCAAGGTTGGGAGGCGATGCGTGAAACGGATAGCGATGTTCGCGCTGGCCCTCGGGCTGGCCCTCGGTGGCGGGTGGTGTGGGGGGCAAGAAAGCTCGCGGCCTCCCACGACGCCCCCCACCCCTTCGCCGCGGTGGACCGCGACCCCAGCTGTGACGCCGGCCGGGGCGAGCCGCCATGAGGCGGAGGAAACCCTCCAGCTCCTCTTAGGGACCGATCTGCCGATCCGGGACCTGCGGGATCTGGCGGTGCGGTATCAGGGATTGCCGCCGGAGACCCCCACGACCGCATGCCGAGGGGAGAGGGATCTCCCGGTGGGCACGCGGCGGACCTTCCTAGTCTCGAACAACGACACAAACGAAACATTCACAGTGACCGCTGTCCTGCGGGTGAAGACCCCCCACCTGTATATGTGGGTGGAAGAAGGCCGCCGGGTGAGCCAGGCCAGCCTGGAAGCCGCGGCGGAGGCCTTCGAGCGGCGGATCCATCCCACGGTCCGTTCTTTCTTTGGAAGCGAGTGGACCCCGGGGGTGGATTGCGATCCGCGCCTCGTGGTGCTTCACGCGGCGGGGATGGGGAGCGTGGCCGGCTATTACGCCAGCAAAGATGAATTCCCCCGGGCGGTGCGCTCGGATTCCAATGAGGCGGAGATGTTTTACATTAATTTGGATGCAGTGCGGGTGAACTCGGATTTCTACAACGGGGTCCTCGCCCACGAATTCCAACATATGATCCACTGGTATAGTGACCGCAACGAGGAAACCTGGCTGAACGAAGGGGCCTCGGAGCTTGCCGCGTTCCTGAGCGGCTATCGTGGAGGCGGCTTCGAGACGACGTTCCTTTTCCAGCCTGACACCCAGCTCAACACCTGGGCGCCTCACGAGGAGGGGAACGCGGAACACTACGGAGCGGCCTTCCTCTTTTTGGAGTATTTCCTGGAACGTTTCGGGGAAGAGGCCACCCGACGTCTGGTGGCCCATCCGGAGAACGGGCTGTCCGCGGTGGATCGCGTACTTCAAGAGATCGGAGCCGGGATGGATGCGGATGAATTTTTCTTGGAGTGGGTGGCGGCCAACTTCCTCGACCACATGGATCTCTCGGATGGCCCTCGGTATCGGGCCCTGCGGCTTCCGGAGCCCCATCGGGCGGCCACCGTCCGTCGTACGCCCCAGGAGATCCGGGAATCCGTCTTCCCCTACGCGACCGATTACATCGAGCTTCCCGCCGGCGAGGCGCTGCGTTTGGTTTTCCAGGGAACCCCCACCTTGCCCCTGGTCGCCGCGACCCCTTTTGAGGGGCACCGCTTCTGGTATGCGGCACGGGGGGATGAAGGCAACCCCCGCTTGACCCGGGAGATCGACCTACGAGGGGTGCGCCGGGCCACCCTGCGTTACCGGATCTGGTATGACCTGGAGCAGGACTGGGACTACGCCTACGTGAGCGTCTCCACCGATGGCGGACAGCGCTGGACGATTCTGCGGACCCCGTCAGGGACCGACGCGAACCCCAACCACAACAACCTGGGATGGGGCTACACGGGGATCAGCGGGGGGGACGGGGGACCGCGCTGGATCACGGAAACCGTCGATCTTACGCCCTACGCAGGCCGGGTGATCTGGCTCCGGTTTGAGGTGGTGACGGACGACGCGGTCAACCGGCCGGGGGTGGCCCTGGATGCCATCGAGATCCCGGAGATCGGCTTCCGGGATGGGGCGGAAGCGGACTCCGGGTGGGTCGCCGAGGGCTGGGCCCGGGTCGCCCCACGGGTCCCCGTTCGTTTCGCCCTGCAGATCCTGCGCGTCCGATCGGATGGAACGGTCCGGATCGAACGCCTCCCGGTGGGGGAGGACGGACGGGGGGCATGGACTTTGGAGGGAGGCCCGGACCGCCGCGTGGTCCTGGCCCTTTCGGCCCTCGCCCGGTTCACCACGGAGCCCGCGCCGTATACGTTGCGGATCGAGGGACCGTAATCGGGTTGTTCGTCACGGGGCGCTCCGGCGCCCGTTTCGCGGGGCTCCTCTCCTTCCCGCGGGCCCCGAACGGCGTAACGCCAATGGGATGGGATTCCAAACGGGGGACATTGAGAATGGAGCCTGTCCACGAAATATGGCTGGAGCGGATATTAGAGGATGAAAGCTGGCGGGGCGGTCTGACGGATGCTCAGGCCCAGCGCTTGCTCCAGTGGGCCCTGGCCCGGATCGGCCCGCATCCCGAAGAAACCGGCGAGGCCCTACATCGGGCGATGCGTCGGATCCGACGGGCTGTGCAGTCCCCTCCGGACGAAGCCGATGGGCTCTTGGCGGAATGGGGGATTCGCACGCCGCCGGAGTGGACATCCTGGACCATGGAGGAGCGCCTGGCTTGGACGTTGGAGGCCTTGTCTTCCTGGCGCCCCGGTTATTCCGGCGCCGACTGATAAAGTTTAAAGGAATGAACTCCCCCATGGGGGTTGGGGGGCGCGCCCTCGCCCCGCCGAACATCCACAGCATGACCCGTCGGGTCAGGAGGAACCTATGGGAACATCCCGTTCGCGGCATCCTCGCCGGATGACCCTCCATACAATACGGGGGATCCCGCCGCTTTCCGGGCTGATCGGTCTGTTGTTCCTGGCCATCCTGTTGCTCGCTGCCCAATATTGTCTGAACCGTCCGGCCGCTCCACCCCCTCCATCCCCGGAGGGGACGGGATCCCGCTGGTATGAGGTCTTCTTCACCACGCCCCGTTTCCCGGACGACCCAAGTTTCCATCGAGGGGGTGTGATGGATGCGTTGATCGCGGCCATCGACGGCGCGCGCCGAACCCTGGACGTGGCGGTTTACGACATCGACTGGATGCCGGTCGCGGAGGCCCTGTTGCGGGCCCGGGATCGCGGCGTCCGCGTTCGGGTGGTCACCGAGACCGACAACGCCGACACCCAGGCGATCGCCCGCCTGCGGGCGGGGGGCATCCCCGTGGTGACCGATGAGCGGCCAGGTTACATGCACAACAAATTCATGGTCATCGACGGCGAGCTCGTGTGGACCGGCTCGATGAATTTCACCGACAACGACGCCTATCAGAACAACAACAACGCGGCCCTCATCCGCTCGCCGGACTTAGCCCGCAATTATGCAGTCAAGTTCGCCGCGATGTTTGAGCGACGGGCCTTTGGCCCGGCCCGCTCCTCCGGCGACACCGTCCCTCGATTGACCATCGAGGGCGTTCCGGTGGAAAATTACTTCGCGCCGGAGGATCCCACCGTTGAAGCGATCCAGCGAGCCCTCCAGGGCGCGCGGGAACGAATCGTATTCATGGCCTTCGCCTTCACCCACCCGCAGATCGCGAACGTGCTGCTGGAGCGCGCTCGATCGGGGGTGGAGATCCATGGGGTGTTCGAGACCGTGGGGGCGGAGGCGCCGGCCAGCCAGTTCCGGCGCCTCCGGCAGGTCGGGATTGATGCGCTGAAGGATGGCAACCCATACACGATGCATCACAAGGTGTTCGTCATCGATCGCCGGGTGGTGATCTTCGGCTCATATAATTTCTCCCGGAACGCCGCCCAGGACAACGATGAGAACTTCCTGATCGTGGCGGATCCGGGGATGGCCGCCCTCTTTGAAGCGGAGTTCGCTCGGGTGTACGAGCAGGCGCTGAACCCGCCTCGTACCGGATGGCTGGGCATCGAACAAGCCTGGGTGAGGGGGTGGTAGTGCCTTGTCCATAAATTGGGGGTTTCCGGGGGTTGGGCCGGGGGGCCTTCGGCCCAACCCCCGGAAGATTTAGGGGGGAGGGACCCGCCCGTCTTCTCAACTGCATACCCCCAAAAACAAAGCTGGATGAAGCAGTAGCGGTTTCTCTATAACATCGATCAGGAGTGTGTAGACGATGCCCACACGTTCATCGCCGCGTTCCCCAACGGAAGAGTTGGAGCCGGCCCCGCCTTGGGGGATCGGCTTCGCCGTGTCCGCTCTGGCGTATTTTCTGATGGCCCAGTTCATGCTCGGCGTCCTCCTCTTCCTGATCTACTGGGTGCTCCTTGAGCCCAACCAGCCCTTCGAGGCTGTCTTTCAGCGCGCATCCTCCAGCGGGCGTTTCATGGGTCTAGCCAACACCCTGATTTACCTGTTTATCTTGCTGACGTTGGGGGCTGGCCTGCGCCTGTGGGTGCGAGGGCCGCTGCGCCAGGCCCTCCGTCTGGTCCCCCCGATCCGGATCCCGCTGTGGGCGGTGCCCGTCCTGGCCCTGGGCTTAGGGATCGCGCTAGACGCGGTGACCATGGCCCTGGGGCGCCCGGTGATCCCGGAGACGCTGGTTCCCCTGTTCCGGGGAAGGGATCCCCTGGGATGGGCGGCGATGGGGATGCTCACGGTTCTGGTCGGGCCGCCGACCGAGGAGTTGCTCTTCCGAGGTTTGCTCTACCCGGCCCTCGCGGCGCGGGTGGGCCCGATGTTCTCCATCTACCTGGTCTCCCTGATCTTCGCGCTGTTCCATCTGTTCACCTATGGTGGCACAGCGGATCAGTGGTTCTGGATCGCCCAGTCGTTTCTGGTCGGATTGGCGCTGACGGGCCTGCGAGCGCGCACCCGTTCCCTGTGGCCGCCCATCCTGATGCATATGACGTTGAACCTTTATGCGACGCTGGAGGCGATCTTCCTCCTGAACTTCCGGGCGTAAACCATGAACGAGGGGGGAGAGATGACAGCTTATACTTCGATCCTTGTGGAAACGATTGAGAACGTGGGGTTGATTCGTTTAAACCGACCCCAGCAGCTCAACGCCCTCAACAGCGTCCTCATGGAGGAGCTGGCCACTGCCCTGGAGGAGTTCGATCGGGACGATCGGATCCGCTGCATCGTGATCACCGGCAACGAGCGGGCCTTCGCCGCCGGGGCGGATATCAAAGAGATGGCGGAGGCCAGCGCGGTGGAGATGTTGCTCCGGGACAACATCGCCCGTTGGGATCGGATCCAGCGGGTCCGCAAGCCGATTATCGCGGCCGTCTCGGGGTGGTGTCTGGGCGGGGGGTGTGAGCTGGCGATGGCATGTGATATCATCATCGCCTCCGAGACCGCCGTCTTCGGCCAGCCGGAGATCAACATCGGGGTGATGCCTGGGGCTGGGGGCACCCAGCGGCTGACCCGGGCCATCGGCAAGTCCAAGGCGATGGAGATGATCCTCACCGGCCGCTATATGAATGCCCGTGAGGCCGAGGCCGCCGGGCTGGTCTCCCGCGTGGTCCCGGTGGAAACTTATCTGGAGGAAGCGATCCGCTTGGCGAAAGAGATCGCTGCCCGGCCACCCATCGCCGTGCGCCTGGCCAAGGAGGCGGTGAACAAAGCCTTCGAGACCAGCCTGCGGGATGGCCTGGACTACGAGCGGCGGCTGTTCTACTTCCTGTTCGCCACCGAGGATCAGAAAGAGGGCATGCAGGCTTTCATTGAGAAGCGGAAGCCGGAGTGGAAAGGACGCTGAGCTTGGTGAGTGCGCAAATCGGTTTCCGGACCCTGACCCTGGCCCTGGAGGCCGTTCGCTGGAACCCGGAGGGCCCGGCGCTCATCCTGGTGGCCCCTGAAGCGGCGAATGAGGTGCGGGGGGGCATCGCCACCGTGCTGGGGGCGGTTCAAGCGGTGATGCGGGGGGCCACGTGGCTGACCCCTGCGTTCACTTCCCGGACGATGGTCTACCCCCGGGTGGGGCCGCCGGACAACGGGGTGGTCTACCTGGCGATGCAAGGGGCCAACGCGCGGGCGACCTTCTTCCATCCCGATCTGCCAGCGGACCCGGAGTGGGAGCCGTTCTGGGAGGTGGCGCGGCGCCTGCCGGGTGCGCGCCGCAGCGAGCATCCGGTTCTGTCGTTCCTCGCGGTGGGCCCGCAGGCGGAGGCGGCGGCTTCCGCCCAATCCATCCTGGATCCGTGGGGGCCGATCCGCTGGCTCCACGCGGAGGGCGGCGATGTGATCCTGGTGGGGGCGGATCACACCATGAACGTGGCCATCCATTATGTGGAAGCCATGGCGGGGCGGAAGACCTTTGTGCGGTGGGCGTTGATGGACCGGCGGGTGGTGGAGCTGCCGGGTTTCCCGGGGTGTCGTCGGGGGTTCGAGGCGGCGGGCCCGCTCCTGGAGCCGGCCACCCGGCGGGTCCATTTGGGGGAATGGGCGGTTCAGGGGCTTCCCATGGAGCGGATGGTTCAGCTCCTCCTGGAGCTCCTGGGCCGGGATCCCATGGCGTTGCTCTGTGGGGACCCCCTCTGCCTGCTGTGCCATGCCGTTCGGCAGCATGTGCTTTATGGATCGCGCTCCGCATAGGGTCGCCTCTGGCGGGCCCTGTTCGCTTGGACATCCTCGTGGGAGGGAAATCGATGGCTCGGGAAGCGATTTCCACGGAGAGGGCCCCTGCGGCGGTGGGCCCGTATTCGCAGGCCATTCGGGTGGGGAAGCTGATCTTCACTGCGGGGCAGCTCGGCCTGGTGCCGGAGACCCGCGAGCTGGCGGGGCCGGACATCGAGCGCCAGACCCGGCAGGCGCTGGAGAACCTACGGGCCATCCTGGAGGCGGCGGGGTCCTGTCTACGCCACGTGGTGAAGACGACGGTCTTTCTGATCGATCTTTCGGAGTGGCCCCGGATGAACGCAGTTTATGCCGAGTTCTTTCCGGAGCGTCCGCCGGCGCGTTCGGCGGTGGGCGTGGCGGCCCTTCCGATGGGGGCCCGGGTGGAGATCGAGGCGATCGCCGAAGTATGCGATTGCCCGTCGCCGGAGGCGTGCGGGTGCCGTTGAGGGGGCCCTCGCCGGGGTGCGATGGAGGGCGACTCAGTGTGCCGAGCCCCCGACATCGGGGGCTCTTTTATTTCCTTATCGCACATCGCTCTATCAAATCCCCGCCGATTCCGCGCGTGCTGAAGGCTGCCACTGCCTCGTTCGATGAAGACAGGCTTGCCCCACCTCACAGCCCGAGCGAGCGTAGAAGCGCTGCCATCAACTTACGCCTCAACTTCCGTTTAATCCTTGTCCGGGTCGTGGGGATGCCGGTCTTTCGCGTAATCCGGTAGCGAGCGCGACTCAAACCGGGGGCGCGCTTCCAGGAGACGGAAAGCCCGCGCCTCCAGGAAAAGGAGAGCCATGGGCTTCGGGCCTTGAATCCCCTTCGTTTCCTAGTCCTCTCGATCCTCATCCCCTTAGACCTGGGCTTTTCTCCTCTTGCCCAGAGTGCCAATCATCAGATCATCCGATCACCGTGATTCTTACACCACGCGTGCGGGTTCGATGGAGGCTGCCCATCCACGAGGCGATGGCCATTGTGTCGTGGCATTTCAATCCCACGTTGGTTCGATTGAGGCATGGGGTGCGGGCGGACCGCATCGTGTTCGTCGGGCCGGTTTCAATCCCACGCTGGTCCGATTGAGGCCGGAGGAGACCCTCATGGCCTGGGGGGAGCGGGCTCGTTTCAATCCCACGCTGGTTCGATTGAGGCGATTGGCTGGGCCGGAACAAGGACCGTCGGGATCTGGTTTCAATCCCACGCTGGTTCGATTGAGGCGGGTCAGCGTGAAAAGAAGATGTAGGGCCCTCTACCGTTTCAATCCCACGCTGGTTCTATTGAGGCTTCCACTGGCAACTCCCATATGGAGGCAGATCCCGGTTTCAATCCCACGCTGGTTCGATTGAGGCGATGGTCCACCACTGGGATGGGGAGCTGTAGATCACGTTTCAATCCCACGCTGGTTCGATTGAGGCTACGTGAGGCGATTTGTGAACGAGGCGTTTCCCGACGTTTCAATCCCACGCTGGTTCGATTGAGGCCTGAGCGGTTCTACAGCTCAGAATCTGATCGAGGTCAAGTTTCAATCCCACGCTGGTTCGATTGAGGCTCCGACGGGCGCGGCCCCCAGGCCTGGATGCACAAGTTTCAATCCCACGCTGGTTCGATTGAGGCGCTGCCATCGCAGGGAGCTTGGCGGCCCGGATCTTGGTTTCAATCCCACGCTGGTTCGATTGAGGCCCGTGGCGGATGTTGATTTGAGATCCTAATTTCCGGGGTTTCAATCCCACGCTGGTTCGATTGAGGCTGAAAGACCCCGAAATTGCGAATATGGAAGAAAAGAGTTTCAATCCCACGCTGGTTCGATTGAGGCATGCTCCTCCACACT
>NZ_JBHOQJ010000309.1:0-6862 GCF_042408365.1 Thermoflexus sp.
GATCTCCCCCACCCCAAAAACCCCAGCACACAGGTGAGTTCGTCCAACCCCCCGCCTGTTCGAATGCGATCAGGCCGGGCTCGTGAAAACGCCCGACGGACATCAAGCGGTGGCCCGCCACATCGCTTCGAACTCCCGAAGCGGCTCCGATCCATCGACCCAGCTCGCGCCGGGCTCCCGTTGAACCCGCAGGGCGCCATGAGGCACCAGGACGGCGGGACAATCGATGTGGCGGATCCAGTAGAGGCCGGCGGGCAGGGCGTTGTAGGGTGGGAGATCCGGCAAGGGCTCATCGAAGGCCAGCCGGATCATGGAGTACGGCATGTTGCAGCCAGCTCGCGTGTAAAAGTACGTGGTGGTGAAGAAGCGCCCCGCGTTGATCTCCGTTGGGAAGAGGTTGCCCTGTGCGTCCTCCATCAGGTCCACGCTGAACACCCCGGTGGCCTGAGGATCCACCGCCCGCACGCAACGGGTGGCCACCTCGTTCACCCGCTCGTCGTGCACCGTCACGGTCACGGCGCTGGTCCCGGTGCGGCCCGAGGGGGCCAGGTGAGGGTAGATGTATTCGATGCGCTGGCGGCCTTGAGAGACGATGAGCTTCCCATCTTTCCATAGGGATTGCCAGGCGAACTCCCGGCCCGAGAAGTAGGGTTGGGCGATGAACGCCCAATTCACGCCGCGGGATCGCCAGTAGGCGATCCAGTGGATCCCGGTCTCGATCCGTTCCACGAGGGTCGCCCCCCGCGCCCCCGCGCCTTCCCGCGCCCGGAGCCAGAGGGGCAGCCCGATGATCTCGACCGCCCGCTCCAGATCCTCCACGGAATCGACCGGCACGGTGGGGAAGGTGTGGATCCCCGCTTGACGCCAACGCTCGGCCGAGGCCTGCTTGTCTTGGAGCAGCCGTACGGTCTCCTTACGGGGAAGGAACACCCGGGCTGGGAAACGTTCCCGATGCTCGGATAAGACCCGCACCTCCACGTCCGGTTGGGCGTGGATCAGGTCGATCGCCTCCCGTTCCACGATCTCCGCGATCACGTCCAGATATTCCGGGTGGTTCACCGGCGGCACGAGATAGACCCGATCCGCGGACACCCATTCCAGGTGGAAGGGGTTCATGTCGGTGCCGACGATGTAGAACGGCTCCGGCGCCTCGCGCCATGAACGGATCACGTTGATGCCCGGCGGCCCCCCAGCTCCCAGGAGCAGGATGCGTTTCATCTTGGATTTCGGTTTCATTGGAGCCACCCTTCATATGAGGTTGGGACATCGATGACCCAGGTCTGGTGGGAAGCGATGGCTTCCACCAGCACATCGACCAGCATTTCCGTGGTCTCCACGGTGATCCCCCGCGCCCCGAAGGCCGCGGCGAGCGTCGGGAGATCCTGGCTCCCCAGGGTGGTGCCGACGGCTTCCCCAAAGCGGGCGACCTGCATCCGACGGATCAACCCCAGGGCGTTGTCCCGCATCACCAAAGCGACCACCGGAAGGCCGTGGCGCACGCTGGTCTCCAGCTCCTGGACGTTCATCAAGAAGCCGCCGTCGCCGCTCACCGCCACCACCGGGTCCTCCGGCCGGGCCAGCCGGGCCCCCAGGGCGGCGGGGAGGGCGAACCCCATCGATGAGAGCCCGTTGGAAAACAGGATCTGTTGACGGCCCCGGATTGGATAGGTCAGGCCCATCGCGTATTTATTCAGCCCGACGTCGACGGTGAGCACCGCGGGGTCTGGAAGAACCTGAGCGAGCGCGCGGGTGATGGCGGCTGGGGAGAGGGGGGCGGATTCCACAATGGGCTGGTGGAGGGCTCTCCGTATAGCCTCTCGGACGGCGGAGACGGCCAGCCAGGGCTGGCGACCGGAAGGCGCCCGGGCGGCCAGCTCCTCCAGGATCGCGGTCACATCCCCGGCGAGGGTGACGTCGGCGTGAAGGAGGGCGCCCTCCGCCTCAAAGACACTGTCCACGCACACCACCCGCTTGTGGTTCCCCACCGTCCATAGGCTCGGCTTCACGCCCTCCACCTCGTCGTAGCCGATGGTGAGGATCAGGTCGCATGCGGTGAACAATCCCATCAGTTCCCCTCGGGCATGTCGGCTGATGACGCCCAAGCACAGCGGGTGATCCTCCGGCAACGCCCCTTTGCCCATGTAAGTGGTGAGGGTGGGGATCTGATAGGCCTCCACGAAGCGGCGCAGGGAGGCCTGCGCCTGGGCGCGCAGCGGGAGATTGCCCACCACCAGGACCGGCGCCTGGGCCTCCTGCAACCAGGCAACGACCTGTTGCAGCGCCCGGGGATCCGGACCGGTGTGCGATAGAGAGGGATGCCCAGGGAGCTCGCCGCCCAGATGGAAGAGAAAACACTCCCGCTCCAGCACATTGACCGGGAGGCTGAGGTGGATAGGCCCTGGCCGCTCGGCGCATGCGACCTGGAAGGCATATTGCAGGGCGGCAGGGATGAGCTCGGGGTCGCGGATCACGGCGCTCCATTTCGTGATCGGCTGGAAGAAGGCGGCGAGGTCCACGTATTGGTGGACCCCCGGCCGCATCTGGTCGGTGGGGACCTGGTCGGAGAGCGCCACCACGGGGGAGCGATCCAGCATCGCGTTGGCGAGGCCGGTCGCCAGGTTGGTCGCTCCCGGGCCCAAAGTGGAGAAGCAGACGCCTGGCTGGCAGGTCAGCCGGCCATAGGCGTCGGCCATGAAGGCGGCGGCCTGTTCATGGCGCACCGTGATGAAGCGGATGGGGCTTGCTCGCAGGGCTTCGAAGAGGGTGACCTCGTCTCCCGGTAGGCCGAAGATCGCGCGGACACCGCGTTGTTGGAGGCTTTCGATCAAAAGGGCTGCCCCGTTCATGGAGTTGCTCCTTTCCTTCCAAAACTTTTCGGGCTGCCAGACGCCGAAGGCGAGCCCGGAGCGCACGGCTCTGTCTGTAAAGCGTTCTTGAATCACGGAAGGGAAATCTGTTCTGCGGTTGCCCGGATTAGGGCGACGAAGCTCCCCGGCCTCCGATAATGTTGGCCGAAGCGAGGTGGCGCTTGCTCCAAGATCGCCGCGATGCGCTCAGCGGCGTGGCCGTCCCCGAACAAAGGAGGGCGTGGCCCGGCGGGCCGGAAGAAATGCCGTCCCTCCAGGATCCGGCGTGGGTCCGTCCCCACCAGGCGGTTCCATCCGATCTCCACTGTCTCCATCAGTTCCGTTTCTTCCCGCAGGGTGAGACATGGGACACCCAGGAAGTAGGCCTCCCGCTGGACCCCGCCGGAGTCGGTGAGGATCATCCGAGCGTGGGCCTCCAGGGCCAGCATGTCCAGGTAGCCTACCGGTTCGACCGCACGGATGTGAGGCGCGGTCTGCAGGCCGTAGCGGGCGATCGCCTGGCGGGTCCGCGGATGGACGGGGAACACAATCGGTTCGGGAATGGAATTGAAGCCGGCCAGGATCCCGGCCAGTCGCCGCGGATCATCCGTATTGCCTGCCCGATGGACCGTGGCCAGCAGATAGCGGCCCGACTCGACCCCCAGGCGTTCCAGCAGGGCCGGGGCGCGCTCCATCGCCCGGGGCAGATAAATGCGCACGGCATCCAGCATGACATCCCCAACGAAAAAGACCCCTTCCGTGATCCCTTCCCGGGCCAGATGCCTCACCGCGAGGCGGGTGATGCAGAAATGAAGGTCCGCCAGCCGGTCGGCGACCAGCCGGTTGATTTCCTCGGGCATGAACTTGTTGAAGCTGCGCTCGCCGGCCTCGATGTGGACCAGCGGGATCTGCAGTTTGGCCGCCGCCAGGGCCCCGGCCAGTGTGGAATTGGTGTCCCCCCGCACGATCGCCATATCCGGCCGTTCCTTCCGCAGCACCTCTTCCAACCGGATCATCATCTCGCCCGTCTGACGGGCGTGGGAGCGTGAGCCCACGCCCAGGTGGTAATCAGGGGCGGGCAGCTCCAGGTCCTCGAAGAAAACGCGGGACATCGAATCGTCGTAATGCTGGCCGGTGTGGACCAGCACCTCGCGATGGGTGCGTCGGAGGGCGAAGCTCACCGGTGCAGCCTGGATGAATTCCGGGCGGGCTCCGACGATGGACACAATCTTCATGGGCTCGCTCCGACGGGAGCTGCGATCCGATCCGGTTGAAGGGCGGGGGTTGGGCTGTTGTAGAGCAGCAGCCGGATGCGCTCCGCCAGCTGGATCGCCCGCAGGCCGTCGAGCGCGGAAACGATGGGGGTTTTGCCGCTGCGCACGCAATCCACGAAATGCTGGAGCTCCATGGCCAAGGGCTCGGCCATAGGGATTCCGATCCGCTCCATCCATCCCTCCTGGCGATATTTGACCGGCTGGCGGTCGTTTGTGAAGGTCGGGATGGTGTAACGATAGATCGTGATCCCTTTGTTCAAGAGGTCCGCCTCGATATAGGCCTCGACGGCTGTGACCTCAATGGCACGGATCTTCTGTTCGGTGACCCGAGAAGCGAAGAGGGTCGCAACTTCCCCTCGTGGGAACTCCATCATCAGGATCGCGTAGTCGATCGCATCGGAGAAGACCGGGCGTCCGATGGGGCGAATTCGTGCCGGAGAAGCCCCGATCAGATCGATGGCCAAATCCAGGTCATGGACCATGAGATCCAGGATCACATCGGCGTCTTGGTTGCTAACAGCGTAAGGGCTCAATCGGCGGAAGGTCAGGCCGATCGGGCGTATGGATTCCAGGATGGTTTTAAGCTCCGTGTAGACCGGGTTGAAGCGCTCGATATGGCCTACCTGCACCGGGATGCCTCGACGTCGGGAGGCCTCCCAGATCGCCATCGCCTCCATAACGGAGGTCGCCATCGGTTTCTCAATCAGGACCGCCACGCCGCGTTCGATCAACTCTAAAGCGATCTCGGCGTGGGTGGGGGTGGGGGTGGCGATGGTGACGGCATCCACCTCAGCGGCCAAAGCCTCCAGGCTTGGAAACGGGGCGGTCTCATAACGAGCCGCGACCTCCAATGCCCGCTCCATGCACTGGTCGTAGACACCCACCAGCTCCACACCCCGAAGGGCCTGAAGCACGCGGCAGTGGCGTTCCCCCATTGAGCCGACACCGACGACACCCAACCGGATGTTCTTCATCTTCAGCCCCCTTCAAGTTCCTCGATGGCCGCGTTCACCTGTTCCACCACGTGGTGAAGCTCTTCGTCCTGAAGGGCTGGGTGAATGGGGAGGGAAAGGACCTCATGGGCGGCCTTTTCCGCCACCGGAAGGGATTCGTTGTAACCCAGCCGCTGATAGAGGGGTTGCCGATGAACCGGGGTCGGGTAGTGGATCCCCGTCTCGATCCATGCCTGCTGCAGGCGTTCGCGAACCGCATCCCGCAGGCCGGGGTCCATGCGCACCGTGTAAAGATGGTAAACCGACGTGCTGTTGGGGGTGGTCTTCACGGGACGCACCCTGCGGAGATGTCGGTTGTAGAACTCAGCGATGGCGCGGCGGCGGGCGTTCCATGCGTCGATATGCTTTAGCTGGCCGATCCCCAAGACCGCCTGGAGCTCGGTCATCCGGAAGTTCAAGCCCAAGATCTCATGCACATACTTGTTCGACTGGCCGTGATCCCGCAACATGCGGAGGCGCCGGGCCAGCTGAGGGTTCCGGGTGGTGATCATACCGCCTTCGCCGGTGGTCATGTTCTTGGTGGCGTAGAAGGAGAAACATCCGATTCCGAAGGACCCCACCGGCTGGCCGCGATACAGCGCGCCGTGCGCCTGGGCCGCGTCCTCGATCAGGGCCAGGCCATAGCGCTCCGCCAGCTCAACGAACGCATCGATCTCGCACGGGTTGCCGTAAAGATGGACCAGGAGGATCGCGCGGGTCCGAGGGGTGATCCGCTGCTCCACCGCCTCAGGGTCCAGGTTCAAAGTGGATGGCAGGACGTCCGCGAAGACGGGCCGGGCGCCCGGGAACAGAACCGCGTTGGCGGTCGCGACGAACGTGAAGGGCGTGGTGATCACCTCGTCCCCAGGGCCGATCTCCAGCGCCATCAAGGACAGAAGCAGCGCGGCGGTCCCATTCGAGACGGCGATCGCGAATGGGACTTGAGCCCACTCGGCGAAACGCTCCTCGAATTCCAGCACTCGCGGTCCCTGGGCCAATCGCCCGGAGTCCAGGACTTCCAGCAGCGCCTCTCGGGTCTCGTCATCAAACAGCGGACGGGCCATGGGGATTTTCATAGCGGCTCCGGACGGCGTAAGAACTTCTGGAACAGGAGATCCTGGGAAGGCCATGCAAGCTCATCTCCCTAGCAAGACAATTCTGGCTCTCACTGTAGCGGCAGGGGGTTGGGAGGGTGTAAGCAGGGGGTTAGAAGGCGGTAGACTGGTGCCCATGGAGGCTGACCTCGGGGAGCAATCCTTCAGGGCCTATTGGAGAACGCCCTTGGATCGGCGGGCGCCTCGTGCTTTTCGGGGATAGATCCCTTGGGCCGCCGAGATCGTTTCGCACCAGATTTCTAACCGAGCTCTTCTACAGATCTAACGGGGGGAGCGTAACATTGAAATGGAGGGATACAATGAACATTCTGATGGTGCTCCCTTATCCGCCCTCCCATATTCGGATCCGCCCCTATGGATTGCTCCGAGCCCTGGCGCGTCGAGGCCATCGGATCCGCGTGCTGGCCGTCCAGCCGCCCGAGGACGGTGACGCAGGGCTCGAGCCGCTGGAGCGTCTGGGGGTGGAGATCCACCGATTCCCCTTATCCCGCGGACGCACGCTCTGGAACGTCGTCCGGGCCTGGGCGCGCGGGGAGCCCCTGCAGGCTGGATATGCCGATCACCCCGGATTGCGGGAGGCCTTGCGCCGGAGCCTTCAGGAGCCTTGGGATGTAGTGCACATCGAACATCTCCGA
>NZ_JBHOQJ010000017.1:0-35690 GCF_042408365.1 Thermoflexus sp.
ACGATAGGCGGGTATGGCAAGTCGAATCCCCACCAGTAGACGGCACCGGGAGCCAGTAGAGCAAGCGCGAGGACGCCTCCCGCCCTATGGCCGCCCCAAAGCAACCAGCCTGCGATGGCCTCAAGCATGCAGACCAGGAGGAACCCGGCGAGAAGAGGGATGGTGGTTTGAAGGCCGTGGCGCTCGAAGGCGCCGCCTCCGTAAGCGGGAAAGCCAAGGACGAGCGGAATACCACGGCCAACGGAGAGATTCCTAATTGCCATGAGGCAAGGCACGCCCAGGCCGACAGCCAAGATCCAGGAGAGGATGGCCGCTACTCGGAGCGAGGCTGGGACATCCATATCGCCGCCTCCACCTTCGATCGATTTTGCGCCCTGCTGTCGAACGGCAGGAATCTGGTGACGCCGAACGGTCGGGTTCCGCCGCCTCGCGAAGCGAAGCGGCGTCGGCTGCACGCGGTGTTAGCCTGCGCCTTTGTTGTCGATAGGGGCGATGCTTTGATCAGCAAGCCGCTCACCAGACCCTGGATCATGGGTTGGCAGGTAAACCGTCGGCGTGGTCTGTGCGAACTGCCGAATCCGCTGAAGGGTTTGCCGAGCTGCCTGAGCATTGGGTGCTACACCGTCGATTTGCTAGTCAAGCATTAATCGCTGAGTGTAAGAGGCGTCACCGGCAAAGAAAATGGTCGGTGTGTAGATGTGTCATGATGACCCAGCGAACATCGTTAGGACGAATACCTAACGCTTGCAATTGTGGTCCAACCTCCTGTTCAGGGGCTAGCCATTCTTTCACTTTTTTGAAGTAGGGATGCCAAGCAGGGAAATAACCGGACTCTGTTGCTTTGGCCGTTTCGCCAATATCGATGGCGATGACCCCCACATAAATTGGTAGCGGCTCTATCCAGTGGGGATCAGTGAAGGTATTGATGAGCCCCATGAACCCTGTCCCTTTTCCCTGACGTTGGTTGGGCGGGATTGCAACCGTGCCGGTTTGAATGGCCTGGATTCGCATCACAGCACCTTTCTGCGTGGTTATCGGTGCGCCAGTCGAAGGCGATTCTTGCGCTAGCTCTTAGCTGAACGCCGGGGTGAGATGCAAGCGGGCTAATGGTCGGGTTCAGCGGCGGGCGCGCCGCGCTGTCCGCCGCAATCGGTTGGTTCGCATGCACTCACGAGCGCCCAGCGCTACGGTCGTTCGCCAGCAGCCCAGAGAAAGACATTGTCATACCGGATACTCCCGTCCGGGCGCATGTGGGCGCGGTCGGCATCAGCATACACCGCGCGAACCGCGGCCTCCCCGCTGTGCGCGATGGCCGCCTGGTGGACGCCAGCAGCGGAATGTCCGCGCCACGAGGCCTCAGCGCTCGGGAAGACGAAGGGACAGGCAACCTCGCCCTCCTCCACAACCCGCAAGCCCGCCGCTTGGAGGAGGCCCGCTAGCGCTCCCGGTTCGGACAACGCCCCTGGACGCGGCGGGGTAGCGCCGGGCGGCAGGGGCGGCATCAGCAGCGCGAGCGCCGGCATCACGTCCCTCAAGAATTCGCATTTCTCGGGCGGCCCCCAGGCAGTGACGACGACCCGCCCGCCACGCCGGGCGACGCGGACGAGCTCGCGCATGGCAGCCGCCATATCCGCCGCGAAAAAGACGCTGTTGACGGCCACGACCGCATCGAAACTGGCGTCGGCGAAGGGGAGCTCCTCCAGATCACCTTCCCGCACGTCGGCCCCGGGCAACCGTCGCCGCGCGATGGCCAGGAGCCCCGGCGAGGCGTCCAGAGCGGCGACCTGCGCGCCGCGAAAGCGGGCCAGCAGCGCTAACAGCCCCGCACCGCAACCGGCATCGAGCAGGCGCGTGCCCACGGTCACGCGGGCGGCATCGAGGGTCGCACCGAAAAGCGGCAAGCCCACCTGTTCGATGTAGGCCGCCCAGTCTTGCGCACGGGCTCCCCAGAGTTGACCTTGAATCCTTGCACTACCCATTGGTATTCCTCCTGTGCATGTTAACGGCCTCGAGCTAAGCGGCCCGGCGGAAGCGGGCAGACGCCCACTCATTCTCGCACATGCCGGGGGGCCAGGCGCCGCCCCCCGACGACCCAGCCCACGGACCAACCGGCTTCGCGTCTGCTCCTCAGAGCTGTCAGCGCGCGAAGAGCTGCCCGAGCAACTGCTGGATCCCCCAAACGGCAACCGGCAGCAAGAACGCTGCCACCAACCCGCGGACTGCACCTGGCTCCCAGGGCCACGTCGAAATCCGGCGCAATGCGACCTGTTCGGTCTCAAGGCTGGCAATAGCCTTGTAGGGATCATCCACCCCATCGACACGTTGGCCATCCAGCAGGCTATGGAGGTCCTCAGTGGCAGCCTCGAAACGAGAAGATGCTTCCGCGAGCCGTCTGCTCTTGTCGGCCGCAAGGCGGCGATGGACTCCAATCAACGGCAGAACAAAGGTCGCGGCGGCTATCGTTGCAAAGAAGAGCGAGAGTGCGACCTCAATTGGCCCCGGAACCTCGGCCCTTGATGTGGCAAACCATACATAGACGAAGAGGATGATTCCAATCCCTGTAAGCGCACCCGGGCGAGACAGGGCGTATAGGTGCTGGAGTTGATAGATGCTGATGTAGGCATGTCGGGTGTAGATCCGGCTGACAAGCGCCAATTGCTGAATCGTATGGTAGGCCAGCAGACCGGAGAGCGCGTTCCCCAAGGTCAACATTACAACCACTGAAAGTGTGGATAGCGGGCTGCCGGCGGCCCCGGATAAGTAGCCGGGAACAATCCCGTTAGCGGTAAGGAGCATATGGGCAGCGATAGCGAAGGCTGCGCCCGCAATTGTGGCGATCAGCGCGGGCCGAGGGCGAAGCGTGGTGAGTTGATAGGCCAGGCTCGCGTAGGTAGACCCGTCTTCGGGGAACTGGCGCTTCATGTTGTCAGCTGACGAAAGAAGCGGGCGGAAGGACGCCAGGGCCGAGGCGGCAGATTTGTCGATGTAGTGCATTAAGCAGAGTAGAAATGCGAAGTTGCTGGCCGTCCACACATGTAGAGCGTTGAACGTGCCGACGGGATAGGCTCCCTCTCCCCACTGGACTGCGGACCCCACGAGTCCAAATGCCGCGCCTAAGATCACGTAGTAAAGCCATGCCGGACCCGGGAGGCGATCGACCCACAGAGTAAACCTATCAAACCAGCTAGGGCCATACGGTGGCTTAAATGCCATACTTGCTGGCGGTGCGCTTGAAGCGCGCCTTCGTTGTTTCCTCATGCAGAGTCTCCCACTGGTCAAACGATTGGCGCCTAACGGCCTGCGCTTCAGCGGCGGTGGCGTGATGGGCAACACTCCTTCGCCTAAACTCAACTCGGCAGCCTCGCGGCGCATCCCCTCGGCGGCAAAGCCGCCGTCCGCCTGCAAGCGCTTGTTGGGCGCGAAGGTGACTGCGGGCAAATTGCCTCAACCGGCCCAATAGCGGTGACCGGCGCCCCGCCCCGCAGCGGAAGGACTTCGCCATCCAGCCCGCTTGCCAGCCCCCACACCCAGCCCGACCATCCCCGCGCAAGGCCGATCACGCCGAGGGGAGAGAAACGTTGGGGGCCAGTCGCGGACGGCGACGGCGGGCAAGGGGGCCAGGCCTAGCGTCCACGACCAACCGCAACCCTTCCAAGCCACACCCAGGGGCGGGCGGAGGCACAACAGCAGGCGCTTGATAAAGTTCAAACCATCTGCGCCCAGCGGTTTGCGTTACTGGCGCTGGGGCGGGCGTGGATAAAACTCCAAGGACAGGATTCTGTTGAAAGGTCTTAAGTTCTGCGCACGTTATGCCGTGCCTAGAATCGCTGCGCCGATTTCTGGTAGGGCTTCAAAAACCCATTCGTCAAATGAACGCGTTGCCAGAATCGCATAAGTTATATCCCGTGATGGGTCTGTCCATACGACGCATCCGCTGTCGCCAACATGCCCAAAAGATTCAGGGCTTGCTTCGAAAGCCGCCCAGTGTGGCTTTTTGGTGCCGCGCAATTCAGGGCCGAGACCCCATGGACAGAGCGGCCAATCGAACATACCGCCTGGCAACATTCCCGTCTGATTTTGCGTGGCTTCGGCGATTGTTTCATCGCGCAAAAATCCCGCGGGCTTCCCTCGAAAGGCGTGAATCAGCCCAAACGTGCCATCCAGATTAGTGATAAGTCCACCGAAGGGCATGGTGACTTCACTTGAAAAGGCGGAATTGACCTTTTCCGTTGGATTGCCTATATTCTCTGGCTTTTCCCATGGCACTAGAATCCTCAATACTGGGCGCGGTGGCGCATCGCCATAATAAGCCTCTATCGCAAGCGGTTCGAAAACCCAATTATGCATAGCTATCTGGAAGGGTTGATTTGTTATGTGCTCGATAATGATTGCCAGCAGGGCGTAGCCCACATTGCTGTAAATCACTTTTGTGTGGGGTGGTGCTTCGGGTTGAGTTTCGATGCAGGCCTGTTTGACTATTGGCCAGGTGAGGCTTGCAGACCAGGGTGCCTTCGTTTCATCGTACCAGTTGGGCAAGCCGCTCAAATGACACAACAGCGTGCGGATCGTTACACCTTCCACAGCTACCGAGGATTCGGGTATATATTTCGCTAACGGGTCATCGAGCGAGAGATAGCCTGCGTCGACAAGGCGCAAGATACACAATGATGTTGCCAATTTTGCGATAGAACGAACTGGGAATAAACTATCCCTTTCAAGAACAACACCATCCCGGTCGGTACCAAGCGTTAAATAATGTGGCGTACCCATCCCACGCGCCCAAGCTATTGCCATACCGGTAGCTTTATGGCGTTCCATCATCTGTTCGGCGATTTGTTGTACTAGAGTTGTTCTCATGTGCTCTCCTGCTTCATCAACGAAGGTGTTAGGCGCATCTCATGTAAAGTCGCAAACGCAGTAGGGCAAGCGGCCCAACGTCCAAGCTCAGCCGCGCCGCTTCGCGGTGTCAGCTGCAGCGCCTTGTTGGGCCGCACCCTCCCGGTCCGCACCAACAGTGCCTTCGGGGAAAAGGATTCTCGGAACCCACCACAATCGGCCGGATACTATCTTGATAGTGTGTTCTGAATCCTTCGATCTTGCCATCTTTGATTTTATTGCGGCTGATGAAAACAATTGGTTCGGACATCATTTCTCTCCTTCGCTGGAGAAAGAGGCGTTATGCTGTTCGGAGCCTGTGAGAGGAGGCGGAAGGACCCTATCCCCAAAGCTGTGTCAAAGAAAAGCGGCCGATCGATCCCATCTGGGGAAACAAAGCAGATGGAGGGGAGATACGAAGGGAAACCCCAGCCGAACGGGAAAGGATCCGAGTGCTTAGGGAGAGGCTCTGAACCCTTCGGTCCCACGAAATCGGTTTTCACTTTTTCCCAATTGATTTTATTTTATCAGAAACGCCTGAACTTGTCAAATTTCAGTTTTAAAGCTTGGATATGAGCTAGGACATGGACCGAACCAATGCCCAAAAATTATATCTAATCAAGCGAGGCCACCGGAGGAGAGGAAGGAGGAAGAACGTGCCCTTCGATCCTTAGGGGGCTCACCCGCGGTCCCTTGGGGGATCCGGCTCCATCTATGCCCGCTCAGCCATGTCATCGATCGCTTGAAGCAGCTCCCACACAAAGGCCTCCGTGCGGGCCACCACCTCCGGATCGACATTCTCATACACATCGGAGGGCTGATGCCAGTGGGGAAGGACGCCATCGGGCCGGAGGTTCACGAACGTTAGGACCCGCCAGCCCGCGCGGGCCGCGGGGGCTCCATCGGTGTATGCCCCCCGGAAATTCGGCCAGCGGTAGGCTCCCAGGTCGGGACGCTCCCGGGCGATCCGATCCGCCAGCGTCAGCAGTTCCGGGTCGCTCCGCAGGGGAAGCAGCATGGTCTCCTGGGCGAGATAGCACGGGCCGCTCCCCGGGCCGCCCAAAGTGTCCAGGACGATGAAGATCGGGCGGCCCAGATCCCGATGACGCCGGATGAAGGCGGCGGCTCCGTAAGCCCCCACTTCCTCGCAACCGGTACACAAGGCCCAGACCTCGGTATGCTGAAGGGGTTCCCGGCGCAGCCGTTCGGCCAGCGCCAGAACCATCCCCGCCCCCGTGGCGTTATCGTTGGCGCCATGGGTGTAAGGCGTGAGATCCGCTTGGATCGCCATCCCGAAGACGGCCGCCAGCAGCAGGCCCGGCAGCAACGCCGGAAGACCCCAATTCGGGTTCCCGGTCGCCGCGCCGATCAGAAACAGCCCGCCCATCCCCACGGCTCCAGGAAGCCCCAACGTCACCAGCGCCCGGTAGATCGCCAGCGCCCGAAGGGAGGAGAAGGCCCACGGGGTGCGGTGGGTATCCAGATGACCGCATAGGATCACCCGCTGGCGGACCGGCCCGGCGGGCGGGAGGACGGCATAGACGTTCTGGCTTCGTCCTTTGGGAACGAACCACCGGAGGGGATTCGGGGCGAAGGCGAGCTCCATCGCCACGCACAGGATCAGCAGGAAAAGACCCAGCGCGGCGATCCATCGGCCTCCGAGGAAGAAGACCGGGATCATCAGGAGCATCCCCCCGGTGGCGATGGCGAAGGGCCGCCAGGCCGATGTGGCGCTGACGAACGGCTCGACCCGCGGCTCCAGACCCAGCGCCCGAAACGTTTGGACAGCGTATTCCGCCGCCTCCCGCTCCCGATCGGTTGTGCTTCCCCGCGGCCCGATGATCGCCGAGAGATGCGCCGCATGCTCCATGGTCGAGGGCATTCGATGCTCCTCCCCCCTCCTTCCCTACCATCGCGAAAACGACGTGGGGAAGGAGGAGAAGCCAACTCGCTCCATGCGGTGCCCGTGCCAGGCCGCGGCGTTGGGCGCGGGCGGGCACAACGCGCCCAAAGAGCGCGATCCCAATCGGTTCACGATTCCAGCAACCATCCCAGCCCCAACTCCCGCAGTTTCTCAGGGGTGGGCACTCCTTCCCGGGTCCAGCCCGCCAACTCATAATAACGGTCCAGCGCCCGCTCCATCTCCTCCCGATCCAAGGCCATGCCAGCAGTGGGGCCGGTTCCTACAAGGGCTTTGAAGAATTTCTTCGGAAGCTGATCCGCCCGGCGATCCAGGCCCTCCCGGGCGTTGAACCACCGCAACATGTTCAGGCGGCGCTCCCCGATGCGCAAGAGCTCCTCAAGGGTGAAATCCCCCCACCCGGTCACCGCGCGGACCGTTTTCACCGTCTCCTCGGGCCCATAGAGCGTCCATGCCGGACCGTACACAAACTGGCACAGCCCGGCGGAATCCAGGAACGAGTAAAAGAGCTGGGTCAGGTAGGCAAAGCGGATCTTTTCCTCCCCCAGGCTATACTGGGGCTGCGGCTGGGTGAGGCCCAGCAGCGCCAAGCGCTGGAGATAAAGGTCCGAGGCCCCCTCTTCATACATCGGATCGTGCTCGCTGGATTGATGGTCTGCGCCGAAGGGGTTGACCGCGTAGATCAGCCCGAGGGAGCGCTTGGCGTGGGGCATGTGGGCGGGGGCTTCCTGGTTCTTCACCGTGATTAAGAACTCATGGCCCTTCCCCAGCCGGTCGGCCGCCCGGGCGGAGCCCTCCGCCAGGATATCGCCGATCCCCTCCCTCCGGAGGATCATCTCCAGGATCCGCAACATCGCTTCCGCGTCGCCGAATCGAAGCGGGAAACCGATCTCGGCCTCCGTGAGGACCCCTCGCTCGAAGCATTCCATCGCCCAGGCGATGGTCGCCCCGCATGAGATCGTATCCACCCCATATTGGTTGCACAGCTGGTTCGCCAAGGCGATGGCGTTCAAGTCACCGACGCCACAGTAGGAACCAAAGGTGGCGATGGTCTCGTATTCCGGCCCGCCGTAGAACGGATCCACTCGGCGTCCGTTCCACTCCGTCTCCACCACCCGTTTGCAGCGAACCACACAGGCGTAGCACGTGTCGCGTTCCTTCAGAATGGTCTCCGCCATGCGTTCGCCGGTGATCTTCTCGAACTCATCGAACTGTCCGGCGATGTAGTTATAAGTCGGCAGGGTGCCCGCCATCTGCTGCCAGGCCACCACGCTGGCCGTGCCGTAAAGGGCCAGGCCCTGGACATCGGGGTTCTGATCGACATGGCGGGCTCCCCAGCCGGCCAGCTCCATCAGGGCCTGCGGGTCGGCGAGGTTCACCTTTCGACGGCCCCGGACGGCGATGGCCTTCAGGTTCTTCGAGCCCATCACCGCGCCCATGCCGGTGCGGCCGTTCGCCCGATTGGACATGTTCATAATGGCCGCGAAGCGGACCTGACGTTCGCCGGCTGGGCCGACCTGGGCAACCTCGATCTGATCGTCGCCCAGCTCCTCCTGAAGCATCCGCTCGACCTCGCCCGTGATCCGGCCCCATAAATGCGAGGCATCCCGCAGCTCAACCTCGCCATCGTGGATCCACAGGTAAACCGGCTTCGGCGCCCGGCCGCGGATCACGATGCCGTCGAAGCCTGCATATTTCAGCTCCGCGGGAAAGAAGCCCCCGCTTTGGGAATCCCCAATGGCGCCGGTGAGGGGGGATTTGGCGTTGGCCATCAGGCGGGATTGGCCGGAGATCGGGGCGCCGGTCAGCGGGCTAATGAAGAGGGTGAGGACATTGCGGGGATCGAAGGGGTCGATACCCGGAGGCATCTCTCTCAGGATGTAGTAAAGCCCCATGGCGCTGCCGCCCATATAGGTTCGGTAAAACGATTCCGGAGGCGTCTCCACCCACAGGCGGCCCTCGGTGAGATCCACATGAAGAACGCGGCCAGCATATCCGTAACCCATGGCCCCCTCCTGAAGGATAAAGTGTTTAGGGGCGCGGGGGCCGCCTTCGGCGGCCTCCCCCACCCCTAACATCCCCCTGGAAGTTGATGAAACGGAGGCTCGCGCCGGTGAATCCTCTCTAGAAGCTCTTGCAGCGCGGATCGGGCGGCCGAATACGCCGCCGGATCCCGTTCCCGCAGCCCCAGCGCCTCAAATTCCTCCTCATCCAGAACGAGGACCTCGCCTGCCGGGGTCACGAAGAGATCCAGCGCGAGATCACGGATCTCAACCTCGCATTCCGAGATCCGAGGAGGGTAAATGATATCGCAATACCAGCCCTTCAGCCGATCATCCGAATGGTGGTGGATCTCATAGATCACGAACCAGCGATCCCGAAAGAAATACTCCACGAAGCGATCCGCCGGCTCCAGGATGGCATACCCCAGATCCAAAGCGGGACGTTCCCAGTAAGCCTCCAGGATGAGGCCTTCGGGGGAAACCTGGAGCAGGCGCCCCGCGTAAGTCACCCGGAGTGCCCCATCGGGGGTGAGCCGCCGCACCTGGATCCGAGAACCGGTCCCCGCCTCGCTCAATCCGGACCCCACCCGCGTTCCTCCACCGCCTGGAAGATATCCGTGTCGCTCACAATACCGACCGGCTTCCCATCCTTCATGACGACCGCCCGCCGGATATTGGCGTCCAGCATGATCAGAGAGCATTGGCGGATGGTCGTGTCCGGCGAAACCGTGATCAGCGGTGCGCTCATCAGATCCCGGACCTTCAATCCCTTCAGGGGCCGATCGGCCGCGACCACCTTTTTCAGGATGTCCCGCTTGGTCATGATCCCCCACGTCCCATGAGGGCCCTCCGGCTCCACCACCACGCTGGAGATGCCCTTCTGGACCATCAGGTGCAATGCTTCCTCTACCGGCATATCCGGTGGAACGGTTACCACCGGCGAGGTCATGATCTCGGCCACTGTATACGGCTTGGGTTTGTGCTCCATCCCCACCCCCTCAGGGAGAAAAACTTGACCCTCACTGATTAGGCCAGGCCCTTCCGAACCTGTAAAACCTCGGGCGCTGGCTCTCGAAGGCAAGCTGATGTCCAAGGTGCCCGCCCGCCATCGAAAGCGATCGGGAGGTCCGCCGCGGGCTCTAATAGAATTATGGCTTATTTGAAGAGAGTCTGAGAAATGGATCGCAGACCGCCCAACCCCGATAGGACACCCCTTGTGGGTGCCCCCACGGAATGGCGCGAAGGCCGCCCCTACATCAAAATGCAAATACCTCCCCTCGGGGCACTGCCCGGGTGCTAAAATGGGAGGCAGCGGCGAAGGCTGCCCGTTCTCCATCTCTCCTCAAGCAGGAGCGCCTATGCGTTTACGGGTGCGACCCTCCACTCGCTTGCGCGGCACGATCTCCGTTCCGGGGGACAAGTCGATTTCCCACCGGGCCTTAATGTTCGCCGCCCTCGCGGATGGGGTTTCCGGCCTTCATGGCTGGCTGCCAGCAGCCGACTGTGAGGCAACCCTGCGTTGCATCCGCGCCCTGGGGATCCAGGTGGAACGCCCCGCACCCGATCAGCTGATCGTCCACGGAGGTGGTTTGAGGGGCCTTCAACCCGCACCTGGCCCTTTGAACTGCGGCGGCTCCGGGACCACGATGCGGCTTCTGATGGGGATCCTGGCGGGGTTCCCCTTCCCCAGCACGCTGGTGGGGAACCCGCAGCTCTCCCGACGTCCGATGGAGCGGGTCGCCCAACCCTTGCGTCAGATGGGCGCCGAGGTGATCACCACGGAGGGCCATGCGCCGGTTTATGTGCGGGGAGGGGCGCTGCAGGGCATCCGCTATGAACTCCCGGTGGCGAGCGCCCAGGTGAAATCAGCCCTCCTGCTGGCCGGGCTTTATGCGGATCGCCCGACGACGGTGATCGAGCCGGCGCCCGCCCGCGACCACACCGAGCGCCTGCTGGGCGCCATGGGGGCCTCCCTGGAGCGAGACGGAGGCTCCATCACGATCCATCCGGCGCAGCGGCTGCTCCCCATCTCCCTCAACATCCCGGGCGATCCCTCCTCGGCGGCGTTCCTGATCGCGGCGGCGCTGGTGATCCCGGGCTCGGAGGTGGAGATCCTCAACGTCCTCCTGAATCCCACCCGCCTGGGGTGGGTGGAAGCATGGCAGGCGATGGGCGCGCCGATCCGGGTGCGCCCGGAAGGCGAAACCGGTGGGGAGCCCGTGGGGCGCCTAAGCGCGATCGCCGCCTCTCGCCTGCAAGCCGTCGAAGTCTCCGGCCCCCTGGTCCCCCGCATGATCGACGAGTTCCCAATTTTCGCCGTGGTCGCGACCCAGGCCGAGGGCCTCACCCAGGTTCGCGACGCAGCCGAGCTGCGGGTGAAAGAAAGCGATCGCATCGCCGCGCTGGCCGAGGAGCTCCGGCGCATGGGCGCCCGGATCGAGGAACGCCCGGATGGTTTCGCCATCCATGGACCGACCCCGCTGCGCGGCGCGGTGGTCCACAGCCGCGGGGATCACCGCCTCGCGATGGCCCTGGCCGTCGCTGGGCTGATCGCCCAAGGGGAAACGATCGTTGAGGATGCGGCGTGCATCAGCGACAGCTTCCCCGGTTTTGTGGAGACCATGCAGGCCCTCGGCGCAGAGATAGAGCTCCGTTCAGAGGACGTGGAGTAGCGCTCCTTCCATTTTTGTTTCTCGGATGGAGGGGGCGCTTCAGCGCTCGTTTCCCTTAGCGGGAGAAGCAGCCTGAAACAGATCCGCTGGGGCCGTTGGGGGGACCAGGACCCGAAGCGAGTGAGGGACGATCTCAAAAACCATGGGGGTGTAGCCGATAGGCTCCCCATCCACCTGAACCGGGACAACGGGACGGGTTTCAACGACGACGCGACGCCCGACAAAGAACTTAACCGCCGGATCCTGCAAGTGGCGTCCGCCGAACACATTGAAGAAATGCCGGACCGCCCACGGCAACCCCATCCCCCGGAACACGCAAATGTTGAGATAGCCATCGTCCAGCACCGCCTGTGGGGCGATGCGGACCAGCCCCCCATAGAGCTGGGCATTGGCCACCAGGACCACCAGGGTGCGCCCCTTCACCCGACGACGGCCATCGACGATCACCGTGGCTCGCATGGCCGGGAAATCCTTAGCGATCATGGCCGCAGCGATCAAGTAAGCGATCGCGCCCAGGCGTTTCGTGTTCCGGGTGCGGGGTTCCATGTGCCGCGCAACTTGCGCATCCAGCCCGATGCCCGCCCACAGGAGGAAATAACGGCCGTTCGCCCGCCCGACATCGATCACATGCTCCCGGGCGGCTTCCAGCAAATGGGCGGCGATCTGGATCCGAAGCGGATGAACCAAGGGGTAAACCGGAAGGCCCAGCTGTCGGGCCCAGACGTTGCCGGTCCCGATGGGCAGAACGCCCAGGGCGGCGGGCATCCCCACCAGCCCGTTGGCGACCTCGTTGACCGTGCCATCCCCGCCCGCAGCGATCACCCAGTCGAACCCCTCCAGGGCGGCCTCGTGGGCGAAGTCGGTGGCCATCCCCGGGCCTTCCGTCACCCGCATGAGGACAGACCACCCTCGCTCCTCCCATCTGTGAGCCACCGCCTGGATCTCCCGCAGCATATCCCGCGGGCCGGCAGCTGGATTATAGATAATCATCACTTGCTTGGAACGCCCCATGGTCGCTGCTTCGCACGAGTGATCCAACGGGAATCAGACGAACATTCCAACCGCCAGACCAGGGGAAGAGCAGATCAGCGAGCAAGGCAATGGCCCAAAGAGGCAGGCCGGATCCCTCCCGTGGGGTCGATTCACCTCCGATGGGAAGAGCGACCTCGTCGTCGCCCCGAGGGGGAGGCTGGCCTCGCTGGAACGGCCTCCCCCTCTTCCAGCGCTTCTTCCACAATCGGCTCCAGCTCGACCAACCGGCGGAGCCGCGCTTCCGGCGGGGTCTCCGCCAGCTCGATCATTCGAAGCTGCTCCCGCAGCTCGAAAATCTGATCTCGCAAGGCGGCGGCCTTCTCAAACTCGAGGGCCTGGGCGGCCCGCTTCATCTCCTTCTCCAGGGCGCGGATCAGGCGCTGGAGCTCATCCTTCGGCATCGCCGGCGGCCGTCCGGGCGTCCCCGCTTCCTCCGCCACCATCTCCCGAACCCGATCGGTGAGATCCCGCACCGCCTTGACGATCGAGCGCGGCTCGATCCCATGGGCCCGGTTGTAGGCCTCCTGGATCGCCCGGCGCCGGTTGGTCTCTTCGATGGCCCGACGCATGGACTCCGTGATCGTATCGGCGTAGAGGATGGCCGTCCCGTTCACATGGCGGGCGGCCCGTCCGATGGTCTGGATCAACGCCGTCTCGCTCCGCAGGAAGCCTTCCTTGTCCGCATCCAGCACCGCCACCAGCGAGACCTCCGGAAGGTCCAGCCCCTCCCGCAACAGGTTGATCCCCACCACCACATCGTAGACCCCTAACCGCAGATCCCGAAGGATCTCCACGCGCTCCAGGGTCTCGATATCGGCATGGAGATAGTGGGTGCGGATCCCCATTTCGTTCAGGTAGTCTGCCAGCTCCTCCGCCAGGCGCTTGGTGAGGGTGGTCACCAGCGCCCGCTCGCCCCGGGCGACGCGCCGGCGGATCTCGCCGACGAGATCCTCGATTTGGCCCTTGGTCGGCCGGACCTCCACCACCGGGTCCAAGATGCCCGTCGGGCGGATCAATTGTTCCACAACCTGCTCCGATTTCTCTAGCTCATAAGGCCCTGGGGTGGCAGACATGAAGATCACCTGGCGGACCCGCTGCTCGAATTCCTCGAAGGTGAGCGGGCGGTTATCGAGGGCCGAAGGGAGCCGGAAGCCGTATTCCACCAGTGTTTCCTTCCGAGAGCGATCACCGTGATACATCCCCCGAAGCTGAGGGATCGTCATGTGGGACTCATCGATCACCACCAGGAAATCGTCGGGGAAGTAATCCAGCAGGGTCCAAGGGGGCTCCCCCGGTGCCCGCCCGTCCAGATGGCGGGAGTAGTTCTCGATGCCGTGGCAGTACCCGACCTCGCGGAGCATCTCCAGGTCATAGAGGGTGCGCTGGCGCAGGCGCTCCGCCTCCAGGAGCTTGCCCTGGGCCCGCAGCTCCTCCAGCCGCTCGTGGAGCTCCTGTTCGATCGCTTCGATGGCCCGGCGCAGCTTCTCCTCGGGGGTCACGAAGTGCTTGGCGGGGTAGATTTCCACTTGTTCATGTAAGCGAAGGACCTCCCCAGTGAGGGGATCGAACTCCACCAGGCGGTCGATCTCATCCCCCCAGAACTCGATTCGTAAGGCGGTGTCCTGATAGGCGGGAAAGACATCGACGGTATCCCCGCGCACCCGGAAGGTCCCCCGGCGGAAATCCACATCGTTGCGGGTGTACTGGATGTCCACGAGGTGGCGCAACAGGTTATCGCGGCGGCGGACCTGGCCGCGTTGCAGGCGGATGACCACCTGGCCCCAGTCATGAGGGTTACCGATCCCGTAGATACAGGAGACGGAGGCCACGATGATGACGTCCCGCCGGGTGAACAGGGCCTGGGTGGCCGCCAGGCGCAGGCGCTCGATCTCCTCGTTGATGCTGGTCTCCTTCTCGATGTAGGTGTCCGTCTGGGGGATGTAGGCCTCCGGCTGGTAGTAATCGTAATAGCTGACGAAATATTCCACCGCGTTGTGGGGGAAGAACTCGCGGAACTCCGCGTAGAGCTGCGCGGCCAACGTCTTGTTATGGCTGATGACCAAGGTGGGCTTCTGGACCTGGGCGATGACATGGGCGATGGTGAAGGTCTTCCCCGTACCGGTGGCCCCCAGCAGCGTTTGATAGCGATAGCCCTTGCGGAGGCCATCCACCAGCTTCTCGATGGCCTGGGGTTGATCCCCGGTGGGCTCAAACGGCGCAACCAGCTGGAAACGCTCCATCGCGCTCCTAATTTGAGGTTCCGCTGAGGCGTTCGGATGCCTGATCACCAATAACCCGGCCCTCCAACCCCCATCGGGATTATATCGCCCCCGCAGGGGGCCTACAAGGGAAGGCATCGGTAGGGGGAGGCCTTGCGCCTGCCCTCATCGGGCGCCCCTACCGGGCCGTGATCCTTCGGATCTCCAGGGCCATCGCCCGCGCCCGCTCGGGGGCGTCGCCGATATGCCGGTGGACCTCCAGCAGGCTTTGAAGGGTTTCGGGGGGGACCCACCGGGTGACCTCCGGATCGCCCGCGAGGCGCTCCGGTAAGGGATTAGGGGCGCCGGATCGGACAGCCTCCCATGCGGCCATCGCGTGCTCCCGAAGGCGGGCATGGAGCGCTTGACGATCGGCGCCGGCCCGGGCCGCCATCATCATGATCGGCTCCAGGGCGGCGAAGGGGGCGTAACGCTCCAGGTTCCGCCGCAGCGCCTCCTCGTGGATCTCTAAGCCCCGTAGGATCCGCAGCGCCAGGCGGAGGATCTCGTCGGCGGCCAGGAAAGCTTCCGGCAGCACGATGCGTCGGATCGCCGAGTCATCCAAAGTGCGCTCCAGGAGGGAGTGGGCAGCGGTCTCCCACAGCATCAGGGGCAACGCCCCGAGGTAACGGGCGAGGGCGTTGATCCGCTCGGCGAGGACCGGGTTGCGCTTGAAGGGCATGGCGGAGGAGCCCACCTGGCGGAGGCCGAAGGGCTCCGACCACTCGCCGAAGGGCGGGGACTGGAGCAGGCGCAGGTCGAAGGCCAGCTTGTAGAGCGAGAGCCCTAAACTGGCCAGGGCGTTCAGAACCCGCCAATCCTGCTTGCGAGGATAGATCTGGCCGGCCACCGGGAAGGCCTCCAGGCCCAGTTCCGCCATCGCCCGCGCCTCCATCTCCGCTGCAGAGCACCCGCTCCCATCCAGCAACACCGCGTAAGAAGCCCGGGTGCCCACCGCCCCTTTGAAACCCTTCCCGCGAACGGCCGCCCGGCACCGGGCGATCTCCTCCCAATCCTCGAGCAGATCTTGGGCGTAGAGGGCCAGGCGATAGCCCACCGTGGTCGGCTCCGCCGGCTGGAGATGGGTCCAGGCCATGCAAGGGACATCGGCCCAGCGCTCGATGGCTTCCGCCAGGGCATGCAGGACTTCGCGCAGGCGCTCCTGGATCAAGCCCAGGGCCTCCCGCAGACGAATGGCATCCGCGTTGTCCTCAATATCTGCCGATGTGGCGCCCAGGTGGAGCACAGGGCCGCCTTGCGGCGCCTGCTCCGCGAATGTCAACAGCTCGGCCATGAGATCGTGGCCGATCTCGGCCTCGATCTGCTCCGCGCGCTCCAATCGGATTTCCTCCGCGTGGGCCTCCAGGTCCATCAGCTGCTCTGGACGAACCAGGCCCGCGGCCATCTGGGCCCGCGCCAGCGCAATCCACACCCGCCGCCACAACCAACGGCGATGGGCCTCCGACCAGATCCGCCGCATCTCCGCGCTGCCATAGCGCCAGGTGAAAGGAGAGAGGTAGGTCTCGTGGGTGAACATCTCTATCTCCCTCCGCAGAGAGCCCGAGCGCTCATAAAGGGGATCCCATACGAACGATGCGCATCCCATTTTGTTTTTGGGGCGCGCAATGGGAAAGACCGATGACCCCGGCCCAGCCCCCGAAAACCCCAAATTTAAAAAACGGGCAAAGCACTAAGAGCGGACCTGGCGCCGGCCCCTTTGGGTGCCCCTCATCAGCCGGATCGTCCGTCCACCGCGAGGATCTGATCCCGCCCCGGGCCGACGGATATGTAGCGCACGGGGGCGCCGGCCAGCTCCGATAGGCGGCGGAGATAGGCTCGCGCGGCCTCGGGGAGCTCCTGCCAGGAGCGGGCGGCGGAGGTAGGACCTGCCCACCCCGGCAGGCGCTCATAGACCGGGGTCACATGTTCGAGCACTGGGGTGTTCGGGACATGAGTGAGGATCGTTCCGGAGGGCAGGCGATAGCCGACGCAGAGCTGGATTTCCTCCAGCCCGTCCAGCACATCCAGTTTGGTCACCGCCAGAGCGGTGAAGCCGTTCAACCATGCCGCGTGCCGCAGGGCCACACCGTCCGGCCAGCCGCACCGGCGAGGGCGGCCGGTCGTCGCCCCGAACTCCCAGCCCTCCCGCGGCCCGCCCCGGCGCAAGCGCTCCGCCAGTTCCCCGTGAACCTCTGTGATCAATGGGCCCTCGCCGACGGCGGTGGCGAAGGCCTTCACCACCCCGATCACCTCCCGGATGGCCTGGGGAGGGATCCCGGCCCCTACAGCGGCGTAGCCAGCTAGCGTGTTCGAAGACGTCACATACGGATAGATGCCCCAATCCAGATCCCGCATCGCCCCCAGCTGACCTTCCAGGAGGATGCGCGCGTCCCGTCGGAGGGCATCCTGAAGCAAGGGGATTGTGTCCACAATCCGGTCTTTCAACTGCTCCCGCCACGCCTCGCAGCGGGCGATCAGCTCCTCCAGGGAGGGCGGCTCTCCGCCCAACGCCGCGATGCGCGCGGAGATCGCTGTATGGGCCTGCCGTAGACGCTGGTGGAGCCAATCCCGATACAGCAAGTCGCCCATACGCAGTCCGATGCGGGCCGCTTTGTCGCTGTAGGCCGGGCCGATCCCACGGCGGGTGGTGCCGAGAGGTCGATCGCCCCGGCCCCGTTCCTCCAGCTCGTCCCGCTGCCGGTGATAGGGGAAGACCAGGTGGGCGCGGTCGGAGATCCACACCCGGGACGTATCCACCCCGGCGGCCTCCAGCTCTGCCAGCTCCTGGAGCAACGTATCCGGATTCACCACCGTTCCCGCGCCGATGATGCATGCCGTTCCGGGGTGGAAGACACCTGACGGCACCAAATGAAGGCGGAAGGTTCCATGTTCGTTGACCACCGTGTGGCCCGCGTTGTCCCCGCCTTGCACGCGCATCACGATCTCCGCCTCTTGGCTCAGGTAATCGACGATGTGGCCCTTCCCCTCATCGCCCCATAACGCACCCACTACGGCAACCACGGGCATCGCTTTCCCTCCTGCGAAGGCGATCCCATCGTCGGCGCTTGTTCATAGCGTTCAGAGGAAAAGGGGGTCGGGAACCCGAGGGTGCCTCAATGGCCTGCCGCCAGATCCCCAACGTGCCTTTCGATGAGCCATCTACGCCTCTTGCGTATCCTCGCGGGGGCGGACATCGATCACCTGACCTGTCCGCTCCGCCCCCTCGGAACGAGGGGGCTCCAGCATCGGGAATTCAGGCTCAGCCCCCGGCATGACCGACTGGCCTCGGAAGTAACCTCCCTCATCGATGACCAAGGAACCTGCATTGATCTCGCCCCACACCTTCCCATTTGAGAGGATCTCCACGCGACCGGAGGCATGGATTTTCCCGATCAACATGCCCGCCACCGAGACATTGGTGGCCCGCACCTCTGCCCGGATCCGAGCGTTTTCGCCAATAATGAGGTTCCCACTGATCTCCATCGAGCCCTCGAAGATCCCCTCCACGCGAATGGTTCCATCTCCCTGAAGAACGCCTTTGACCACACACGTGGGGCCTAACACCGTCTCCACCGGCATGCCCGGGCTTGCTGGCTTGGGCGCCGCTGGTGTCTTCTCTGGCTTCGATCGTCCAAACATCGTTCCCCTCCTCACAAGCGGATATACTCTACTATAGAGAAAACCATGCCGACCTGTCAAAGGGTGGCCACCTTTTCCGTAGGGCGATCGGTTTCTTCGTGGTGGGCGGGCCGCCTTCGGTGGTCCGCCCACCACGAAGAAAAAACGACCATTATCGGATGGAATGGCCGCCTCTCATAGGATCCCAAATCCGGCACCGTTTCGTGGCCTGAGGAGGGATGCGCGTGCTTGGGATCATTGCTGTGCCGGTAATCCATGGGCGCCCTTTCTTCGTTAGACGCAAGGAGGCATCCCAGATGGGCGGCGCTTCGAAAGCGCCCCGGCCCTCGGGATGTTGGGCCTCCCACAAGTGCAGCATTCCAGGGAGCTGAAGGAAGAAGGAGGGCGCTATGTATAGTGTGGCGATCCTTGCCGGCGGCCAGAGCCGCCGGATGGGACGGAACAAAGCCTTTCTGGAATGGAAGGGGCGCCCTTTGATCGTGGATCTCATCGAGCGGTTCCATCAGATCTCCGATGATGTCCTCCTGATCGCCCCGAACGTCGAGCCCTTCCAGGATCTCCCCGTCCGACTCATCTTAGATCCCTCGCCTCCCGTCGGCCCGTTAGGCGGGTTGTGGTCCGGGCTGTTGGGCGCCCGCTACGAGTGGGTTTTCGCCACGGCCTGCGATATGCCTTTGGTCGATCCGCGGGTGGTCCAGTGGCTGTTCGACCAGCGAGCGGGCGCCGACGCCGTCGTCTTGATCGATGAACAGGGACGCCCCGAGCCGCTGCATGCGATGTACCGGGTTTCCTGCCTCAACGCGATCGCTTCCGCGATGGCCTGTCAGCAACGGGCGGTGATCGCCTTCTACCCGGCCGTGCGGGTGCGCTACATCCCACCCTCGGACTGGCGGGCCATCGACCCGGAGGGTCGGTCCTGGCGCAATATCAACACCCCGGAGGAGTGGGAAAAGCTCCAACGGGAACTGCAAAAGGGGGAATAAAAGCCACAGCGGCCCTAACGCTTGATCCGCTTTGGGGATCAGTGGGGTGGCGCTTCTTCCATCTTTGCGTTTGTGTACGCAATGGGGAAGACGAGATGACCCCTCCCCGCGCCCCTTTGGGCTGCGGGGAGGGGGGAGAAACAACCCTTTGGGGGCTGGGGCCGCTGAAGGCGGCTCGTATCCTGCGAAGCAAATCACATCTCAAAGGGCCTTGGAGAGGGGGAGGCGCATCTGGGCGTAAGCCAACGCCCCCAGTACCCCCACATCATCCCCCAAAGCGGCTCGGACAATGGGCGTGATGTAATCGGAGGTCATCGCGCGATCTCGTGCATATGCGCGGATCTTTTCCAGAAACCAATCCCCGGTCTTCATCACCCCGCCGCCCAGGATGATCAAGGTGGGGTTAAAGATGTGCCAGAAGCTGGCGATCCCCACCCCCAAGTAGAACGCGGCCCGATCCATGATGACGGCCGCCACCGGATCCCCCTGGGTGGCGGCCTCGGCGACGTCCGCCGCCGTGACCGCGGAGGGATCCGGCCATGGAACCGGCTCCCCACGGGCCCATGCCTCCCGGGCCATCCGGGCGATGGCGGTTCCGGAGGCCAAAGCCTCCAGGCACCCGGTTCGCCCACATCCGCAACGCGGGCCCTCTCGAGCCTCCAGGACGATATGGCCCAGTTCCGCCCCTAACCCATGGGCGCCTTCGAGCAACACACCGTGGGTGATCACCCCGCCGCCGATGCCGGTGCTGATCGTCAAATACACCAGATGCTCGTGGCCACGGCCCGCCCCATATTTCCACTCCCCCAGGGCGGCCAGGTTCGCATCGTTGCCCACGAAGCATGGCACGCGAAATCGTTCTCGGAGCCGATCCGCCAGAGGGACGTTCTCCCAGCCCAGGTTGGGAGCGGTGAGCACGACCCCTGTTTGCGGATCCAGGGGACCGGGAGCGCCCACCCCAATGGCCTCCACGGGCTCCTCATCGGTCCAGACCGCTTCGATGGCCCCGATGATGCGGGCGATCACCGCCTCGACCCCCTCCTCAGGCCGTGTCGGGGTCTGCGCGCGAGCGAGGATCCGTCCATCCTCAGCGCATCGGGCCGCTCGGATGTTCGTTCCTCCCAGATCCACGGCGATGTAAGCCATGCGACCCTCCTTCCGTTGAGCATGGATAGGCGAGCGCTTCATCCGTTGGGGGCGAGGGCCGCCGAGGGCGCCCCTCAGCCCTAAAAGGCGCGCAAGGAGCCGGCGAGGCGTCTTGCCAAAACAGGGCGTTTGCACCCGCACCCCCACGAACCGACTCGTGAACAGTCTCCCCTACCCTTTCGGCGCGGTCATCTGGAGAAGCCGCCGACGGCGTGGAGGGGTGTAGCAGCGGCCACCGCCGGGGACGGCCTGAGCGGCCAGGACCCGGATCCCTTCGGCGGTCGCCTCGCAGACCTGGTTCGGCCGGGGATCGTCCAGATAACGCCGCATCGCCTCATAGCCCGCTTCCAACATCTGCTCCGTCTTCGAGAAATCCAGAAACGAGATCTCGCGAAAGGCGGTCAGGCAAACATGATGAACCGTCACAGGGGATTGCAGCGCATCGTACAGATCGTCCAGGGTTTGTTCGCTCAATGTGGTCTGATAAGCGGTCATTGCGATCTCCGCCAGCCCGCGCCGCGGCGGAAGAACCTGCGGGCTGAAGCTGAGGTCCAGCACGTAAAGCTCCTCCGCGCCCTTCTCGACGGCGATCGTGATCGGCACGACCGCCACGACCCCGCCGTCGACCAGCTGCATGTTCCGAAAGCGCACCGGGGGGTGAATCACCGGGACGCTGGCGCTGGCCAGGACCGCCTCCAGCAGCGGCGCGGAGGGATCTTCCCCGAAGAGGATGAGGCGCTGCGTGCGCAGGTCCGCGGCGGTGACATAGCATGGCCGCTGAAGATCCCCGAAGGTGCGAACGCCCGGAGGGAGATGGGCCTCCAGAACCCGGCGCAGCCCGGATCCGCTGAACAGGCTGTCCTGATGCGTCAGGAGACGCCAGAGGATCGTGAGGAGGTTGCCGGGGTAGATATCGGCGCGGCGGACGCGACGCCAGGCGGCCGCCAGACGCTCCACACCGCCCAACGTCGGATCCACGGCGAAGGCCACCGCGTTGATGGCCCCGGCCGAGGTGCCCACCAGGAAGTCCGGCTCGACCCCGCGCTCCAACAGCGCCCGCAGCGCGCCCACCTGAAGCGGGCCCCGGTTGCCGCCACCGCTCAACACGAACGCGCGTCGCATCATAAGGGATCTCCTCTCCTCATCATCGCGCCTCAACCCTCAATGGGCAAGGAGCGCTTCCACGATTTCGCCCCACCGCCGGGCCGCTGCCTCCCAAGTGAATTGGCGCGCCCGCTCCAAGCCCGCCGCCCGCAAGGCGGATCGACGCTCGGGATCGGTCAACACCACGCGAAGACCCCGCGCGATCTCTTCCACCGACTCGGGGTCCACCTGAACCCCCGCCTCGCCCACCACCTCCGGCAGCGATGAGGTCCGCGAAACCACCACGGGGGCTCCACAGGCCATCGCCTCCAGGGCCGGCAGGCCGAAGCCTTCATACCGGGAGACCAAAACGAAGGCCGTAGCCATGGAATACAACACCGGCAGATCTTCATCGGCCACGAAGCCCAGCCGGTGGATCCGCTCCGCCATCCCGGAGCGCCGGATGGCCTCGAAGGTGCTCTCGGCCTTCCAACCTTCCTCGCCGACGATGACCAAGTGGCCCTCCGGGAAAACCCCCTCGCGGACCAAGGCCACAAAGGCCTCAATCAGACGCGGGTAGTTCTTGCGCGGCTGCACCGTCCCGACGGTGAGCAGAAACGGCCACGATCCCAGCCCGTAACGGGCCCGAACCCGTGCCTGTTCCTCCGGATCCTCGATGGGGCGGAAGCGCGGATCGACGCCGCTGTAGAGCACCGTGATCCGCTCCGGGGAGACCCCCCAGAGGCGGATGAGATCCCGTCGGGTGGATTCCGAATCCGCCAGGATGTGGGTGGCCCGGCGCACCGCACGGGGGACGTTCCGCCGCAGATAGGCCACCAGGGGCTCCGGCAGGGTTTCCGGCATGATCTCGAAGGAAAGATCGTGGACGGTCAGCAGCGTCCGCCGCCCGGGCAGCGTCGGCGGGAGCAGGAAATCCGGGGAATACACCAGATCCGCCGGCCCTGTGAGCGCCTCCAAAGGGAACGGAACGCGCAAGCGGTGCCAGAGCCAGACCATGCCCCGCTCCGGCAGGGGGGTCGCCCGCAGGCGTACGTGCGGGGCATCCGCCCACGTCGGGGGGAAGCGGACCGGTCCCGCATAGAACAGGGTGTAGCGGTGCTGGGGAAACGCCTTCAGCACCGCACGGGTCAGCTCCCGAGCGTAGCGCCCGATCCCCGCCCCCTGTCGCACCGCGGCCGTGATGTCAATGACGATGCGCGCCATGCCGCTTGACCCTGCCGTGGTTAAGGATTTTGACAGATGCAAGGTAATGCCCAAACCTCTTACATCAATCGCCGGGCCTATCTCCAGAACACATCCTCTGCTCTCCCAACAGCTCGCACATCACTAGGAACATCAGAGGGTAATATACATCATAGAGCTCCCGGGGGGCAGCCAACTTTCTCTTTGGCCGTCCGAATTTTAAGGATCCGCGATCCTCATGCAACGGCGATTTAGATTACCATGGTCGGCAATTGGAAAGAACGGGCGCTTCGATGCCCGTTATAGACATTAGGGGGAGGATGAGCCTCCCTGGGCCGGATGGCCTGCGAAAGGCGCTCCCCCCCATCTGACGCCCAAGGGAACCGAAGGCTCATACCCCGTGTTCACAAACATTAAACGGGCGCCCAAGCGCCCTACATGCGCACAAAAGCCATGTTCGTAGTAGGGCGCTTCAGTGCCCGTCCCAAGCGCCGGACAAAGAGCAGTTCCCCACCCGCCAGGTAGCGCGTGAAAGGCCATTCTCGCCATCAGACGCCAGAGGAAACCGAAGAACCGCAACGGATGTTGGCAAGAAGAAAACGGGCGCTCAAGCGCCCTGCTACGAGCAAAAATCCCATCGAGGGGTTCATACACAATGGGCGTGATCAGGCCGCACCGCACCCAGATTCGGGCGCTGGGGACGACCCTTGCGCTGGCCGCTCTCCTGATTGTGGCTCTTCACTTGCGGACGATCGGGCTGAACTGGGATGAGAGCCAGCACCTGCATCCCGACGAGCGCTTCCTCACAATGGTCACCGAGGCTTTGGCATGGCCCCGCAGCCTGGCCGAATACTTCGATTCGGCCCGTTCCCCCCTCAACCCCTATAACCGCGGCTACGGGTTCTTCGTTTATGGGGATCTCCCCATCACCCTGACCCGCGGCGTGGGGGAGCTCCTCACCGGCCTCTGCCGCCGCACGCCGGATCGCTGCCCGTTCGACACCGGCACCGCCCTCGGCTACAACGAGATCACCCTGCTGGGCCGCGCCCTCTCGGCCTTGCTGGACGCCGGGGTCGTGCTCCTCACTTTCCTGATCGGGCAGGAGCTGATGGGGACGGGGGGTGCGTTGCTGGCCGCCGCGCTGATCGCTTTCAGCGTGATGCACATCCAACAGGCCCACTTCTACACCACCGACACATGGGCGACGGCCTTCAGCACCGCTGCCCTGCTGGGGCTTGTGCGGATGATCCGCCGAACGGCGGAGGGGAAGACCCAGGGCGGGCATCCGGCCTCCCTCTACCCCACCGCGGTCTTCACAGGGGCGATGGCTGGAGCTGCGATGGCCTCCCGGATCAATCTCTGGCCCCTCCTGCCCCTCATGGCCTTGGCCGCCCTGATCGGTGCCCGAGCGGAGCCCCGGCGCTGGGGGCCGTGGATCGTCGCCGGGCTTACTGCGGCCCTCGCCTTCCGGATCGGCATGCCCTATGCCTTCGCCGGGTGGCTGACCCCTGACCCCCGCTGGCTGGCGAACATGCGCGAGATCCAGGCGCTGATCAGCGGGGAGATCGATTATCCGCCCGGCCATCAGTGGACGGACCGCGCGCCGATCCTCTTCCCCCTCAAAAACATGGTGCTGTGGGGAATGGGCCTCCCCTTCGGCGCCGTCGCGTGGATCGCATGGCTGGGCCGAGGATGGGCGCTCCGACGTCGGCTGGGGGCACGCAACGGCCCCCTTCCGTTGGACCCCGTGGCGGTAGGATGGCTGCTGATCTGGCTTTGGGCCGGTGGCTATTTCCTGTATATGGGGACCCAGTGGGTGAAATCCATGCGCTACTTCCTCCCGATTTACCCGACGCTGGCCCTGACCGCCGCATGGGGCCTGCTCCAGCTTCGGGGGATCCGAGGCCCGGCCGGGCGCTGGCTCGCCGCCATCGGGATCGCCGGGACGTTGTTGGGCACCGCCCTATGGGCGTGGGCCTTCGTAGAGATCTACCGACAGCCGGTCTCCCGGGTGGCCGCCTCCCGCTGGCTCTACGCCCACGTCCCCAGCGCGGTGACGCTGCTGCGGCCGGATCCCAACCGTCCGCAATATCCGCTCTCGCTGGCCAACCGGATCCAGGTGGAGCGCGAGCTGGCGCTGCCGGTCGACTCCATCCCCTCCTTAACCGTCATCGGGGTCGAGATCCCCCACCTGCGCGCCCTGGGCGATCCCCCCGGGGCGCTCTATGTATCGCTGGAGACCCCGGAAGGCGAGCGGCGGCTCGAGGTCCGCGTGATCCCCCCAGCGAACCCCCGCCATCCGGACGGGGATCCCGTCCGCGTCTCCTTGCCGGAGCCCGTCTCGCTGCCCCCCGGATCCTATGTCGTGCGCCTGCGCGCGGAGGGGACACCGATCCTTCTCGCTTCCTCCGTGATCGCCAACGAGCACTGGGATGATGGCCTGCCGCTGCGGTTGGAGGGACGGGACGCCTTCTGGATGTATCAGGGTCTGGAGATGGCTTGGTATGACGAGGACACCGAGGAGAAACGGGCGCGGGCGCTGGAGTGGCTGGCGCGCGCCGACTGGATCGTCCTCTCCAGCCAGCGCCTGGTCTGGTCGATCCCCCGTCTCCCCCTGCGCTACCCGATGACCACCGCTTATTACCGCGCCCTCTTCGAGGGCCGGCTGGGTTTCGAGCTCGCGGCGGCCTTCCACGTCAAGCCCCGCCTCGGGCCGCTGGAGATCGACGACATCGGCGGCCGGATCGGCTTCAACCTCCCGCCCCTGGGGTTCGAAGAGCCCTTCTGGGGCGCGGAGGAGGCCTTCAGCGTTTACGACCATCCGCCGGTCTGGATCTTCCGCAAGCGTCCGGATTTCTCCCTCGCGCAGGCCCGTTCGGTCCTAGAGGCGGTGGACCTCAGCCAGGTGATCCGACAGACGCCGCGCGAGTACACCCAGGCCCGCCGCCTCCTGATGCTGGACCCCTCGGTATGGGCGCGCCAGCAGACGGCTTCCACCTACCGGGCGATCTTCCCGCCGGAGAACCCCCTGAACCGCTGGCCGCTCCTGGGGGTCGTGGTGTGGCTGCTCTTCTTCCTGCTGCTTGGGGGATGGGCCTGGCCCCTCACGGCCTGGGCGTTCCCCGCGCTGGCCGATCGGGGCTACGCCCTGGCCCAGCTCCTCGGCCCGTTGCTGTTTGCCTTCTTCCCCTGGCTGCTGGCCAGCGTCGGGGTTATGGACTTCACACGCCCATCGATGGCCCTCACGCTGCTCCTCGGCCTGGTCATCGATGCCCTGCTGTGGCCCCGCGTCCGGTCGACGATCCGCGAGGCCTTGCATCATCCCCTCGGGTGGGTTGAGGCGGGGGTGTTCCTGGGGACCTTCGCCCTCTGGCTGTTGATCCGTCTGGGACATCCCGATCTGTGGCATCCGGTGATGGGCGGCGAGAAGCCGATGAACCTCTCCTATCTGCTGGCGACCATCCGCTCGCTGCGCTTCCCCCCTTATGACCCATGGTTTTCCGGGGGCTACATCAACTATTACTATTTCGGTTATGTGATCATCGGCGCGCCGATGAAGCTGCTCGGCTTCGACGTCCGCTACGCCTACAACGCGGCGATCCCCACCCTCGCCGCCCTCACCGCGGTGGGCGCCTTCGCCGTCGGCGCCCATCTCGCTGTGGCGCGGTGGCCCCGCCATGGGAAAAAGGCGATCGCCGCCGGCCTGCTGGCCGCGTTGTTCGCGGTGGGGGTGGGGAACTTGGGGGAGGCGAAACTCCTGCTGGATCTCTTCGGCGAGGTGGGCGCGCAGGCCGCCGGCGCCAGCGCCCCTTCCCCCCAGGATACCCTCCGGGGGATGTGGGAGGTCCTCACCGGAGAGGCGGATCTCCCCGCCCGCATCGAGTGGTGGTATTGGAACCCGACCCGCATGATCCCCGATCGGGACGTCACGCCGATCACCGAGTTCCCCTATTTCACGTTCCTGTACGCCGACCTCCACGCCCATATGTTGGCCTTCCCCCTCCAGCTGGCCGCCCTGTTGATCGGGCTGGCGTGGCTCCGCCGGCCGCGCTGGGGAGAGCCCTCGGGGATCCTGGCCCTCGCCCTGGGGGCCTTGCTCGTGGGCGCCCTGCGGCCCACCAACACCTGGGATTATCCCACCCATCTGCTCCTGGGCCTCGCCGCCCTCACCCTGAACGCGTGGGGCCGAGGGGATTTCCGGTCGTGGCGAGGGATGGAGGGGTGGATCGCCCGGTGCGCCGCCTTCGTGGGCTTGGGCGCCCTGTTCTTCCTTCCCTATCTGGCCCACTACGCCACCGCCTACACGTCCTTTGAGTGGTGGAGGGGGGATCGCACGCCGCTGGATACGTATTTGTTGTTACACGGCTTGTTCTTAGTGCCAATCGGCGTGCTCCTCTTACGGGAGGCCCGACGGCTGCTCCGGTGGATCGGTGCGGGATGGCGGACGGATCCCCTGGGGATGGCGGGATGGGTCCTCGCCGCCGTCCTGGGCGCGGGCCTTTGGCTCCTCGGGGGGCGGCTGGCCCCGGTCGCCTGGGCGGCCGTCCCGATGATGCTGATCAGCGCCGCCCTCCTCCTGCGTCCGTACCAGATCCCGGAGCGCCGGATGCTCTGGCTGTGGATCGCCGGGGCGGCTGCCCTCACCTTGGGTGTGGAGCTCCTCGTGCTCCGGGGCGACATCGGCCGGATGAACACGGTCTTCAAGTTCTACCTCCAGGTGTGGTTCCTCTGGGCGGTCGCCGCCGCGGTGGCGGTCGTGGAGATCGAAGGGGCGGCCCGGCGGTGGGCCTCCTCCCTCCGCGCCTTTTGGCATGGCCTCTTCGCCGTCCTGCTCGGCGCCGCTCTGCTCTACCCTATCTTGGCCACCCGCGCCCGGCTGTATGACCGATGGGATCCCTCCGTAGGCCCCACCCTGGACGGCTTTGCTTTTATGGAAAAGGCCATCGCCGACGAGATGGGGGTCCGCTACCCGGTGCGCCAGGAGTGGGAGGCGATCGAGTTCCTGCGGGCCCACAGCGAGGGGACCCCCGTGGTGATCGAATCCGTCCGCGCCCCGGCCTACCGGGGGCTGCGCAGCCGGGTGGCGATGTTCACGGGGCTTCCCGTGGTCTTCGGCTGGGACTGGCACCAGCGGCAGCAGCGGACCGTGGTTCCGGAGTCAGTGATCCGGCGCCGCGAGGCCGACGTCAACCGGTTCTACGAAACCACGGATCCCGACGAGGCCATGAACATCCTGCGCCGCTACGGCGTGCGCTACGTGATGGACGGCTACGCCGAGCGCCTGTATTACCCGCCCCAAGGGTTCGAGAAGTTCGGGATCCTGATCGCGCGCGGGGATCTCCGGCTGGCCTTCGCCAACGAGGGGGTGCGAGTGTACGAGGTGGGGCGCTGAGCCCGCTGGGGGAAGATCTGAACCGGCCCCGCAGCGCTTGGGCCCATCGGCGGCCGCAACCCTTAAGCGGATGAGGCGGCCTGCTGATCGATCAGGATCCGCTGATAGCTCTCATACCGCCGCCGGCTGATCTTCCCCCGGGCGACCGCGCGGCGGATGGCGCAGCCGGGCTCCTCGAGGTGAAGGCAATCGGAGAACTCGCAACGGCCGATATAGGAGCGCATCTCCGGGAAACACGCCGCGAGGTCCTCGGGCCGGATCCCCCACACCCCCATATCCCTCAGGCCCGGGGTGTCGGCCAGGTATCCGCCGTCGAAGGGGATCAGCTCGCTGCGGCTCGTCGTGTGGCGCCCGGCCCCGGTCCGCGGGTTGATGGCCCCGACCTTCAGGGCCAGCCCCGGCTGCAGGGCGTTCAGCAGGCTGGATTTGCCGACCCCGGAAGGGCCGATGAAGGCGGTGATCTTCCCCTGAAGCCGCTCCCGCAGCGCATCGAGGCCCGCCCCCGTCACGGCGCTGGTGAATAAGACGGGATACCCCAAGGCCTCATATTCCTTGAATGATTCCTGGAAAGATGAAAGATCCTCCACCAGATCGATCTTGTTCAGGCAAAGGATCGCCGAGAGGCCGTTGGCCTCCGCCACCGCCAGATAGCGATCGATTTGGAACCGATCCGGCTCCGGGACCGCCGCGAACACCGCCACGATCTGATCCAAGTTGGCGGCGATGACATGGGCTTTCTCCGGGTCCAGCGGCTCCCGGCGCACCAAGGCCGTGCGCCGGGGGAGGATCTCCACGATGGCCCCTTCCCGCGGGGAGACCCGCTCGAAGGCCACGCGATCGCCGATCACCGGGCGCTGCGGGCCATCCGCCCGGCGGCGCAACCGTCCCCGCAACACACAGCGCACCACCCCATCCGGTCCCTGCACATCGTAGGCCGCCCCCAAGACCCGGATCACCAACCCTTCCTCCCGCATCCCCATCCAGCCTCACCTCCTCAGAACGGGATCTCCAGAATGTCCCTCCCGTCCTCCGGCTGGGCGGATCCCAACCCAGGGCGCCCTCAACGGGACGAGAGGATATCCTTGGCCTTCTCCATTTATAATCTTACTGAGCCCGGATGAACCCATGCATCGTCCACGCTTTACATACTTAGGGAAGGCCGACGGCCTCTTACCCCCTCCCACGCTCCAAAGGACGGCCAGGAGGGGCAAAATCCTTTGGAGGCTGGAACTATTCGAAGTAGGGCGCTTTAGCGTCCATTTTCACCCGTTTTGAGATGAACCCTCATAGTCAACGGCCGCGCGGAACAGAGTATGGCGAATGCCCGAAGGATCTGTCCGGCGTGGCGCCGAGCGAACGCTCATTCGGCCCTGAGGGAGGGTGAGCGATGTCGATTGAACCCCTTCTCGCCGCCGTCGCCCAAGCGGTCTTTGATTACCTGCTTCGGGAAACCGACCTGGCCGAGCGCGTGCGCGCCGTGCTGGGCATCGACCCCCAACGCCGCGCCTTCCAGACTGCGCTGGCCAGAGCCTACACTGCCTTCGCCCGCCAGTACCCCCACCTGGTCGCCTCGCTCTTTGACGAACGTTTCCTCACCCAGGAAGGCGCCCCTATCCTGGCGCAACTGCTCACCCGCCGGGGTCGCCCCGACCCGGCCGAGTTGGCCCGCCGCTGGGCCCGGCACCTGAGCTACCCCGATCCCGCTACCTGGCCGCGCCTGGCCGATGCCACCCGCGCCGCCGCCGACTTCCTGACCTGGCTGGAGGCCGAACTGGCCGAGCAGCCGGCCCTGCAGTCCCTCTGGGATTCCCGCGCCCTGGAACGCATCGCCGAGAACACCGAGGCCATCCGCCGGGCGCTGGAGAATGTGCTGGCACAGCGTTATACCCCTGCGGATGTTGAACTCATCCGCCGGACGCTGGCCCAGCCCTCCTCGACCGTGGTCACCGGCGAGCGCGCCGTAGCCATCGGCGGCTCGGCCGATGGAGCCGTTATCATCACCGGCGACCTCAAGATCACACTCAATGCCCGCCAGCGTGCCGACCTGCAGCGCCTGCTGGCGGCCAAAATGCACAACGTCCCGCCGCTACCGGACCACTACCTGCCCCGCGAGGAGTATTTGGCACCTCTGCGTCAGGCCCTGCTGGGGGATAGCACGGCCCCCTTGGGGATCGTCGGCGTACACGGGATGGGCGGCATCGGCAAGTCCGTCCTGGCCGCTGCCCTCGCCCACGACCTCCAGGTGCAGGCTGCTTTCCCCGATGGCATCATCTGGCTCTCCATCGGCCGTGAGCCCAACCTGCCTGCCCGCCAGGAGGACCTCTACCTGATCCTGACCGGCGAGCGGGAGAACTTCAAGGACGCGGCGCAGGGGCGTCTCTTCCTCAATCAAGCGCTGCCGGAGAAAGCCTGCCTGGTCATCCTGGATGACGTGTGGGAGGCACGCCACGCCGAGGCGTTCCCCCGCCTGCCGCCAGGGGCGCGGGCGCGCTATCTGCTCACCACCCGTAACAGCGAGATCCTCCAGACGCTGGGGGCGCAGATCTTTTCGCTGGATGTCCTCTCGGAGGAGCAGGCCCTCACCCTGCTGGCCGATTGGGCCGGGCAGCCGCGGGAGACCCTGCCGCCGGAGGCCCGCGCCGTGGCGCAGGAGTGCGGCTACCTCCCCCTGGCGCTGGCGATGGTGGGCGCCTTTGTGCGCCGCAACCCCGAAAGTTGGGCGCGTGCCCTCCGTCGCCTGCGAACCGCCGACCTGGAGAAACTGCGCACCCTCTTCCCCGGCTACGAGCATCCCACCTTGTTGGCCGCCCTGGCGGTGAGCGTGGAAGCTTTGCCCGAAACCGCCCGCGAGCGCTACCTGGACCTGGCGGTCTTCCCCGAGGAGGCAGCCATCCCGCTCCCGATCCTGCGCGCCTTCTGGGCGCCGCTGGGCCTGGATGAGGATGACATCGACGATTTGGTGACGACCTTCGTGGACCGCTCCCTGGCCCGCCGGGACGAAGCCGGCGCCCTGCGCCTGCATGACTTGCAGCACGACTACCTGCGCGCTACCCAGCGGGACGACCTGCCCGACCTGCACCGCCGCTTCCTGTTGGCCTGTGCGGAATCTCTCCTGGGCGAGCGCACCAGTGATCTGGAGGGCTTGCCCTGGCATCGCCTGCCACCGGGAACACCCTACCTATGGGACCACCTGGTCTATCACCACATGGGGGCTGGTGCCTGGGATGCCCTCTACGGTCTGCTCACCGACTTCCACTTCTTGGAAGCCCGCTGCCGGGTGACCTCCGTCTTCGACCTGGAGGCCGATTACCGCCTGGCGCTGGCGCGCTGGCCGCAGGCTGACGCCGAACGCCGGGCTGTCTTGGCCGCCTTTGAGGAGCGGCTGCGCCTGGAGGAGCACCACATCGCACGCCACCCGGACTATCTCTTCCCGGCCCTCTACAACCATCTCACCTGGCTGGACGCCCCCGATGGCCCCCTCCATCGCCTGTGCGAGGCGGCGCGGGAGGGACGGCGGAACTGGCTGCGCAGCCGGCTGGACCCCCGCCCCGAGCCCCCCTTGTGGACCCGCTCTCTGGAGGGCCACACTGGGCCGGTGAGGGCCGTAGCGGTGACGGCTGATGGACGCTGGGCCGTCTCTGGGTCCGATGACAAGACGGTGAAGGTCTGGGACTTGGAGAGCGGATGGCTGTGCTGCTCCCTGGAAGGCCACACCGGACCGGTGTATGCGGTGGCGGTGACGCCCGATGGGCGCTGGGCCATCTCCGGCTCTGGTGACCGCACAGTGAAGGTCTGGGATCTGGAGAGCAGATGGCTGCTCCGCTCCTTGGAGGGCCACACCAAGCCGGTAACTGCGGTGGCGGTGACGCCCGATGGGCGCTGGGCCGTCTCCGGGTCCGCCGACGGCACAGTGAAAATATGGGATCTAGAGAGCGGGCGGCTGCTCCGCTCCCTGGAAAGTCACACCGGACCTGTGTATGCGGTGGCGGTGACGCCGGATGAACGCTGGGCCATCTCCGGGTCCTGGGACCGCACAGTGAAGGTCTGGGATCTGGAGAGCGGGCGGCTGCTCCGCTCCCTGGAAGGCCACACCGGGCCAGTAAAGGCGGTGGCGGTGACACCGGATGGACGCTGGGCCATCTCCGGGTCCAATGACAAGACGGTGAAGGTCTGGGATCTGGAGAGCGGGCGGCTGCTCCGCTCCCTGGAAGGCCACACCGATTGGGTGAGGGCCGTGGCGGTAACGCCGGATGGGCACTGGGCCATCTCTGGGTCCGATGACCACACGGTGAAAGTCTGGGACCTGGAGAGCGGGCAGCTGTGCCGCTTCTTGGAGGGCCACACCAAGCTGGTGACAGCGGTGGCGGTGACGCCCGATGGACGCTGGCTCATCTCCGGCTCCGATGACAAGATGGTGAAGGTATGGAACCTGGAAAGCGGCGCCTCGCGGCTCCTCTTCTGGAACGACACCGCCATTCTCTCTCTGGCCCTCTCCCCCGATGGGCGCGCGCTGGTCTGCGGGGATGCGGCCGGGCGGGTGTGGCTCTTCGATTGGGTGTGGTGAGGGGATCCGGGCGACCTGCGCGCTGTTTGGCGCCGCCCTTGCTCGAAGGGCTACGCAGGGTCCCAAAGGTGGCACCGGCGGCGCATCGTGCTTCGGGGTTTAAAATAATCGTGGAATCCACCACGATTGGGCGGAGGGGGCCGTGTGGGACTTATACCGTGAGGTGCTCCGGGCCTACGAAGAAAGCCGTCCGGTGGCCTTATGCACCGTGATCCGGGCGCGGGGTTCGGTGCCCCGCCATGAGGCCGCCAAGATGCTGGTGTACCCGGATGGTCAGATCCGGGGGACGATCGGCGGGGGGGAGATGGAAGCGCGGGTGATCCGCGAGGCCCTGGAGGCGCTACGGGAGGGTCATCCCCGGCTGGTTCGCTACACGCTCTCGGATCCAAAGCAAGGCGACCCCGGCGTCTGCGGCGGGGAGATGGAGATCTTCATCGAGCCGCTGCTCCCACCGCCCACGCTGCTGATCATCGGGGCGGGGCACGTCGGGCGGGCCTTGGCCCACCTCGCCAAATGGCTGGGCTTCCGCGTCCTGGTCAGCGACGACCGGCCGGAGTTCTGCACGCCGGAGTGGATCCCCGATGCGGACGGTTTCCTGGCTGGCCCACCGGAGGAGGTGCTCCCCGGAGCCCCCATCCACGCCCAGACCTACATCGTCCTCACCACCCGCAACCACCCCTTAGACGTGCGGATCCTCCCGCTCATCCTCGACACCCCGGCCCCCTACATCGGCGTGATCGGCTCGAGGCGCCGCTGGCTGCTCACGGCCAAGGTCCTGCACGAGAAGGGAATTCCGCTGGAGCGCTTGGCCCGGGTCCGATCGCCGGTGGGGCTCGAGCTCAACGCGGAGACGCCCGAGGAGATCGCCGTCTCGATCATGGCGGAGATCATCGCCATCCGCCGCGGGGGAAGCGGTGGGCCCATGACGGTGGATCTCCGCCAGGCGCTCCGGGAGGTCGTGGCTTGATCCGTAACCCGTTGTGGGGGGTTGCATAATGTAGGGGCACCCCTTGTGGGTGCCCTTCGGTGGGCGCCCCATTGGGGCGGGCACAAGGTCCGCCCCTACAAAGGGCGTTCGCATTCGCACGTAGGGGCACCCCTGGGGGGTGCCCCTATTTTTGGGCAACCGCACCAGGGCGGGCACAAGGCCCGCCCCTACAAAAGGCATTCGCATCCGGATGTAGGGGCGCCCCTTGTGGGCGCCCTTCTGCGGGTGCCCTTCCATGGATGCCCGTAACGATTCAGCCTAACCCCAATCCGGTTCGGAGCTCCTGCGAACAGGCAGAATCGCCCCACCCCCCTTGATCCCCCCTCCCCATGGCCCGTGGAAACGGGCGCTAAAGGGCCCTACTACAAACAGGGATAAAAATATTTTGGGGTTGAGCCGCGCGCCTTCGGCGCGCAGCGCAACCCCAAAAGCCCCCAGGAGGAAACCGCCTATCATCCGTATTGGCGTTGCGGGCGGATCAAACAGCGATGCGAGGCGTCTTTAACGCCTCGCATCGCTGTTTAACCGAACGGATAAGACCGAGGATCCCTGGGGCATGAACGCCCCCGATCATTCCCGCAGAAACTCGCGCAGCCGACGGGCGTAGACGGGATGGCGCAGGCGAGCGAGGGCTTGAGCCTCGATCTGCCGCACCCGCTCGCGGGTCACCCCCAATTTCCGCCCCACCTCCTCCAGCGTATACATCCGTCCATCGACCAGGCCGTAGCGCAATTTCAGAATGCGCATCTCCCGCGGGGAGAGGGTCGCAAGGGCTTCATGCAGGATCTCCTGGAGCATCTTTTGACTAACGGTCTCGGAAGGCGAAGCCATCCCCCGGTCCTCAATGAAATCCCCTAACACACTTTCTTCTTCCTCATCCATGGGGGCTTCCAGGGAGACCGGCTGGCGAACCATCTGCAACAGCTGCTCGACGTGGAAAGGCGAAATCCCCATGGCCTCCGCCATCTCCTCCACCGTCGGGTCGCGGCCGAGCTCCTGGGCCAATTGCTGCTGCGTGCGCAGCAGCTTGTTGATCTGGTCCCCCATATGGACAGGGACCCGGATGGTGCGGGATTGATCGGCGATGGCTCGGGTGACCGCCTGGCGGATCCACCAGGTGGCATATGTGGAGAACTTATGGCCCCGGCGCCAGTCGAACTTCTTGACCGCCCGGATCAGGCCGATGTTCCCTTCCTGGATGAGGTCCGAGAGGGGGAGGCCCCGGCCGATGTATCTCTTCGCCACACTGATCACCAGCCGGGTGTTGGCCAAGATCATGTGATCCTGAGCGGCTCGGCCGTCGGCGGCGATCGCCTCTAAACGACGCCGCTCTTCGGGGGAAAGGTTCCCCTGGGCCAGGCGGCGCTCCGCCTGACGGCCCCGCTCGATCCGCTGAGCGAGCGCCACCTCCTCCTCCGGCGTGAGCAGGGGGATCCGCCCGACCTCCTTCAGATAGAGCCCGAGGGTGTCCGTGGATTCCAGCGCCTCCTCCAGCTCCTCCTCAGCCCAGAGCTCCTCCTCCGCCTCCTCCAGCTCCGGTCCATGACCCTCCTCCTCCGGGACATCCGTGACATCGATCCCTGCCTCCAGGAGGGCAGCAAAGATCTCATCCAATCGATCTAAATCGTTCTCCGCCTCGGGGAAAAACTCCAGGATCTCCTCGAAGGTCACATACCCCCGGGATCGCCCCAAACTGAGGAGCTGGTCCAGCGTTGGAACGCTTGGGGTCTGCATATCCTCCAGCATCAAAGGCACTCCTCCGTCGCCAGAGAATTGGGAAGATCGATCATCACCCTTTACAGCAGTGCTTCCTCCGTTTCATACGATGAGGAAGGCGGATAGCCCCTCTCCCCCCATGGCCCCTGGGGGCCGTGGGGAGAGGAGAGGAAAAATCCTTCGGGGGCTGGGGGCTGCCTTCGGCGGCCCCCAGC
>NZ_JBHOQJ010000035.1:0-5244 GCF_042408365.1 Thermoflexus sp.
CTGAAAACCGGGGGGTCGGCGGTTCGATTCCGCCTCTCGGCATTGCAGGCGGGCGTAGCTCAGTTGGTGGAGCGCCTCCTTGCCATGGAGGAGGTCGCGGGTTCGAGTCCCGTCGCCCGCTCTGGCGGCGTAGCCGAGTGGCTCAGGCAGGGGTCTGCAAAACCCCGGACGTGGGTTCGATTCCCACCGCCGCCTCTCCTTAAAATCCAACGCCCCGGGGTTCTTTTTCCCCGGGGCGTTTTGCGTTTTTATGGGGAACGCACGCTTTGCGTGAAGTGGTCAATGCCTGGCGCAGGGAGCATCAAGCAGATCACGCGCCTTATCCCCTCGGAAGAGGCCGCCGCTCGTCTGGAGCCCAAGCCGCAGACGTTGATTTGGAAACCACCCTCGCCTCCTACGCCACAGAGGTGAGTACCCGCCCCATCTCTCGGGGGATACCTCTTCGGATAGGTCATTTCTCTGCTTCGGTTTTGGGTTGTGGGCGGGAGGTACAGAGGGTGCGGAGGATTTCCGCCGATCCCGACTCTGTGACCACCGTCAGAACGTCGCCTGGGAGGATGACGGTGTCACCGCGCGGGATGAGGACCCGGTTCCCCCGCCGGATCGCCGCGATCAGGCAGTCCCGGGGCCAATGGATCTCGCGGACCGGGCGCTTGGCACACGGGGAGTCCGGCTCCACCCGGATTTCCTCTACATGGGCTCCGCTGAGAATGCCCAGGCGGACCTCTTGGGCCCGGTGGCGGAGGGCGGTCCGACGGGCGACGGCGATGTGGTAGGCGCGCGTCACGTCCACCCGCTGCAGGAAGCCAACCAGGCGGCGAGGGTTTTGCCGATCCACAACGGGCAACCGGCCCAGGTCCCTCTCGCTCATCCGCCGCAGCGCCACATCCAGCGTCTCATCCGGGTAGGCGACGACCAGTTGCCGCGTGCAGATGTCGCCCACCGTCTGGGCCGGGAGCCCCCGCGCGTGGGCCGTCTCCACATCCTCCAGCGTCAGGATGCCGCAGAGGTCGCCGTCCGCGTTCACCACGGGCAGTCCGTGCGTTCGCAACCGGGCCATACGCTCCAGCGCGGCCTGGAGGGGATCCGTTTCCCGCAGAGGCTCCACATCCCTCTGCATGACCTCGCCGACGGTGAGCATGCTCAGCACCTCCACATCGCGGCCGCGCTCAATGCGGATGCCTCGGCGGGTCAGTTCCACCGTGTACACCGAATCCCGCTGGAGCCGCTGGGAGAGAAGCATGCTGATGGGGACGGCGAACATTAGGGGGAGGATGATGCGATAATCGCCGGTCATTTCAAAGGCCAGCATGGTGGCGGTGAGGGGGGCCCGAATGGCCCCGCCCAGCAGGGCGGCCATGCCGACCAGTGCGAAGGCCGATGGGATCAGTCCCAAGCCGGGGAAGAGGTCTCGGCAGAGGGTGCCGTAGGCTCCGCCCGCCATCGCGCCCAGGAAGAGAGCCGGCGCAAAGACACCACCCATAAATCCGCCCCCGATGCTCAGCGGCGTCAGAACTAGTTTGGCCCCCAGCAGCGCAACCAGGAGCATCAGAGACATCCGCTCGCCCAGCAGGACTTTCTCTACCGTCGGGTAGCCGATTCCCATCACCTGGGGCAGGAAGAGGCCCACGGCGCCCACGCCCAGGCCGGCGACGGCGGGTTTGAGCCAGCGAGGGGCGGGCCACTGGGCGAACCGGTCCCGTGCCGTGGAGAGGAAGTAGATGTAGGCGGCCGAAAGGAGCCCTGTCAGAAGGCCCAGTCCGAAGTAGAAGAGGAGTTCCACGGCCGAGTGGAAGGAGTACGCCGGGATGGTGAAAGCCGGCTGAGGGCCGGAGATGGCCTGGGTCAGGATGGCCGAGGCGACGGCCGCCAGAAGGATGAGGCCCAGTGCGTTGCTGCTGATTTCGCCCAGGATGATTTCCAGGGCGAAGAAGACACCGGCGATGGGGGCGTTAAACGCGGCGGCAATCCCCGCCGCCGCCCCCGCGCCGACCATGGCCTGGACCCGCTCGTCGGGGAAGTGCATCCGTTGCCCCAGCATCGAGCCGATTCCGGCGCCGATCTGCACAGAGGGGTCCTCCGGGCCCACCGACGCGCCGGTGCCGATGGAAAGGGCGGCCAGGAGGGCCTTCACGGGCGATCGCCAGTACCGCAGGCGTCCTCCTGCCAGTGCGACGGCTTCTATAATCCCCGCCACGCCGGGGTATCGTTCTTCGCCCAAGAGGAAATGGGAAGCCAGCCCTACGAAGAAGCCGCCGAGGACCGGGAGCACCAGTGCTGTCCACCAGCCCAGGAGAGACCTGATGCTGGCCTGCGTGCTCCATTGGGCCAGCGCGATGGCCTGTTTGAAAAGCCAGACGCCGATGGCTGTCATCAGCCCCAGCAGGATCGCCGTCCCGCTCATGAGCAGGGGGACAGGCAGCGGCCATGTTTTTGGAAAGAACCGGATCGCGGCAGAAGTTTTCCTCATTTTTCCCCTCCCTTTTTCCGGCTTTGATGCCTCCATTGCTTGTCCGGGACAGATCAGGAGGGCTTCTTGTTTGGATTCCTTTACAGCCGGCTCAGGTTACCGCATCACGATCTGACATCCCCGGATGCGTCATTCGCAATCCTTTTTCCCGTAAGGGGGATGTTCCACCCTTACGGATGGGGGAACGGATGCTGCGCTGCTTTCCGCCTTCTGGCACCGTCGATCCATCCGGAAGCGCATGACCCCCACCACCGTCAGGAACACCGAGTCATTGAGCGAACGCATCGGGCGGAACACCGACAACCAGATCCGAAAACGCTTTCGCCAGCGGAACAGATGCTCCGCCGCCATCCGCACCGAAGCCCATTCCGGGTGGGCCCGCTGCGGATCCGGAAGCAACGGAGGATTCTGCCACGCCTGGTGCGGGGTCGCAAGGATCCGGTCCGGGTCGTCGTTCGGCAGCCCATCGAAGCTCGCATCCCCGAACACTGAAACGGATTCGTGGATCTGTCCGACAATGCCCGATTCCACCGCCAGGCTCCAATCGTGTTGGGCGCCGGGTGCCGAGGGGGTCACCCCCCGGATGCGCCTTTCCTCAGCGAGCACCCTCACCGTTTTGTGGGTATGGGCCTTCCGGCGTCCCGAGTCGTGTGGCCGCTGCGTCTCATCGCCCTACGGGCGCTGGATGTGTTGTTCCGTTCCATCGATCATGGCCAGCCCATCGGGGCGGGCCTTCAGAGCCTCCTCGATGGTCTTCCCCTCCCCTTGGCGGGGAGAGCGGGGCCAGCCCAATGAGGCGAGCCCCAGCTTTTGTAAGGCGCTCCCCACCCGCCGGGTGTTCCGAGGGACCGGGGCCGGGTCCACCTCGAAACCGAAGGCCAGGGTCTCGGTGTTTCCGGATGGCGGAAGCCCGATGCGAGTCATGATCGGGGGGCGGCGATCTTGGCTCATATCAGCTTTAAGGTGAAACGGCGAGATCCGGCGTCTCAGGATCCCTCTCCCTTCGAATCCTTCCGATCCGCGGAGGGATCCGATGCGGCCCAACATCCTCCATGAGTTTTTGAGTGCATAGAAGTGCTGCAAAGCGCTATAAATATCATTTGATGGGGTCTATGTTGAGGCGATGAAGGGCCTTTAGACTGGACCACAAAACTTTCTCCGCGCATTTCGTGGCGCTCCTAACAAGAAGTTTCGCATTGCTGAGCGAATCTCTGAACGTGGAGGGGACCGCTGGCTCCTGGAGCGCATCGACGGTGCCCATTTCACCTTAAAACCGACATAAGCCGCGATCTTTTCGCCCGCCGCCGATGGCCCAGCGGCGGTCCGGGCGGCTCCGCCGTTCTCTTTCCTGTGGTTACTAAATGGGGAGAAACCGGGCCAAGATCTCTTCCCTTCGAACCCATCCCAGGTGAAGCCGGTCAAGGATCGAAAGCGCTGGGGCTTCGGACGGAGGACCTCCACGCGAAACACGGCTGGCCCTTCACGAGGAGTGGTCTTCCCTTGAAGGATACCTCAGTCTATTTGGGCAACGGGTCTAATAAAAAAGCCGCCTTCCCCTCCCTTCGGGAAGGCGGCGGGCGATGGCCCCCAGTTAGGGGATGGGTGAGGCACTGTGTGCACCCGAATTCTTCCACTTATCCCTGGCGCTGGGGTGGGGGTGGGGGATCTCGTGAGGGAGGCAGGCGAGGCTGTCCGTCAGTCACCAGACCCCTTGTTCCCGCGCCGCTGTCCGCGCCAGCGGATGGATCTCCGGCCCGGCCACCACGGCCAGGGCTTCCGCCTCTGGCACTGCCTTCCGCAGGATCCCCGCCTGTCGGGCCGCCCGCGCTCCATCCTCCGAGTCCGCCATGGCGGAGACCTCCACCACCCAATCGGTCTTCCCCTCCCGCTCCCCGGGGCGCGCGGAGGACGGGGATCTCATGAGGGGCGAAGGCAGAGCTGTTCTTCAGCCATCAGACGCCATGTTCTCGGGCCTTTAGGACGCGGTGGAGACAGTGCGCGCGGAACAACCGGATGCCTCACTCGCTGAGGATCTCCTCCGGCTCCCCATAGATCTCCCATCCCATCCAGCGGGCCTGCTCCTCGACTTCCGGTTCATACCATGGCGTCACCAGGATGCGCCGCTGCACGGACTGACCCGTGCGTTTTTCGTAGAACCTCACCTTGCGCTCCAGGATGGGGAGGATCTCCCGCCCCACAGAGGTCTTCAACTCAATCACCATCCTCACCCCGTTCCGGATCACCACATCCAGTTCCACGGTGGCCGGATAGCCAAATACCTCCCCTTCGGGATCCGAGGCGGCCCACCGTTCGACCTGGAATCCGACGTCCTTTAGAACGGCCCGCATCCCCTCACGCCAGGCGGCTTCGCTTCGCAATCCCCAGCGGGCCCCAAAAGCATTCAACCGGCGAAGAATTCGCTGCTCCATCTGTCCCAACCGCTCCTCCGTCCGCCGCTGGGCCTCCGCCAGCGCTCGAATCGCCTCCGCCAGCTCGGCGAAGCGCCGATCGGCCTCCGTTCGCACTGCGGCCACGTCCTCCCGGAGCTCCGCGAAGCGTCGCTCGGTATCCGCCTGCAGCGCCGCAAGCTCCTCCCGGAGCTCGGCGAAGCGCTGCTCCGTCTCCGCCCGATAAGCGGCGAACTCCTCGTAATGCCGCCGCTGCGCCTCCGTCAGCGCCGTCACCGACTCCGTGAGGGCCTGGAGCGCCTGCTCCACCTTCCCCATCCGGGTGGAGAGCCGCTTCAACGTCTTCGGCGACTCCAACAGATCCTT
>NZ_JBHOQJ010000049.1:0-1970 GCF_042408365.1 Thermoflexus sp.
ATGGTGTGGAGAAGGTGATCGACGTGCGCCGATTCCCGAGCTCTCGACGGCATCCGCACTTCAACGGTCCTGCGCTGGCCGCCGCGCTGGCCGCTGTCGGCATCGGTTACCGGCACATTCCAGAGCTGGGGGGGCGACGAACACCTCGTTCGGATTCGGTGCATACGGCGTGGAAGACCCCTGGGTTTCAAGGGTATGCGGACCATATGGAGACGCCGGCCTTTCAGGCGGCTCTGGAGGAGGTCGTGGCGGAGGCGGCGCGGGCCCGCATCGCGCTGATGTGCGCGGAGGCGTTCCCGTGGCGATGCCATCGGCGGATGATCGCCGACGCGTTGCTCATCCATGGGATCCAAGTGGAGCATATTCTGGACTTCGATCGACGGGAGCCTCACCGCCTAACCCCGTGGGCGCGGGTGGAAGGGACGCGGCTGATCTATGCGGGGCCTCTGGAGCTCCCGGACCCTCAAGGCGCGAGGTCGGAATGACCGAGGTGCCCCATCGAGTTCGCGTGACGGCCGGTTTAATTCTGGGCCTTTTCCTGGCGGCCCTGGAGGCGACGGTGGTGGCCACGGCGATGCCCCGGGTGATCCAGGAGCTGGGGGGCGTCGCCTTATATAGCTTCCCTTTTGCCCTCTATCTGTTGATGGCCACGGTTTCCGGGCCGATCTGGGGTCGGTCGTCCGACCTATATGGCCGGAGGCGCCTGTATCTGGCGGCGGTGGCTCTTTTTTTGACCGGATCGGCCCTCAGCGGGGCGGCCCGTTCCATGCCGATGCTGATCGCCGCCCGTGCGCTCCAGGGATTGGGTGGGGGTGGCCTTCAAACGTTGACCTTCACCCTGGTTGGGGAGCTTTATCCGTTGCGTGAGCGGGCGCGCGTCCAGGGATGGATCAGCGGGGTGTGGGGGTTTTCCGCCCTCGTCGGGCCGTTGGTGGGCGGGTTGATTGTGGATCATTTCTCCTGGCGATGGGTGTTTTACCTCAACGTGCCCTTCGGGCTTGCGGCGATGCTGCTCGTGGGCCGCGGGGTTCCGGAATCCGCCCATGAGGCAGGCGTGCGGGTGGATCTTGGGGGCGCGGCGCTGTTCGCCCTTGGGGCGGGCGCCTTGCTTTACGGTCTGGAGCTCGAATCCCCCACGGCTCTTCTGCTGGCAGCTCTGGTGATGGCCGGTTTTGTGGCTTTCGAGCGACAGCAGTCGCTGCCTCTTATCCCTCTCCCCGCCCTGCGGCGGCCGTTTGCTTTCCGCGGCTTCCTGGGGAATCTCCTTGGGGGGATGGCGTTCTTCGGGATGACCGCATATATCCCTTTGTTCGTTCAAGTCGCACGGGGGCAGAGCGCTACCATAGGCGGTCTCCTGCTCTCCCCGATGACTGTGGGCTGGACCGTGAGCAGCGTGTTGACGGCCCGCTGGTTACCCCATTGGGGACCCCGGCCGCCGGCCCGCTGGGGGCCCATAGCGATGGTCGCGGGGTTTGGGGCGTGGGCGCTGGCGCGCCAGGCCCCTCTGCCGCTGTTGGGCCTGGCGGGCCTGATCGTGGGATCCGGGATGGGCGTCGTGATGCTGGCTCTCTTAGTTTGCGCCCAAGAAGAGGCCCCCCGGGATGTGCTGGGGGTGGTCACTGCGATGTTGCTGTTCGCTCGTAACATCGGTGGGTCCATGGGGGCTGCGGTTATGGGGGCGGTGCTGGGCCCTGCCCTCGCTGCAGGCGGGGAGGCCCTCCTGGCCGCCTTTTGGAGGGTTCCCCTCCTGGCGATGATCCTCGCGACGGGGATCCTCCTGATCGGCTTCGGCGTGCCGGATCTTCCGGCTCGGAAAGCCGAGCCCCGGGGGGAGAAAAAGCGGGCCGCATCGGTCCTCGAGTGATTGCGGCGGACATCAAAGCGGGTTGCTGCAATCTGAAGTTGAGACCGGCCGCCTTCGGCGGTCCCTCAAGGGTCTTCCTCCCCTCGCGGCAGCCTCTGGGCTGCCG
>NZ_JBHOQJ010000062.1:0-33420 GCF_042408365.1 Thermoflexus sp.
CGGGCCGCTTAGGCGGCCCGCCCCTCATAGGAAATCCATGTAATCTACATCTTTTGGAAGTGGACCGCGTAGCGCCTTGGATGTTTGACGCTCAGCGCTTGGCCTTCCCGGACAGGGCCTTTTTGCGTCGGGAGATCGGCGGACCTCCTTTTATACCCCTGCGCTTTACCCAAGTTTAGCACACTTTAAGAACGAGAGCAGCGCTGCGCCATCGCTTCCGCCGCGCGGATCCGCTTCCCCAGCGCCGGATGGGTGTAGAGGATCCATTCCACCCAAGGCTTGGGGTCGAGCTCCGCCAGGTTTTGTTCCCCCAGCTTCCGCAGGGCGGCGGCCAGAGCCTCCGGTCGCCCGCATAGACGGATCGCTTCCCGGTCCGCTTCCCATTCCCGCCAGCGAGACCAAGCGTTGGTGGGGATCATCGTGGCTAAGCTGAAGAGGAAAGCCCCCAGGGCCAGCACAGGCAGGCTGGAGGGGTGATCCAGGCGCGGGATGTTCAGGAGCCTGAGGATCCACGGCAGCACCTGGGCCCCGAGGAAGAGCCCGATCCCATTCAGGAGGCTCGCGAAGGCTAGGCCGAGGGGGATATCCCGATGCAGGTGATGGGCCAGCTCGTGGGCCAGGATCGCCTCGATTTCATCCGGCGTGTAACCCTGAAGCAGGGTATCGCCCACCACGATCCGTCGCGTTGGGCCCAGCCCCATCAGCCCGGCGTTGGCGGTTCGGGTTCGCCGGCTCATATCGATCGTGAAAACGCCGCGGATGCGGACACCGGCTCGATCCGCGAGGCGGATCAACCGAGCGCTCAGCTCGGGATCCTGGAGCGGGCGGAATCGGTAAAACAGCGGAGCCAGGAGCACTGGGGCGAGGTGGGCAAGGAGAACGGTGAAAAGGATCCAGACAGAGCCCACGGGCACCCACCATGTGGATGGCCAGCGCCGGAAGGCCAAGTATAGCCCCCCGATCAAGGGAAGCCCGATCCCCGCGCCGAGCCCCCAGGCTTTCATCCGGTCGCTGATCCACCCTATCAAGGTTTGGGTGGAAAGGCCGAAGCGATGGGGAAGGAGAAACCCGCTGTAGCAATCGAGGGGAAGCGACAACAACGCCCAACCCCCGCCGAAGGCCACGGCCATCCCTATGGCATCAAAAGGAAAGGGGAGGGCCCGGGCCCACGCTTCGCCCATCGCGTAAGCGAGACCGGATAGGATCCAGAGGAAGCTGTAGACGATGAAAAGCCCGAGCTCTAAGAGCCACAGGCGACGGCGGAGCCGAGCATAACGTTTCGCTTCCTGCTGGCGGTCCGCCCCCGGATTTCCCATCGCCATCTGTTGCTACCGTTCAGGTTTCAGGATCACTACGACTCCAGAATAGAGGGAGCGGAACCGCTCGGCGTCCGCCTCGGTGCCGGCCACGCCCGCGCCGTAGTGCATGGGGATCGCCACCTTCGGCGCGATGGCTGCTGCCGCCTGGGCTGCCTCCTCAGCGGTCATTACATAGACCCCGCTGATGGGGAGCAAGGCGATGTCGCAGCGGATCTCTTTCATTTCCGGAATGAAGTCGGTATCCCCGGCGAAGTAGAGGCGTTCTCCTTCGATGGTGAGGACAAACCCCAGCCCGCCGGCCTCTTTGGGATGGAAGCGTTTATTGACGTTGTAAGCCGGCACCGCTTCGATCTCCACGCCCATCAGGGAGAGCCGTTCGCCGGGGCGCATGGCACGGGCGCCCTTGATTTTGGCGGCCGCGGCCGCGTTCCCAATGATCACCGTCTCCGGCTTGCGCAGGCGGTTGACGTCCTCGGGGGAGCAATGATCGAAGTGCTCGTGGCTGATCAGAATGAGATCCGCCTTCGGCGCGTTCGCGGGGATCTGCCATGGGTCCAGGTAAATGACGGGCGGGCCGTCGATACGAAAGGCGTCATGGCCCAGCCAGTGGATCCGATCCAGCAAACGAGGGCGCTGCTCCATTGGGAACCTCCGGTTGGTGTCTGAGCAGTGGGACGATTCGGGAAAACTATACGCCCAAGCGACCCGAGACGGCAAGGGCCCGTCACTTCGCATAGACAATCGCCCTTTGCAGGCACCTGCCCAGGGGTTAACCCATCGATAAAACCCGGGTAACTGTTCAGCTCCAAGGGGGGTGGGGCTCTTCCGCGTTCTTATGAGAGCGCTGAACGGAATGCGACCTGGCTGTTACAAACCCGGAGGATTATACGTTCCAGGCGACGGATCAGACGACGGGCGCTCGCTTCCACGTCGGGAGTTAACCCTTCACCGTAACGGAAATCCCGACCGACGATCCCATACACCACCATCCGGGAAGGGGAGGCCTCCAGCATGCGGGCGAAAATGATCGCTTCCCGTAGGGCAAGCCCATGGGTGGACAGCCAGCGTTCCCGCCGATCGGTCAGGAGGTCCTCCCCCCGGATCCGGAGGATCGTCCCCGGAGGGACCTCCGCGACCGCCGCATCCACAATCCAGGCGATCTCCGCTCCCGCCCACGCCTGGGCCAGCGCGACAGGATCTGGAACCCCCAAGGGAAAAACCTTCAGCGGCGGCCAGCCATGAGCCTGAAAGTATTGCGCCACCCAAAGCCCCACCCCATCGTCCCGCCGCATCCGGTTGCCGAGGCCAATGAGCACCAAGGGTTTTCCATCCTTCATCCCAGATCCTGAAACTCCAGCCTCAAGAAATGGGTCGCACAGGAAATGCACGGATCATAATTTCGGATTGCCTGCTCACAGCGCCATGTGATTTGGTCCTTCGGCAAGGAGAGCCAGCGGGGAACCATCTTCCGCAGGTCATCCTCGATGCGCCGCTGGTTCTGAGCGGTGGGAGGGACGATCCTGGCCTCCTCAATCAGGCCATCGGCGCTGATCCGATAGCGATGGTAGAGGATCCCCCGGGGAGCCTCGCTAGCCCCATACCCGATCCCCGGCCGCACCTCCACTGGCTCCCACGGATGATCCGGTGGCTCATAACGCTCGATCAGACGCAGGGCTTCCTCGCAGGCGTGCAGGATCTCGATCCCTCGAACGAGGAGGCTTCGGAAGGGATTGCGAACCGGCGGGGTCAGGCCGATGGAGGCCGCCACCTCCCGGGCGAGCGGCGCGAGCTGAGCGAAGTTCAAGTTCAAACGGGCCAGAGGACCGACCATATAACTGCCGCGTCCCCGGACGATCGAATGCAGGGCGTTGCTGTAGGGAACCTGGAGTTCCTCAAAGACCTCCTCGAAGGCGGACACAGGGATGACGATTCCCTTGCTGGAGCGGATTTGACCTTCCAAGATCGCATATTCTTCCGGATGATAAAGGGCAACGAATTCGTAGTCCTCCTCAAAATCCGGGAACTCCAACCCGGCCATCCAGTGAAGGGCCTCGACGATGGAATCGCGGGCGCGGGCGAGCTCCTCCCTGTGTTCCAGCAGGGCTTTGCGGGAGGGCACGGAATAGAACCCCCCGATCCGGACGTTAATGGGGTGGATCTCGCGGCCGCCGATCCGGGCCATCAGGGCATTCCCCGCCTTTTTGATCTGCAACCCCCTCTGCACCCATTCGGGATGATCCCGGGCCATGTGCAAGGCGCTCTCGTAACCGAGGAAGTCGGGTAGATGCAGAAGGAACACATGGAGAGCATGGCTCTCGATCCACTCGCCATAGTACAGCAGGAGCCGAAGATCCCGAAGGGGGCCTGAGATCGAAAGCCCCAAGAGGCCCTCGATGGCGTTGCAGGCGCTCATCTGATAGGCCACTGGACAGATCCCGCAGATCCGGGCGGTGATGTCCGGTGCTTCCTCCAAGCGACGCCCACGCAGGAACGCCTCGAAGAAACGGGGAGGCTCGTAGATCTCCAAGCGCAATTCGTGCACTTGGCCGTTGCGTACCCGCACGTGCAGGGCGCCTTCCCCTTCCACCCGCGCCAGCGCGTCAACCCGAACGGTCAACGTCCGTGGCTTCTGCATAGCGTGCTCCTGCCTCCTTGAAAGCGGGGGCATACGCATTGAAGGTTCGGAACAAGCGAACCAGGTCCGCGGAAGCCATCCCGCGGGCCAGAAACCAGTCCCCCAGACTCGTTGGGTTGGGGGTCTCCATGGGGCCGAAACAACCGTAGCATCCCCGCCGGTAGGCTGGGCACAGGGCGCCGCAACCCGCCTGGGTGACCGGGCCTAAGCAAGGGATCCCCTGAGCGACCATCACGCAAACGATCCCCCGGCGTTTGCATTCGATGCACACGCTGTGATGGGGGATATTGGGCCGCCGCCCGTTGAGAAAGGCGCTGAGGAGCTCCAACAGGGGTCCCTTGCCGATGGGGCAACCCCGCAGCTCGAAATCCACCGGCACATAGGCAGAGGCGGGGAGGGATTTCTCAAGCGTTTTAATGTATTCCGGACGGGCGTAGACCAGATCCAAGAAGCCGCGCACATCCGCGAAGTTCCGCAGGGCCTGGATCCCACCTGCCGTGGCGCAGGCCCCGATGGCGACCAGGAAGCGGCTCTGACGTCGGATCTCGCGGATTTGCTCGATTTGTTCGGGGGTGGAAATGCTTCCTTCCACCAGGGAGAGATCGTAGGGCCCTCGCACCACGGCCCGCGAGGCCTCCAGGAAGTAAGCGATCTCCACCTCCCCGGCCAGCGCCAGCAGCTCATCCTCGCAGTCCAGAAGCGTTAACTGACAGCCGTCGCACGAGGCGAACTTCCAGACAGCCAGCTTGGGTTTGCGACGCTTGGGCATTGGCGCCTCCAGTCGATTGAGATCGCCCTTTTTGGGCTGGCGGCCGACATCCGGCGCGAAGCGCCTTGGGAGGCCGATTGCCAATCGGCGCAAAGAGCCGCTTAAAGCTCGCGCACCTCCAGCAACGGACGGACGCGGGGAAGGGGAAACACCGGTCCGTCCCGGCAGATGAAGAGCGGGCCGAACTGGCAGTGGCCACAAAACCCCACCGCGCATTTCATGTTTCGTTCCAGCGAAAGGAAAATGCGCTCCGGCAGGACCCCCCGGTCCTCCAGCTCCCGGGCGGCGACCCGCATCATCACCTCGGGGCCGCACATCAGGACGAAGGCGCGCCGCAGATCGAGGAGCCGCTCCGCCAGAGGCAACAAGGTGGTCACCACGCCGATATGTCCCCGCCAGGCCTCATCGCCGCGATCGACGGTCACGAAGACATGCAGGTCCAGGCGCCCGCGCCACCGCTCCAGCTCCAATTGATAGAGCAGATCCGCCGGGGTTCGGGATCCGTAGAGGAGAACGATCTGTTCGTAATCCGAGCGATGGGCCAGCAGATATTGCAAGGCAGGGCGCAACGGGGCGAGCCCGATGCCTCCGGCCAGGATCAGGATGTCTTGCCCTTGGGCTTCCTCCAGAGGCCAGCCATGCCCGAACGGCCCCCGAACCCCCACGACGTGCCCCTTGCGGAGGCGGGCCAGGGCTCGGGTGACATGCCCGACGGCCCGCACCGTATGCTCCAGATCGCGGGTTCGAGGATGAACGCCGCTGATGGAGATGGGAACCTCGCCGATGCCGAAGAGATACAGCATGTTGAACTGGCCGGGCCGGAAGGAAAAGGCGCTCCCGTCCGGAGGGCGTAGGCGCAGGGTGATGGTGTCCAGGGTCTCCCGGCGAACGCCGGTGACCTGGAAAGGGAGGGGGAGGAACAGGTCAGGAGCCGGGGGAGCGATCGCCTGAGGGATCATAGAGCCCTCCTCGGCGCGGGAGCGTAAAGGTCAAGGAGCTGTAGACGGGTCGCCTTGAGCCGCCCGGCCACCACGGCCAGCAACCGGCTGAGGATCCAAGCCGCCAGGGCGCAGTCCCGGTGCATCCGATCCCGCAATTGGGCGGCGTCCAGGACCAGGGCTTTGGTCTCCGTGAGCGCCCGGGCATCGAACTCCCAGCGATAAGGGGGGAGCGCCCAGGACCATCCGACGATCTCCCCGGCGCTCACCGTCTGCAGGCGCAGGGAACCCCGCTCCGGGACAAACATTTCGATCGCCACCAGGCCGTCGATGATCAGGAAAAAGGCATCGGCGGCCCGGCCTTCCCGCAAGAGCAAGGTGTCCGGGGCGTACGTCTGCATCCGGGCGATCTCCGCCAGGCTCTCCCTCCAGGCCGCTTCCATATCGTGAGTGAAGGGATGCTGACGCAGCGCTTCCAGGATCTCGTCCTTTGACATCGTTTACCTCCTCTCGCCAACCGGAGCGCCATCCGTCTGCCGGATCGCCGCAACCTCCTCCGTCAGGTCGATGCCCACGGGGCACCACGTGATGCAACGCCCGCAACCCACACAACCGGAGGTTCCGAACTGATCCCACCAGGAGGCCAGCTTGTGGGTGAGCCATTGGCGATAGCGCGCCTTGGCGCTCTGACGGATCGGACGTCCGGCGGTGTAGGTGAAGGCGGTGGTGAAGCAGGAGTCCCACCGGCGCACCCGCTCCGCCTGGGCTCCCGCCAGGTCGCTGATGTCCTCCACCGTGAAGCAAAAGCAGGTGGGGCAGACCATCGTGCAGTTCCCGCATGTGAGGCAGCGCTGGGCCACCTCCTCCCAGCGCGGATGCTCCAGGTTACGGTAAAGGAGGCCCGGGAGGTCGGTGGTGTCCAGCTTCCGACCCATGGAGCGGGCGGTTTCCTCCAGAGCGGCCTCCACGGCGGAGCGATCCGCCTCCGTGGCGGGCGCGCAGGGGATCTCCGCCATGAGCTGGGCGCCGCGCTCGGTTCCGATCTCGACCACGAAGGTGTCGGGGAGCTCGGTGAGGATGAGGTCGGCGCCGGGCGGCGCTTTGGGCCCGGTGCCCATGGAGGCACAAAAGCATGTGCTCCCGGCCACCGTGCATTGGACGGCGATCAAGAAAATCGCCTCGCGACGGGCCTGATAAACCGGATCCACATAGGGGCCGGCCGCGAGCACCCGGTCCAGGATGGCGATGGCGTGGAGCTCGCAGGCCCGGACGCCGAGGAAGGCGTAGCGGGGCGGGGGGTCGGTGGCGGGGATCCATTCAAAGCCTTGGCCGTTGCGGCGCGCCCGACCCAGGGGGAGGACAGGGGGATGCAGGAAGCGCTTCCAGGAATGAGGGCCGACGGCGTAACCGAAGAAGGCTTCATCCTCGCGAGGCTTCAGCCGGTACCAGCCCTTTTCCTGCTCGTCGGTCCAGCCGATGGGGAGATCCGCGAGGCGTTGGATCTCATCGTACACGATGGCGCCGTCCTGGATGCGCGGGCCGATCACGATGTAGCCCCGGCGCTGTAAGGCCTCGAGCAGCGCTTGGAGCTGCGCCTTCTCCATCCGCCAGGCCTGGCCCGGGGCCGGGCGGACGGGTTCTTGGGTCCCCATGCGAACCTCCCATGGAGCGGGCGGTTGATCAGATTATAATCTTCGATCAACAGATCCGAGGAAGCTGCTCGCCGGCCAGCATGCTGACGACCCGGAAACCGCCGATCCGGGTGCGGAGCAAAACGAGATGTCGGGGATCTTCCACCACCTCCCCGATGATCGCCGCTTCCTGTCCGAGAGGATGGGCCCGCATGGCCTCCAAGACCCGTTCGGCGTCCTCGCGGGCCACCACGGCCACCAGCTTCCCCTCGTTGGCCACGTGGAGAGGATCCAGCCCCAGGATCTCGCAGGCGCCCTTCACCTCGTCTTGGATCGGGATGCGGCCCTCGTCGATGTGGATGCCGACGCCGGAGCTCATCGCGATCTCGTTCAGGGCGCTGGCCAGGCCGCCCCGCGTCGCGTCGCGCATACAGCGGATGCGGGGGCTGGCCCGCAACATGGCGGCCACCAGGGTGTGGAGGGGGGCGGTGTCCGAGCGGACAGGCCGCTCGAACCCGATTTGGGCGCGGGCCAGCATCACGGCGATCCCGTGGGCGGCGATGGGACCGTTGAGCAATACCAGATCCCCAGGCCGCGCCTGATCGGCGGACAGGAGGCCCTCGTATTCCACCACCCCGATGCCGGTGGTGGTGATGAAGAGCTTGTCCGCCTTCCCCCGGTTCACTACCTTCGTATCCCCTGTCACGATAGGAACCCCCGCTTCCTCAGCGGCCCGACGCATGGAGTCCACGATCTGGCACAGGGTGTCAATGGGCAGCCCTTCCTCCAGGATGAAGGCGGCGCTCAAGACCAAGGGGCGCGCCCCGCTGACGGCCAGGTCGTTGATCGTCCCGTTGACGGCCAGCTGACCGATGTCGCCGCCCGGAAACACGATGGGATCGACCACGAAGGAGTCGGTGGTGAAGGCCAACCGCAGCCCGTCCACGTTCAGGACGGCGGCGTCGTTCAGGACGCGGGTTTCCGGCGGCAAGAGGAGTGGGCGGAACACCTTCTCGATGAGTTCGTGCATCAGCCGCCCGCCGCTTCCGTGCCCCAACAGCACCATGCGATAGGAAAGGGGCGGGACTGGACAAGATCCCATGGGCTCCACGGTCGCCATAACGGTTACGCTCCTCGGAACTGAGGCTCCCGCTTCTCGAAGAAAGCGGCCAGGCCTTCCGCGAAATCCGGCGTCTCGGCGATCTCCACCAGATGGCGCAACTCTTTCGCCATATGGACATCTAGGCGATCGATCCCGAGGGCTTCGTTGATGAGGGCCTTGGTGATCGCCCACGCCCGGGTGGGCCCGCGGGCCAGCCGCCCGGCGATCGCCTCCACCTCCCGATCAAAGGTTTCAAAGGGGAAGATCCCGTTGATGAGGCCCCACTCCAGGGCCTGCTGGGCGCTGAGGCGAGGGTTCAGAAAAACCATCTCCATCGTCCGCCTCAGGCCGATGAGCCGGGGGAGAATAAAAGTGGTGCTTTCCGCGCCGGTGAGGCTGGTCTTTGAATACGCCCACTCGAAGCTGGCCCGATCGGAGGCGAAGACCAGATCGCAGGCCATCGCCAGGCCCAGCCCCCCCGCCGCGGCGATCCCCTTGACGGCGGCGATGAACGGCTTGGGGGCGCGACGGATCTCCGAGATCGTGCTGTGGAGGTATTCCAGGATCTCCTTGAAACTGCGCCCGTAGCCGCTCTCGATCTCGCGGGACTCCGGTTGGAGGTATGAGAAATCCTCCGGGTGCTCCTGCTCCCGGATGTACTTGAGGTCCGCCCCGCTGCAGAACACCCGATCGGTTCCGGCCAGGATGACGCAACGGATCTCCGGATCACGGGCGAATTGAAGGGCGGCCTTCCGCAGATCTCGGGCCATCATCACGTCCAGGGCGTTGAAGCGATCCGGCCGGTCCAACTGGATGATCCCGACCGCATCCTCCCGCCGCATCCGGATGTGATAAAGCTCAACAGTCTCCGATTTCATCCCGATCCACCTCCAAGGGCCGAAGGGCCCGTGATGTGTCCTCCGTATTCATACCATATTCGGCACGCGCCTTCGCTGCTGACCATGCAGGCACCCACCGGGGTTTCCGGGGTGCATTCTTGGCCGAAGAGCCGGCAATCATAAGGGGTGGCGACGCCGGCCATGATGTTCCCGCAAAGGCATTCCTGGGTGAGACGGGGCGGGGCATCGCGCAGCCATTCCGAGAGGCGGATGTCGAAGCGGGCCCGCGCATCGACCCCAGCGTACTTCGGGCGCAGGCGGAGGTTGCCGTTGGGCACGTAGGCGATCCCCCGCCAGATCCCGCTTTCCGTCTCGAACACCTCCCAGAGCAGCCGCTGGGCGTTGCGGTTGCCCTCCGGCGTGACGCAACGCGGGTAGGCGTTGACCACCCGCTTCTCGCCCCGGCGGATCAGCTCCACCAGCTGAACCAGCGCGCCGAGGATGTCCAGGGGCTCGAACCCGGCGACCACCACCGGGATGCCATGGCGCTCCACAAAGCGCTCGAAGACCTTCCATCCGGTGATGGTCGCGGCGTGGCCGGCGGCCAGGAACCCTTGGACGCGCGTGCGAGGCATCTCGGCCACGATCTCCATCACGGGGGGGATGTACTTGTGAGCGGAGAGCACCGAGAAATTCTTCGGCGGGCCGGAGAGGATCACCGCCGCCGTGGCCACCGCGGTGGTCTCAAACCCGGTGGCGAAGAAGACCACCTCCCGATCGGTCTCCCGGGCGATCTGCAAGGCCTCCCACGGGCTGTAGATCACGCGGACGTCCGCCCCCTCCGCTTTGGCTTCCGCCAGGGACTTGAGGGTCCCCGGAACCCGGAACATATCCCCGAAGGTGAGCAGAACCACCCCCTGCTCGGCGAGGTAGACGGCCTCGTCCACCTCCGGCATGTCGGTCACGCACACCGGGCACCCCGGCCCCATGATGATGTGGAGGTGGGGCGGGAGGAGGCTTCGGAGCCCGAAGCGGGCGATGCTCTGTTCGTGGGTGCCGCAGACGTGCATGATCGAGATCGGCTCCTTTAGGTCCGCGCACAGCCGCTCCAGGGCGCGCCGGAAGGCCTGCACCCGCTCCGGGTCGCGGAACTCCAGACGCTCGGAGGGTTTGGGAAGGCGCGTTAGGATCATGGGGCATCCTCCAGGGGTCGGATCTCGCCCTGTACCTCCGCGGCCATCAGGTCCTCCTCCGCCGCCCGCAAGAGCGCCTCATAGAAGGCCAGGGTTTCTTCGACCTCCTCCGAGGGGATGCGCCGGATGGCGAAGCCCACGTGGACCAGGACGTAATCGCCGGGGGCCACCGGCTCGTCCACCGTATGGAGCATCACCGGCTTGCGCACTCCCCAGAAGTCCACCAGGGCCGTCATATCGTTCACTTCCACCACTTTCCCTGGAACCCCCAGGCACATCGCGAGCCTCCTTTCTTGGATCAGAAGGGCGATCGAGGTAGGCCGCGGCGATCAGGATCTGACCCAGGCTGATCCCCCCATCGTTGGGGGGAACTTGGCGATGAAGGAGAACGGTGAACCCTTCTTCCGCCAGGCGCTGGGCGGCCCGTTCGGTGAGCAGGCGGTTCTGGAAGCAGCCCCCGCTCAAGGCCACGCGGCTTTCCCCGACCGCTCGCGCGACCGCTACCATCGCCTGGACCAGGGCGTTATGGAACCGGGCGGCGATCCTCGACCGATCCTCCCCCCGGCGCAGGTCCTCCAGCACGGCCTCCAGCAGCGGGGCCCAGTCCAAGACCCACAGCGGTCCATCCCCCTCCGATCGGGAGGAGAGGGGGAGCGGGTACGCGCCGGCCTCCCGCGGATCGGCAATGAACTCCAATGCCATCGCGGCCTGTCCTTCGAAGGTGATCTCCTGGCGGAGGTCCAGCAGGGCGGCGACGGCATCGAACAGCCGTCCCATGCTGGAAGTCCAGGGGGCGTTCACCCCTCGGGCCATCATTTGGGCCAGCATCTCTCGCTCCCCAGGCCGCAACGCCCGCACCGGGGCGAGGTGGTCCCATTCTAGGACAGCATCCCCTGCCAGCTCCCACAACCACGCGAAGGCCGCCCGTCGGGGCGCGAGGATCGCGGCGTCCCCCCCGGGCAGGCGGAACGGTCGGAGACAAGCGACCCGCCGGAACCCACGGGCATCCCCCCACAGGAACTCCCCGCCCCAGATCGTCCCGTCCGGGCCGTATCCCGTGCCATCCCATGTGACCCCCAGCGCCGGCCCTTCCACGCCGTTGTCCGCGAGGCATGCCACCAGATGGGCATGGTGATGTTGAACGGGGATGAGGGGTAAAGGCGCCCGCCGGCCGAGCGGCTGTGGGAGATCCCCTGCGGCGGCGCGCTGCGCCCAGACGGTGGAGGCGTAGTCCGGGTGCAGATCGTGGGCGATGGCCACCGGCTCGGCCTCGTAGAGGCGGAGGAAATCGAAGATGGCCCGCTCGAAGGCCGCCAGCGCCTCCGCCGTGTCCAGATCCCCGATGTGCTGGCTCAGGAAGACCTGGCGCCCCACGCTGAGGGCGACGGTGTTCTTCAGATGGCCGCCCACCGCCAGGATGGTCGGGAGGGGGCGGTTCAATAAAATCGGCATCGGGGCGAAGCCCCGGGCCCGCCGCAGCAGGCGGGGCTCTCCACCCATAAGAATCATCACGCTGTCGTCGACGTGATGGGCGATCGGCCGGTTGTGAATCAGGAAGGCGTCCGCCACCCGGGACAGCCGATGGAATGCCTCCCACTCGTCCGTGCAGATCGGCTCGTCGCTCAGGTTCCCGCTGGTGGCCACCACCGGGAAGTCCAGCTCATGGAGCAGCAGGTGGTGGAGCGGGGTGTAGGGCAACATCACCCCCAGATAGGGGTTGTCCGGAGCGACGTTCGGAGCCACCGGGGCGTCCGGCCGGCGGGGAAGGAGGACGATCGGGGCCTCGGGCCCCTTCAGTAGGGCTTCCGCCTCCGGAGGGAGGAAGCACATCGCGCGGACCTGATCGAGGTCCCGGGCCATCAGGGCGAAGGGCTTGTCCCGGCGGGGTTTGCGGGCCCGCAACCGATCGATCGCCGCCTCGTTCCGGGCGTCGACCATCAGATGGAATCCGCCCAATCCCTTCACGGCCACGATCCGGCCGGCCCGCAAGGCCTCGGCGGCGTGCCGCAACGCCGCATCCCCCAGCGCGATCCGCATGTATTCCTCAACGCGCGGCGGGAAATCCGGATGGTCCTCCATGGGGTTCAGAGGACCATCCCCCCGGGTGTAAAAGGCCAGGGTGGGGCCGCAGTGGGGGCAGGCGTTGGGCTGGGCGTGGAACCGACGATCCAGCGGATCCTCGTACTCGGCCCGACAGGCCGGGCACATCCGGAAGCGGCGCATCGTGGTGTTCGGTCGATCGTAGGGCAGGGCCTCGAGGATCGTAAAGCGGGGGCCGCAATCGGTGCAGTTGGTGAAGGGGTACCGGTAGCGTCGATCGTTCGGATCATGCACCTCCGCCAGACAGCGGGGGCAGGTGGCGATGTCCGGCAGGACCAGGGCGGTTTTCTCGCCCTCTCCTTCACTGTGGCGGATTTCAAAGCAAGTATAACCGGCGGGATCCAACCAGTGGGCCTGCAGCGAGTGGATCCGCGCGCGGGGAGGGGCCTCCCGGGGGAGGCGCTCCAGGAAGCGCTCCAGACAGGAGGCAGGGCCTTCCACCTCGATGAACACCCCCCGGGTGTCGTTGAGGACCCAGCCCGCCAGGCCAAGCTCAACCGCCAGCCGGTAGATGTAAGGTCGAAACCCCACCCCCTGGACCGCCCCTTGAATTTCCACCCGCAGCCGTCGCTTCTCAGCGGTCATGTTGCGTTCGCCGAAGGGAATCGGGCGTTTCGTTGTTCCATCAGCCACCGGACCCATGCGTCGATGCCCTGACCGGTCCGGCAGGAAACGATGAAAAGCCGCGGATCCGGCCGCAAGATCTCCAGGCCGTGTCGGAAGGCAGCGAGATCGAAGTCCAGGAGCTCCAGGAGATCGGCCTTGTTGAGCACGATGGCGTCGGCCTTTTGGAACATCCCCGGATATTTGTAAGGCTTGTCATGGCCTTCAGGGACGCTGGCGATCACCACGTTTAGGTGAGCGCCCAGGTCGAATTCCGCTGGGCAGATCAGATTTCCCACATTCTCGATGAAGAGCAGATCCAGCGCCGCCAGCGGCAAATGGGCGAGGGCCGAGCGGATCATCGGGGCGTCCAGGTGGCAGGCGCCGCCGGTGTTGATCTGGACCACTGGGATCTGGCGCGTCGCGATCCGTTCCGCATCCAGGGTCGAAGCGATGTCCCCTTCGATCACCCCCACCCGTAGCGCATCGGGGAGGCGCTCGAGCGTTGTGAGGATCAGGCTGGTTTTGCCGGCTCCGGGGGCGGACAGCAGGTTCACGACCAGGAGGCCAGCGGCGTCGAAGGCTGCCCGGTTCTCGGCGGCCACCGCCTCATTGGCCTGAAGGATCGCCTTCACCACCGGGATGTTCGTTCCCATCTTCCACCTCGATGCGCTCCACCAGGCAACGGGTCCCGCCCTCCACTTGAATCTGGGGGCTGCCGCAGAGCGGGCAGACGGGGGTCAGCGGGGGTTCCACCGGGAACCGCGCCCCGCACGCCTGGCAGCGCCCCTCTCCGAGCTCCCGCCGGATCCGCAGGGCGGCGCCCTCAGCCAGCGTCCCACGGCTGAGCAGATCGAAGTAGAAGCGGATGGACTCGTCAACGTAACCGGTGAGGGCGCCGACGATCAGATCGACAGTAAGCACCCGCCGCGCCCCCGCCGCCTCCGCGGCTTCCAGGACCACGGAGAGGATCCCCTGGGTGATGGCCAATTCGTGCATCGGATGGATCTTCCCTCCAACTCCAGTATAGCCGGTCACAACGGGCCCGGCCAAAAGAGGGTCGATGAAGGCAGGCAATCACCCCGACATGTGAAGCTGATCGTTCTATGAGGAATTTCAATCGGGTGTGACGGTGGAGGGGCCCCTGCGATATGGTATGGGGGCAAGCCTTGGGGCATCCCCAAGGGGTGCCCCTACATGGATCCCTCGAAAGGGCGGGTTGTCCGCTTGATCAGGTGGTCCGATCATCCACACCCTTCGGGGAGACTACTACGAAGGCGTGAGCACCGGAATTGCCGCGGGGAGGAATCCGTAGTTTTATGATGGGAGTTGGGTCGCCGGGGGAGGCCGAAGGGCAGCCACCTCCGGCGGTTCGATCCTTCGGTCCGATGAGGAGGAGCGGCCGTGACGATCGCGGCGGAGGGACGGGCGATCCACGTGTTTCAAGAGCGCTTCGGGGAGAGACCGATGTTGCGGGCCCGAGCCCCCGGCCGGGTCAATCTCATCGGGGAGCACACGGATTACAACGAGGGTTTCGTCCTTCCCATCGCCATCGACCGGGCGATTTGGGTAGCGGCCCGCCCCCGCAAGGATCGGCGAGTTCGCCTGGTGGCGGCCGATTTCGAGGAAGAGGCGGAGTTCTCCATCGACCAACTGCGGCCGGGGATGTTGCGAGGGTGGGCGGCGTATCCGGCCGGGGTGGCGTGGGCGCTGGAGGAGGCCGGGATGCGTCTTCCCGGGCTGGAGGCCGTCATCGCAGGGGATGTGCCCATCGCCAGCGGCTTAAGCTCCTCCGCCGCGCTGGAGGTGGCCTTCGCCGTCGCCTGGACGGCGCTGGGTGGCCACGAGAGGTCTCGGCTGGAGCTGGCCCGCCTGTGCCAGCGAGCGGAGAACGAGTTCGTGGGGGTGCGGTGCGGGATTATGGATCAGATGGCGGCCCTGTTCGGCCGGCGCGGATGCGCGCTGCTCATCGATTGTCGTTCCCTCGAAACCCGCCCCGTGCCGATCCCGGAGGAAGCGGTGATCGTAGTGGCCGACAGCGGGGTGCGCCGGGCGCTGGCTGCTTCCGCGTACAACGAGCGCCGGGCGCAGTGTGAGGAGGCGGTGGCCCGACTTCGGACACGGTACCCCGGGATCCGCGCCTTGCGGGACGTGACGCCGGCGCAGCTGGAGGAGGCCCGGATGGAGCTTCCGGAATTGATCTACCGGCGGGCCCGGCATGTGGTGACCGAGAACGAGCGGGTCCTGCAAGCCGTTGTCGCGCTGGAGCGAGGGGATCTGCAGGCCTTCGGGGCTTTGCTCTACGCTTCGCATCGGAGCCTGCGGGACGATTATGAGGTGAGCTCTCCCGAGCTGGACACCCTGGTCGAGGCGGCCGGCTCGGTGGCCGGTGTGTACGGCGCCCGGTTGACCGGAGCGGGCTTTGGAGGTAGCATCCTGGCCGTGGTTCGGCGGGAAGCCGCTCCGGCCGCCGGCGAGGCTATGACGCGTGCCTACCTGGATCGCTTCGGCCGGCAGCCCGCGCTGTTTGTGGTCCGGCCGGACGATGGCGCCACCGTGCATTGGAACACAACAGGATGATGAGCCATCGCGCACGACATCCCTTCCGAGCGCTCCGACACTGGAATTACCGGCTGTATTTCATCGGCCAGCTGATCTCCCTCAGCGGGACGTGGATGCAGACCATCGCCCAGAACTGGCTGGTCTACCGGCTCACCGGATCGCCGGTGGGCCTGGGCGTGATGAACGGCCTCTCGGTCCTGCCTCTCCTTCCCATGGCCCTGTTCGGGGGGAGCCTGGCGGATCGGTTCCCGCGGCGCTGGCTGATCGTCCTCACCCAATCGCTCATGATGGGCCAGGCCTTTCTCCTGGCCTGGCTGACCTGGAGCGGCCACATCCAGGTCTGGCATGTCTGGGTGATGGCGGTGCTGCTCGCCGCTTTCCAGATGCTGGATGTCCCCGCCCGCCAGGCTTTCGTCGTCGAGATGGTGGGGGAGGAGGACCTGGGGAACGCGATCGCCTTGAACTCCTCGCTCTTCAACTTCGCCCGGATCATCGGCCCCTCCTTGGCGGGCCTGGTGGTCGCCACGCTGGGGGAGGCGATGGCCTTCTTTCTAAACGGCCTCTCGTTCCTCGCGGTGATCGGGGGCCTAGCGGCGATGCGATTGCCATCTTCATCCCCCCGCCAACGGCGATCGGGGGCCTCGGTGGATCCGTGGGCCGGGCTGGCCCGCATCCGGTCGGATGCGATCCTGCAGGGCCTGGTGAGCATGGTCGCGGTTTCCGCCTTCCTGTCCATGCCGTACACCACGCTCCTTCCGGTTTTCGCCCGAACCTCGCTCCGGGATAGCGCGGCGCCGGTGGTGGAGACCCTTTGTCGGATGACGGCCGAGGGCCATCTGGGAGGGGTGCTCCTCTCGTGTCAGCAGCCGGAGGCGGTGGCTTACGGCTTGATGATGGGGGCGGTGGGGGTTGGGGCGGTGGCCGGGGCCTTGCTGGCCGCCGCCTACGGGGATGCGGGTCGGCGGGGGCGGATGTTGACGTGGGGGAACCTGGGGTTCCCCATCGCGTTGCTCGGTTTTTCCCTGTCCCGATCGTTTTTCCTCGCGTTGGTCTTCCTGATCCTCACAGGGATCGCCTTCGTGTGGCAGAACGCCTTGGCCAACACCCTGATCCAGGTGCACGTGGAGGATTCCGTGCGGGGACGGGTGATGGGGGTGTACACCCTCTCCTTTCAGGCGATGATGCGCCTGGGCGGGCTTCAGGCCGGCATGATGGCCGGGGCGTTGGGGGCGCCGGCGACCGTGGCCCTGGGGGCCTTGGTCAGCTTGGGCTATATGCTCTGGGCCCACCGGCGCTACCCCGAAATCCGCCAGCTCGCGTGAACGGCGGAGCAGCCAACGACAGGCTGTCCCTCACAGGCGCGCCCACACCCCATTAAGGAGATGGGACGATCCTTGCTGGAGCAAGGCGCAAATCCCCAAGCTGATCGTGCCGCCGAAGATCAGCAGGCCGCAAATGATCCCGAGCGCGGTGAGGGCTAACCCCACCCAGCCCAGGATGATCCCTGCTCGAGCCAGCCCTTCCCCCGTGAGGGCCTCCGGGCGATTCGCGATCTCGCTTCTGGCTTGGTGGCCCAAGATGATCCCGAGGATGGGTCCGATGATGGGGAGAACACCAACCAAGCCCAAGATGCTCAGCACCAGGCTGGCGATCGCCTTACCACTCGTGGTCTTCTCGGCTTGCATAGCGCCTCTCCTTCGGTTTTTAGGAGTTACGCCGTTCGGAGCCCGCGAGAGGAAGGGGAAGCCCCCAAAAGCCCTCATGGGAAACGAACGGCATAACTTCTGGGGTTATCCCTTGCGGGCGAGGAAGAAGGTCCGACCGACATTCCCCCTCATACCCAGATCCTTTTCGGCGTCGTAGGTTACGATCTCTTGAAAACCGGCCTCACTCAACGCCGCGCGGATCTCGTTCTCCGAATAACATCGCTGGGAGAGGGTGAGGTCCGAACGCTGCCAGACGCCGCCCTCCAGCCGAAACATAGTGATCTCGTTTTGGCCAACCTTCTGCTCCGGATCGTAGCGCGCCCGCACGATGCAGACGTGCTCTTCCTCTACGATGGCGAAGGATCCTCGCCAGCGGGTTTGGTATCCTTCCTCCATGTTCAAGTCGAATAGAAAGAGCCCGTTCCTTTCCAGCACGGCGTGAACGTTGCGAAACACCTGCGTCAACTCTTCTAAGCTCATGATGTGGTTCAGGCTGTCGAAGGTGGAGACGACCGCGTCATAGGAAGCGGGCAGGGTGAGCCAGCGGGCGTCGGCGAGGATGAATTGGACTCCCGGCGCGTTTTCACGAGCGTAGCGCAGCATTTCCTCGGATCCGTCGATCCCCGTCACCTGGTATCCGCGTTCGGCCAGGGCCCGCGCCAATTGCCCAGTCCCGCAGCAGAGATCGAGGATCCTCCCCTGGGCGGGCAGATGGGGCAATAACACTCTTTCCAGGACCGGAAGCACCTGGTTGCTGAATAGATCGCCCCAGTACCGATTGTAGCACCATGCGAAGCGATCATACGCCGTGTAGCGTGGCTCCTCGTACGCCATCAAAGACCCCCTAGGTGAATTCGGACTCCTGTTTCTTCCAGATTTGACTTCCGGTTTTAGTCCCCTAGGGGTTTGGAGGTGAGCCGGGCGCTTTTCACCCTGGGCTCGCCCCCAAACCTCACTGAGAAAACAAACGGGACGTTCAGACTCAATGTTCCGCAGGCTGTCAGGTGCGATGATCGAAGACAAAACAAGATCGGAACGAGTGAGGAATCCGCTCGGCCTCTAATTGTGGCGCCACGCTCCTCACCGGATCGACCTTCTTCCCTCTGTTCGCAAGTCTTGCCGCAAGCATTTTACCTCATCCGTCACCCTATCTGCCTTAAGAGGACTACCTGAAGGTGGTAACCGGGTTCCGGCATCTGATCTCCGATTCGTCACCGGGTTGGTTGCGGTGGTTTGTGCTCCTTCCTTAACCTGTCCGAGATCCTTTTTCATACATGGAATTAAAATAATCGACAAGGGCCAACTGCCCGCTGAAGGCCTGGGAAGGCCGGTGCATCGTTTCTGCGTGGATCCTTCGTAAGACTACGACAGGAGAGAGCCATGAGAGATATCCGGCGCACGGTCTTCTATGTCCGTTATTCCATGGGCAACTTCGCCAACACCATCGCCTACCAGGTCTTTGGCAACCGCATCCAGTTCTACTATGTGGACATCCTGGGTTTGAACGCAGCGCTTGCCGGCCTCATCTGGACCATCTATGGGATCTGGAATGCGATCAACGATCCGTTGATGGGCCAGATCTCCGACCGGACCCGCACCCGGATGGGGCGGCGGGTTCCCTACGTCCTCTTTGGGGCGATCCCTTTGGGCCTCTCCTTCTTCCTCCTCTGGACTCCCCCTGGATACCACCCAGTGACGCTGGCCGTGTATTTCTTCACCATGCTTTTCATCTTCGACACCCTTTACAGCCTCACCTGGGTCGCTTACACGGCCCTTTTCCCAGAGATCGCGATGACCGTGAGGGACCGGGTCAATCTTTCCGCGGCGCGGGAGGTCCTGGCGGTCATCGCCCTGCTGCTATCGTACATTCTGGCTCCCATCCTGGCCGACGCGGTCGGGTATGTATGGATGGGCGCCATCATGGGAAGCCTCGTCGCCAGCGGTTACCTAGTTGCGGCGGTTGGGATTCGAGAACGTCCTATCGCCGCTGAAGAGAACGTCGCGGGTCTGCTTCAATCCTTGAAAATCGTCCTTTCCAGTGTGCCCTTCCGTTGGTTTCTGGGAGCGAACATCGCGAAAGAATACATCTGGCTGACCCTGGGCGCAACCCTCCCTTTCTGGCGCAAGTACGCCCTGGGCATCACCGGGAGGACCGAGGTTTTTGGGATCCCGATGTCGCCGGGAGATACCGAGGCCGTTCTACTGGGGATACCGATTCTGCTGACCGCCCCCTCGATCCTACTCTGGCGACCCATTGTCCCCCGCCTGGGATATCGCAGAGCCTGGATCCTGGCCAGTTTCGTTTTCATCCCCGGGCTTCTCATCATAAGCTTCGCTGACAACTTTTACTTAGGACTTGTGGGGACCCTTCTGGCGGCCCCCGGATTGGCGGGCTCCATGATCATGCCCTTCCCGGTGCTCTCGGAGATCGTCGATGAGGACGCCGCCCGACACGGTCACCGTCGGGAGGGGATCTTCTTTGGGATGAACGCCGGGATCATCAAACTGGCCTTCTCCGCCCAGGGCCTTCTGTTCGCCACTGTGATGTCCGTCGCCGGGTATACCGCCGGGAGCGAAGTTCAACCGGCCAGCGTGACCTGGGGCGTTCGCTTCCTGATCGGCATCACCACCATCATCGCCTGCCTCGTCGTCGCCTATTGCATGTACAGGTATCCTCTGGGACGGGCCCGCGCGTCCCAGGGGGTGTGGGTCCGAGGGGCTACTACCTCAGGCAGCCAATGGGAGTGATCCTTTAGCGGTGGAGCGTCGATCACAACTTAATCGGAGGGGCAGATGCGTATTCCGGAGAAAGGTCGTCCGAAGGAGGAGATCTTCGCCGAGCTGGCAGGCTTCAAGGCTCACGATCTGGACTGGCGATCCGGGCGGGTATGGGCTTATGTCTACAATCCGGGCGACGAGATCCGCGAAGCGATCCACCGAGCCTATACGATGTTTCTGGCCGAGAACGCCCTGGACCCCACCGTTTTCCCCAGCTTGCTGCGGTTGGAGACCGAAGTGGTGCGTATGGTCGCCAGCCTCCTCCATGGCGATGAGAACGTCGTCGGCCACCTGACCACGGGGGGAACGGAGAGCAATATGCTGGCCGTGAAGACGGCGCGGGATTGGGCACGAGCCCATCGCCCCGAGATCACCCAGCCGGAGATGGTGCTTCCCATCACCGCCCACGCCTCTTTTCATAAGGCGGCCCATTATCTTTGTGTTAAGCCCGTCGTCGTGGGGATTAACCCCCATACGTTTCAGGTGGAGCCGGAGGCTGTGCGGGCGGCCATCACGCCCAACACCATCCTCGTGGTCGCCTCTGCTCCCAACTGGTCCCATGGGGTGATCGACCCCATTTCGGAGATCGCCGAGATCGCCCGGGAGAACGGAGTGCTGTTCCATGTGGACGCCTGCGTGGGTGGATTGTACCTTCCTTTCCTGCGCCGGATCGGCTACCCAGTCCCCGATTTCGATTTCGCCGTGCCAGGGGTCACCTCCATCTCCGCCGACTTACACAAATACGGTTATGCGGCCAAAGGCGCTTCCGTTATTCTCTATCGGAGCAAGGAGCTTCGCCGCTACCAGATCTTCGCTTGCGTCGAGACGACCGCTTATGCCTTCGTGAACTCAACGATCCTGAGCAGCAGGTCCGGCGGCCCGATCGCCGGGGCCTGGGCGGCGCTGAACTATTTAGGTGAGGAAGGGTTCCTCCGCATCGTTCAAACGGTCCAGGAGGCGACGGAGCGTCTGATCCACGGCATCGACGCGATCCATGAGCTGCGCGTCCTCGGCAAGCCGGCGATGAGCCTCTTCTCCTTCACATCTGATCGTATCAATGTCTTTCAACTGGCGGACGCGATGGCCCATCGGGGATGGTATATTCAGGCGCAGCCCTCCACGCCGTTCACTCCGCGCAGCCTGCACATTTCGGTGAACTATGGGAACGCCCACCGGGTGGATGCGCTGCTCCGCGATCTCCAGGAGGCCGTGGAGGAGGTGAAGCGAGAGCCTCCCATCGATACAGAGAACGTCCGCGCGATGGTCGACGGGGCGCTCCGAAGCCCGAATCCCCAGGAGGCATTCCAGCAATTGATGAAAATGGTGGGCATTGAGGGGAACCAGTTGCCCAGGGAGCTGGCGCTCATTCACGAGATTTTGGATGTTCTGCCGGACCCAGTGGCGGATACTCTATTGATCGATTACTTTAATGGTTTGTATGTATAGCCGGGGGAAATGAGGTGCTCGCTTGCCCGTCCCTCAACCGAAGAGCTTCCTCAGGAGGATTGCCATGAACTGGGGGGATTTCCTCACCTTCCGTCGGATGATCACCCCTTATCTCATTCAGGCCTTGTTCTGGATCGGCGTTGCCGCCAGCGTGGCGGCCGGGTGCGCGATCCTGTTCGGCGGGATCACCGGGGCAGGGATCGCCGGGCGTCGGGATGGGGTCGGGGCCGTTCTGGCCGCCATCTGCCTGAGCCCACTGGTGGTGATCTTGGGGATCCTCCTTTCGAGAATTTACGCTGAACTGTTGATCGTGACCTTCCGGATCAACGAAACCTTAACCGACATCCGGAACGACATCCGGGGGCTTGCGGAGCGGCAACGGCCAGAGGGAGCTTGATCCCTTCGGGCCATCGGCTCAGGGGCCTCCGATCGGGCTTCCAAAGGGCCCCCGGGAAACTCGCCCTCCCGCTTCGCATCATGAGGAGGAGGAAGGCCGAGGAGCCAGGCGCACTCGGACCTCCTGAGGTTTCCCATCCCGGAGGATCGAAAGCGTCACTTCGTCCCCTGGCTTCCGCTCTTCCTCCAGGTATGTGATGAGATCCTCCATGCTCCGCACCGCGCGGCCATCGATGGCGGTGATAAGGTCGCCGCCCAGGGGGAGGGTCTGCCCTGCATAGGTGACGGGACGGGCGCCGCCCCGCAGGCCGGCCTGGGCGGCCGGGGAGCCCGGCGCGACCTCGAGGATCAGCGCCCCGTGCTCGGCCGGCAACCCCAGCGCTTGGGCGGCCAGGGGCGTGACGGAGAAGCCGGAGATGCCCAGCCACGGGTGCTCGTAGCGGCCTCGGGCGATCAGGGCCGGCACCACCCGCTTGACGGTGTTCACCGGAATCGCAAACCCAACCCCCGAGGAGGTCCCGCTCGAAGAGAAGATCAACGTGTTCACCCCGATCACGCGCCCCTGGCTGTCCAGCAGCGGGCCGCCGGAGTTCCCTGGGTTGATCGGCGCGTCGGTCTGGATCATGTTGGGGATGCTGAAGGGCTGGGCGCCCGGCCGGATCACCCGCCCCACGGCGCTGACGATGCCCAGGGTCATCGTCCCCTCCAGCCCGAAGGGATTACCGATGGCGATGGCCAGCTGCCCCGGCTGCACCGCCCCGGAGTCCCCCAAGACCGCCGGGCGCAACTGTGCTGTGGGAACGTCCACCCGAAGGACCGCGAGGTCGGTGTCGGGATCGGTTCCCACCACCCGGGCGGGCGCCTCCGTGCCGTCGGAAAAGGTGACCACGATGGAGGCGGCCCCTTCCACCACGTGGTGGTTGGTGACGATGTGGCCCTCCCGGTCGTACACAAAGCCGGATCCGGTGCTCTCGCGCGAGAGCACGCCCTGATCGCTGCGGACGCGGATGTGGACCACGGAAGGATTCACTTGCTGATAGATGGCTTCCAATTGTCTCTCTAGCGCTTCCAGAGGGCTGTTGGTTTGCAAGGCGGCCAGCAGGGGCGTCCCCCCGGCCATCGCTGGAGCCGGCGAGCGGGTCTCCGGAACCGACGTCGGCGCCCGCGGCGATATGACAGAAGCCGGAGCGGCCTGACATGCGGTGAGCAAGATCAAGAGCGCTAGGGTGAATCCGCGAATCCAACGTGAAATCCTCATCGATGCCTCCACAGATCTGATTACGCGAAGTCATGCGCGGCAAGGCGGGATCGAAAGGGACCGAGTCGCCTGAACATGGGTTCCAGGGATCATCGGCTCATGGATTCGGAAGGTGGAAGCAACAAGCCAGCTGGCTTCCACCCTCCGAGGCCTTCTGCACCCTTGTGGGGTCCCCTCGTCATGAGAAGATGGGCAGCGAGATCGCTGCCCATCTTCTCGGACCAGATGTCGGAAGGGACTATGCGGAGCGGCCGGGCCAAGCGAATCGAGGGCGCGGGAAGCTTGTGCCGCCCGGCGTCGGTGTGGCCGGTGCCTTCGGCGCCCACCAGCCGCGGCCCCAGAAGCCCCGGAAGCCCCACCAACCCGCTCCCGGACCCCAGTAGCCGCGATCTAGCCCCTGGAGCAGCCAGTCGGCTTGCTCGCGGGTCAGCTGGCCGCTCCGAACCGCCTGTTCAATGGCGTCCTTAAGGGCTTGGATGCAGGCCTGGTTCACCGCGTCCCGGACCTTCTGGAGGTCCACGCCGGCTTTGTCGGCGAGCTCCGCTAGGGTACGGCCGCCCCAGAGCTGGGTGGAAAGCTCCTCAGGGGTCATGTTGAGGGCCTTGGCGGCAGCCTCCAGCCCAGCTTGGCCGCACAGGCCGCGGCCGAACCCCCATCCCCGATGGCCCAGGAACCCCCTGAGGGGCGCCGCTCCGGTAGCGGCCTGGGCCCGCCCCAGGGTGCCCAACCCGAAGGCGCCGGTGAGCAAGGTCAGAAGCAGTAGGGGAACCAACCACCATCGCCAGCGCATCGCAGCCTCCTTCCTCAAGATTGGGCGAAAGGGAAACCGGCAGGATCCCTCGTTCCGCTCCCGCCGATTCCACTTAGGGATCTTAGAGCGGAACGTTTATCCGGCGATTATGTGAAGGTTAAGAATTTGCAATCTGGTGCTTGATCTTGCTTTGTTGCGAACACCAGAGGAGGTTATCCCAACTCGTAGTGATGAGCTTTCGATTCGTGGAGTTTCTGGGAGGGGCGGGCCGCTTACATAGCCCGCCCCTCCCAGAGAAGTGGCTCATCCGGAAGGCGGGCCATCGCCGCCGCCCTTGAGCGGCGATTAGCAGAATGAGGAAAATAGACAACGAGAGGCGATTGGTCAGCATTCCGATCCTTTTCCAGGAGGTATTGCCATGGCTGTTCAGGAGCGTGTGCGGTTCGGGGAGGCGAAACTGTTTATCGGGGGCCAGTGGGTCGATGGCGGGACCCCGATCCCGGTGCGCGATAAATATACCGGGGAGGTGATCGGGACGGTCCCCGAGGCCCGACGGGAGGATGTGGAGGCCGCGGTGGCGGCGGCCCAGGAGGGGGCGAAGGCGATGGAAACCTTGCCGGCCTGGCGGCGGGCGGAGATCCTGCGGCGGGCGGCGGAGCTGATCCGGGAGCAGAAGGAGGAGTTCGCCCGGTTGATCGCTGCGGAGGCCGGAAAGGCCTTGAAGTGGGCGCGCGCGGAGGCGGAGCGGGCGATCTGGACGTTCACGATCGCCGCCGAGGAGGCCCGGCGGATCGGTGGCGAGGTGATCCCCCTGGATGCGGTGCCGGCCGGCGAGGGGTATTTTGGGTTCTACATCCGACGGCCGGTGGGGGTGGTGGCCGCTATCTCGCCGTTCAATTTCCCCTTGAACCTCGTGGCCCATAAAGTGGCGCCTGCCCTGGCGGCGGGGAACGCGGTGGTGCTGAAGCCGGCCAGCGCGACGCCTCTGACGGCGGTGAAGCTCGCCCAAGTTCTGGAAGCGGCGGGCGTGCCGCCGGGCGGGTTCAACCTGATCTTCGGGCCCGGTGGGACGGTAGGAGAGTGGCTGGCAGCCCATCCCGGGGTGGGCAAAGTCAGCTTCACCGGAAGCCGGGCGGTCGGGGACCGATTGACCCGGGTGGTGGGGATCAAGAAGCTAACTCTGGAGTTGGGGAATGCCACCCCGGTGGTGGTGGCGGACGATGTGACGGACCTGGGATGGGTGGCCCGGCGGCTGGCGATCGGGGCGTTTTACAACTCCGGACAGGTGTGCATCTCCGTGCAACGGATCTATGGGACGCGAAGGATCTACGAGCCGCTGGTGGAGGCTTTCGCCGGGGCGGCCCAGGAGATGGTGGTGGGCGATCCCTTGGATGAGCGGGTGGATGTGGGGCCGCTGATCGATGAGCGGGAGGCGCTGCGGGTGGAAGGATGGGTCCAGGAGGCCGTGAGCGGGGGCGCGGAGGTGGTGACCGGCGGCCGGCGGGAGGGGCCGGTGATGTGGCCGACGGTGCTGATCCGAGCACGGCCGGAGATGCGGGTGGTGCGGGAAGAGGTGTTCGGGCCTGTAGCCTCTGTGCTGGAGGCAGGAGATTTTGAGGAGGCGTTGGCGGCGGCCAACGCCACGGAGTACGGCCTGCAGGTCGCCGTGTTCACCCGGGACATCAACCGGGCCCTCCAGGCGATCCGCAAGCTGAACTTCGGAGGGATCATCATCAACGACACCCCGACCTTCCGGGCGGATCACATGCCCTACGGCGGGGTGAAGGGAAGCGGGCTGGGTCGGGAAGGGGTGCGCTATGCCATCGAGGAGATGACCCACGTCCATATGGTGGTGATCCGCCCCGCGCCGTGAAACAGAATCGGGAACCTCGGAGAGCGCTCGCTGCCACGGAGCCGGGAGCGGCGTCAGGAGGTGTCCTGTGAGCAGTTCCCCCTCTGCTCCCCTCCCCGTGGCCCAATGAGCCACGGGGAGGGGAGCAGAGGGGGCGTCATCGGCCGCCCGGTTTCGTGGGAAAACGGCGACGCGTTACCGGACGATCAGGGTGCCTTTCATTCCCGCCTCATAATGGCCGGGGACGAAGCAACCGATCTCCCATTCCCCTTTACGATCCGCCGGAACCGTAAAAGTCAACGTCGCCTTCCCACCAGGCTCCAGCTCCACTTCGAACCCGTGCTCCTCCTCCTGCTCGACCTTCCCCTTTTCCACCGTGTAGGTCACCTTCACCTCAGCGAAGAAGTCGTGCTCAAAGCCTTCCGGCTTTCCCTCGTGTTGCTCAACCCCTTGGCCGACCATGAATTCATGTTCCACCTTGCCCTGGTTGACCAGCTGGAGGGTCACGGTCTGCCCGGCGGGGAGCTCCAGGCGGGCTGGCTTGAAGTAGAAGTCCCCTAGCTCCACGGTGATCGTGGGGCTTGAAGGGGCTGCAGGAGCGGCGCACGCACTAAGCGTCAGGGCTAACCCCATCAGAAGAATCAGGATACGCATCGCAGCGCGCATGGGAGCTTTCCTCCTTATCAATGGATGTTGGGTAATTCCGTTAAGGGCGCGGTGGCTCTCGGCTGAGCTCGAGAAGGAAACGGATCAGGGCTTCGATCTCTTCCTCAGAGAGGCGCCCTCCCCAGGCGGGCATGGCCGTCCCGGGCCGTCCCTGCCGGATGGTCTCACGGAGGGTCGCCTCATCCATCTGACGAACCCGGCCCCTCGCGTTCAGGGCGGGGCCAACGCCTCCCTCCCCCTGCGGCCCGTGGCAGGCCGCACAGTAGGTCTGGAACAGAAATGCGCCATCCGGGGCCGCCTCGACCTCCGGAACGGCCCCCCCGCCCGGGGGTCGCACGATCAACTCCCCGATCATATCTGGATGGCGTGGGCTGCAGATCACCGTGCAAAGCACCCGATAGCGCCCGGGCCGCTCCGGGCGGAGCAGGACCTCCCGAACCTTCCCGGGCTCCACGGTCACGGAGATCCCTAACCCGGGGATGCTCAGACCGTGAACGACGTCCGCGCTGGTGACTCGTAAACGGACCGTTTCCCCCGCTTGGACCTCCAGCGTTTGGGGCTGCCAGCCGCCGGATTCAGGAACGCGGGCAACTAACCAACGGGTGGAACGGTTCCAAAGGCGGTCCGCCCCCCATAGACCAACTGGCAACCCTACGAGGATGATCAGGACCAAACTGCGAGCCATCCATTCCCACCGTTTGATGGCGGACATGATCGCTCCCTCATCCGAGGTAAAGCCTCTGGAAAAGCAGCACAATTAGAGTGATGAAGCCCGCGATCGGCAGGAGCGCTCGACGGGCCGCCTGCCCATCCCCGAAGTTCTGCTGGGCGATCCGGAAGGCCAGCACGATGGAAGCGATCAGACCCAACCACAGGAAGGGGAGTTGAAGGAAAGGAACCAACTCCGGCATATAGGGGGTCCATGGATAAGACGCTGTGCCCAGCAGGTTCCAACCCCGCCCCAGCGGATCGGAGAGCAAGGGAACCGCATAGGAGATGTTGATCAGGACGAACGAGAGCGTGAAGGCGATCCAGCCGGTCAACCCCAACGGGACCAGCGCGTAGGCGAGCTCGGTGAAGAGGCGTCGAAGCGGGACGTCGGCGCGCGCGATCCACCGGGCCGCGGCTACGGCGATGAGGAACAGGCCCGGGAGGCCGATGAGGTTCAGCCCAAGGAAGCCCGCCGCGTAAAGCGCGAAACGGGTTGGATCGCTCAGGTTAGCCCACTCCTTCAGGAATCCCCAAGGGCCGGTGTAGACTGCCGAGTAGATCAGGGCGCAGCTCAGCATAATGAAGGCTTTATACGCCTCATCCAGGCTCCGCCCCTTCCAGCCCGGGGCTCGCGCTAGCAGCAGATCCTGTCCGAAGGGCCGCAGGAAGAGCCCCACATTCTCTTTCGGGCAAACCTTTAGGCATTCCGTGCACAGGCCACAGTCGATGTTCCGCCACAGGTTCCCCGGATAGCTCAGCCAAGGGCATGGGTAACCGTTGGCGTTGCCCCGAAGGCAGTCTTTCTCTTTGTGGGTGACGCAGATCTGAGGATCCTTCACCCGTAGTTCCAGCGGCGCGACCATTGCATAGAGCCCGATAAAGCCGCCCACCGGACACACGTAACGGCAGAAGACCCGTCGCTCGAAGAGGAGGGAGAGGAGGAGGGCAAGCCCGATGAAGACGGTCAATACGATCCCCGTCGCCAGCGGGCGGGTCAGGATGATGGCGCTGAAGAGGGCAACGGCGAGGAAAGTTCCGTTCTGAAGCCAAATGTTTCGGAGGGCCTTGGGCCAGGACAAGCCCAGGGTGAACGGTCGTCCCGGACGCCGGGCGATAATGGCCAGCCGTTGGAGCCACTCCCCGGGAGCCGGGATCGGGCACATCGCGCACCAGATGCGGCCAGCCAATGGGATCAGGAGGGTGATCAGGGCCGCCCACCAGACGATCCAGACGAAGATGATCGCGAAGTTACGGTTTCCGACCGGTGTGCCGAAGAAGGCCGCGACCAGCACCAGAACGAAGACGGCCAGGTTCGGCAGGATCAGCATGAACTGAAAGGCCCGATGCTTCATAATCCGCTGCAGGGGTGCCCAGCGGGTTAGCTCCAGCCGTGGATGGACAAATTCTCGAACCGCGCCTCGAGCAGCCATCTACTTCCTCCTTTCGGGCAACCAGAGGCGGCCCACCGTTGCCAGGGCGAGGAGCACGGTGCCCAGGGTCGCGCTATAGAAGGGGATGTTCGGTTTCACCACCAACTCGCCGATCATAAACGGATGCAGGGGGCCGCAGGTCTCGGAGCAACGGAAGCGGAATTTCCCCGGCTTGGTGGCGATAAACTCGATGGTGACCTCCTGGCCGGGTTGCACAACCTGGTTGATGCCGTAGCCATCCAGATAGAAACCGTGAGCGACATCGACAGCTCGCAGGTGGAGGACCACCCGTTCGCCCCAGTTGACCTCAAGCCGACCTTCCGGAGCGTGACGGATATGCACTTCCCCAGGTTGAAGCGGATCGTAATGGAAGGCCTGGCTCACCAATTCCACCTCCCGAATGACGGGAGCCTTGGCCGAAACGATGCCCGCGGCGATTCCTGCTACAGGGACCAGGAGGCTCAGCAAACCGATCCCACCGGCTAGAAGCCCGGTTCCTCGCATCACAGCCTCCTTAATGGATTCCAGCAGCTCTTCCACCCTCCGTGCACCTGAGAGGGATCCAAAAGCAGGCAGGTTGTGGCTGATCTCACTATCAAATTACTGGGAAACAGGGGGGAGATGGGGTCCCCCGAGGCGGGGGATTTTCGGGGTTATCGAGAGGGTGATTTTTTTCACCCATGGCCCTACGCTGTTTCTACGCATCCCGCAGGTTGGGAGGACATATTTCGACGCAGTCGCACGGGGTAGGGGGGAGGGACGTGGAGCCCGCTTGCTTCGCTGAGTGGGGGTCTGATCACTACCGTCCGGAGTGACGAGTGCTTTATCCGGATTTGATTTTTAGTTTGAGTTTTAGGCCCCTGGGGTTTGGGGGCGGGGCCGTTGGCCTTCATCATCTCATGTTCTCAAAGATGAAGCACTCGCGGGACTCATTTAATCGGGCGAAATCAGCCCGCGGCGCAGGGCATAAGCCACCAGGTCGGACCGGCGATGCAGGCCCAACTTCTCATAAAGGTGCTGCCGGTGGGTCTTCACGGTGTTCAGGCTAAGGCTTAAACGCTCGGCGATTTGCCGATTGGTGAGCCCCTGGGCGATTAAGCGGAGGATGGTTTGTTCTCGTGGGGTCAAGGGGATCTCTTCCAGGAAGGGTCGGAATTGTTGATTCAGATAATCTCGAACAAGGGAGGCAGCCAATTTAGGGGGCAGATAGACTCCGCCTTCATAAACGGCGTGAATCGCGTAAAGCAATTCCTCGCTGTCTGCACCCTTCAGGACATAACCGGCTGCCCCGGCCCGAAGGGCCTCGAAGAAGAAGGCTTCTTCCTCATGCATGGTCAGGATCAGGACCCGAGTTCCCGGCCAGGTCTGCACAATCCGACGGGTGACCTCCAGGCCGCTGAGATCCGGCAAGGTGATGTCCAGCAACACGACGTCCGGCCGGCAGGCTTCCATCAGGGCCAGCGCTTCCTGAGCGCTTCCCGCTTGCCCGACCACCCGGAGGTCTGCCTCATCCTCCAATAAGGCGATCAGACCCTGGCGCACAATCGTGTGATCATCTACGATCAGGAGGCGGATGGGTCGTTCCTTCACCGCCTATCCTCCTGTGGGGTCGGGGTTCTCCGGTCCCGCGAATCCGGCTCCCCACTGCGAAATCCCTACCCGCGGGCTGCCACCCCCCTCTGAGACGTCCCTCTACGAGAGCCGGAGCGCCTCTTAGGAGTGTAAATGTAATGGAATCCGCACGCGGATGGTTGTGCCCTGGCCAGGGCGGCTGTGGATCTCTAACTGACCTCCGATTAAGGTGGCGCGCTCTCGCATTCCGGCCAACCCCAGGCCCCGTCCGGGGCCTTCCGCCGTCACGGCCATCGGGTCAAACCCCCGGCCGTTGTCCTGTATTTCCATAATTAATTCCTTCTCCCCACGCGTCAAGCGGATCCACACATGGGTAGCCTGGCTATGGCGGGCCACATTATGCATGGCCTCCTGAGCAATGCGAAAGAGGATCAGCTCCACCTCGCCCGGCAACCGCTCAGTGATTCCCTCGGTCTCCAGGGTGAGCAGAATCCCCTGGGGGCCCAATAACGTCTCTGCCACTCCCCTCAAGGCAGGGATCAGCCCCAATTGATCCAGAACGCCTGGCCGCAAGGCGCTGATGACCCGCCGTAAATCCTCCATCGCCTGAGTGACCAGCTCGCGGGTCTGCTGGAGTTGTTCCTGAGCCCATGGGTTGGCCTCGCCCAGGATCTTCGCCAGGCGATCCAGGCCGAGCCGAACGGCTGTGAGGACTTGGCCCGCCTCGTCGTGCAGTTCGCGGGCCAGTCGGGCGCGCTCTTCCTCCTGCGCGGTCAACAGGCGGCGCAGCAGCTGACGGGTCAGGGCTTCTTGCTGACGCAGGGCCTCTGTCCGTTCCGCCACCCGGATCTCGAGGGTTTCGCTCCAGCGGGCCAGCTCCTGGATGTTTTCCAGCAGCCGAAGCCGCATCCGTTCCAAGGCCTCCGCCATCGCCCCGATCTCACCCCCCTCCGGAACCTGAAGCGGTGTGCTCAGATCCCCATCGGCGATCCGCTGGGCCGCTTGAGTCAGCCGGTGGACGGGGCGAACCAGCATGCGCGCGCCCACGAGACTGGCCCCCCAAATCCCTCCCAAGGCGAGCAGGCCCACAAGGGCCAATCCCCAGCGCAGACGATTAATCGGGGCGCTGATCGTATCGAGATCCCCTCCAATCGCAATGGCCAGGGGAGCCGAGTGTAAAGGGGCGAAGGCCATCACGTGGAGATGGCCAGGGGATTCGCCGGGGAGGCCGAATTCGACGGGCACGATCGACACCCGCGCTCGGCCCTCGGCGAAAGCCTGGCGATAGAAGCGAGCATGCTCTCCTGGGCTCCCACAGGGGATCTGTAGCGTTGAGGCCATCACATCCCCTTGAGGATCCAGGAGCAGCGCATGGCCGATCCGTCCCAATCGGGCCGAACGTTGCAGGACCTGCTGGATGCGCGTCCCATCCAGGCGGATCAGGCCACCCACAAAGCCCCACCGTTTTCCGTTTAAGCGCTCGAGGGGCATCGCCAGGAAGATCACAGGGGCTTTGCTTGTCGGATGACAGAAAGGCCGGGAGACGCTTGGGCCTTCTGCTTTCAATGGAAGATCGATTCCAAGGTTCTTGAAGAGCGAACTTCCGGTCGGGAATCCTTCCTGGGGGTAGGCCGTCTGCAAGCGGCCGTCCGGGTCCAGAAGCACTAACCCCGTGAATTCAGGCGCTCCCTGCTCGTGGGCCATGGCGAATCGAGCGGCGAGCTGCGCCTCGTTCTCAATCCCTTGGGAGGACAGCTCTTGCGAGAGCTGGCGGAGCTCCTCGACGGCGTGAACGAACAGATCCTCCAGCTCCCCTGCCGCCATCTCGGCCAGCAGCTGGCGTTCCTCCAATAGACGGGCGATGCTTTCCTGGACGGCTCGCTCCCCCAGTGTGGAGAAAACGAGGAACAGGGCCAAGAAACCCAGGCTGAGGCTCAAGGCCAAGCGAGGCCACAGCCCGAGGCGCTGGATGAGCCCTCCCCATCCCATCATGTCGGCGTTTCCCCTGTCACATAATGCAACCCTCGGGATCGCCAATCAGCCCACGAGCCTTTATAGTTCCGAACCCGCGGATAGCCTAACAGGCGCAGGACCCAATAGGTGTGGGCCGAGCGAGCCCCACTTTCACAGTAAACCACAATTTCCTTTTCCGGGATAATCCCCATCTCGCTCAGCCGGTTCTTCAAAAGATCCGCCGGGAGGAGTCGAGGATAAGGGTAAGGTTCCAGACACTCCTCCCAGGGGAGGTGCAGGGCGCCCGGAAGATGGCCCTGAACGTATTCCGAGCGCGTTCGCACGTCCAGGAGGAGAAGGTCTGGGCGGGAGGCATGCTGGAGGATCCAATCCGCTGTAGCCAGCCGGGCGGGCTCCGGCTGCGCTTGATAGCGGGCCGGAGGGAGTGAACGCCCTTCCCGCTCCACCGGCCCGCGCACGGCCAGCCAGGCCTGCCATCCGCCCTCCAGGATCGCGACGGAGGCTTGGCCCAGATATTCCAGGAGCCAGGCGGCCAATCCCGCCGCCGGGCCGAAGTCGCTGTCCACGATCACCACCGCGTCCTCCCGTCGGAGCCCCAGGGCCCCTAGTCGCGCTTCTAACAGGGGAAGAGAGGGCAGGGGCTCGGGGGCCGGCCCGGCCGGCGCCAGCAGCGCCTCCAAGTTCAGATGGATCGCCCCGGGGATGTGCCCGAAAGGATACCCCGAGGCGGCTTCCGGCAACACCGGCCGCACATCCAGAATCCGAAGCGCGCGGTCCTCCAGCCGCCGGAGCAGTTGCTCGGCGGAGATCAGCCGCGGGGAGGAGCTGGCCTCCCCAGTCCCCTCCACAGGCGAAGGGGTGGGGGTTCCCTCACGGTAGATAAGGATACGCCATTCCCCCGGCTTCACCGGCTCGATCCGCCACGCAAAGCCGAGCCGGGCCGCTTGGGTGGGAATGGTCTCCAGGGCCGGGGGATGATCCGTATAAACCTCCAGCATCTCGCCGGGGGGCAGATGCCTTAACGCCTCCACCGTTTTCAGCATCGGATAGGGGCAGATCTCCCCTCGGACATCCAGGATCACGGGACCCTCCTCCGTTAGGGATGTGCTTGGGCGGGGAAAGCCGCGTCCGGCAGCTTCCCCTAAAATTGACACATGGGGGTTAGGGGTGGGCCGGGCGCCTTTGGCGC
>NZ_JBHOQJ010000064.1:0-8498 GCF_042408365.1 Thermoflexus sp.
CTCTGGCGCCCGGCTCCGCCCCAAAAGCCCCCACGAAAAACCAACTGCGGAACTCCCAGCAATCATAGGAAGCTGGAGAAGTCATCCATCCCGCTGTTCACAGTAGAGCGCCTCAGCACGTCGCTGCCGGGGCACACACGATCATGTATCAAGGGGTGTGTCCCAGCCTCGCGGGGAGAAGTCAGGGGTAGCGCCTTATGTCAAAAATTCAACGGGGCTACGTGGTGAAGGGAATTGCCCCACCCGCGAAGAAAATCGACCATTACCCAACGAGGTGACAATCTGATTTCACCGCATCCGACGAAATTGGGGTGCATCCGCATCAAGTCTCATAGTTGACATTCCTGATTCTTATGCTATGATAAGCATAAAGTGAATAGTGTGCGGCACTCATCGAGAGAGGCGGAGGGACCCGGCCCGATGAAGCCTCGGCAACCTCCCGTGGAGCATCAGGGCCGACCGGGGAGCACGCCGCCCCCCGGCGGAGCGCTCACGGGGATGGTGCCAATTCCGGCAGACGGTTCGTCTGGGAGATGAGGTGGCCTGCAGCGGCGATGAGCCTCTTCTTCCCAGAAGAGGCTTTTGTTTTGTCCCGCCCCTCCTCCCGGAGGGGCATTTTATTGTCATAGAAATTTGACGATCGAGGACGGCCCCAGGAGGCAGGATGCAGCTGAAAGCCGGCCGGATCAAGCGCGAACCCAGGCTGGCAAATAATGAACCGAAAGGAGGATTCCGATGCGCAATATCGTGGTTTCCGAGGCCAGCGGCCCTTATATCGAAGACCTTCCGGTAGAGATCGTTGAGCGCAAGGGCATCGGGCATCCCGATAGCCTGTGCGATGGCATCGCCGAGCGCATCAGCAGGGAATACACCCGATGGTGCGAGGAAAATCTCGGCGGCGCCTTACATCACAATTTCGATAAGGTCCAGCTGGTCGCCGGCGAGGTCTCCGTCCGCTTCGGCGGTGGGGAACTGTTGAAACCCATTCGGATCCAAATCGCCGGTCGGGGCACCCCCTTTTACAACGGTCGGGCGATCCCTATGGAGACCATCGCGATCGAGGCCGCTCGGGCTTACCTGCGCGAGACCATGCGTTACTTGGACCCGGTCAAGCATGTGATCATCGATTGCTTCGCCGGGCGCGGCGCCAGCGAGCTTATCGACATCGTCCATCAGGTTACTGCCAACGATACCAGCTTCGGCGTCGCTCACTGGCCCCGCAGCGGCCTAGAGGAGGCCGTATATCAGGCCGCTCATTATCTCAATTACGAGTTGATCAACCAGTTCCCTATCGGCGAAGACATCAAGGTGATGGGGCTCCGTCAGGGGAACCAAGTCATCCTCACTGTGGCCGTCCCCTTCATCGCCACCCGGGTCCATGACGCTGCAGAATACGAGGAGGCTAAGCGCGGTGTCCAGGAGGCATTGCAGCGCTTCGTCTCCAGCTTGCCCGCCCTGGAGGGGCGGACGGTACGGGTGGATGTCAACACGGCCGACCACGCCAAGCGAGGGGATTTTTATCTGACCCTGACCGGCACCAGCGCCGAGATGGGCGATGATGGGGCCGTTGGCCGGGGGAATCGCATCACGGGTCTGATCACCCCCTTCCGCTCCTCCAGCCTCGAGGCCGCTGCAGGGAAGAACCCGATCTCCCACGTCGGGAAAGTCTATAACGTCCTGGCGCTGGAGATCGCGCGGGACATCGTGGCCCGTTTGCCGGAGATCCGGGAAGCCACCGTATATCTGCTCTCCCAGATCGGCCGGCCGCTGGATCAGCCCCTTATCGCTAACGTCGCCGTCCGGGTCCACTCCGGCCAGCTCACCCCGGGGATCCAAGAGGCGGTGCAGGCGATCGTGGACGAACACCTCTCGAACATCCCCGTGGTGCGCCGGAGGATCATCGCTGGGGAGATCCCACTGTTCTGAACGCGGCCCGGTTTGCAGCATGGCGCTTGAACGCCCGTTGAGTTCATAAGGAAATCCGAAAGGACGGGGGGCGCGTTGAAAGCGCGCCCCCATATCAGAAGCTCATGAGCGCACGGCGAGTGACAACCGGGCGCAATCTGTGAGAACTTGCCCTCTATGAGGAGTAAAACCCTGGCATGCCCCCTCGAGCCCTGATCCGCTGGATGGCCATCGCGGGCCTGCTATGGATGGCCGCCCTGCTCCGCTGGATGGATCTTCCCCACCTCCCCTATGGTCTCTGGTACGATGAGGCCTATTACGGGCTAGATGCGCTCCGCGTCCTGGAAGGGCACCCCGCCCTCTTCTTCCCGGAGAACAACGGCCGTGAACCCCTCTTCATTTATCTCGTCGCCGGCGCCATCGCGATCCTGGGCCCCACCCCATATGCCCTGCGGCTCACCGCCAGCATGATCGGCCTGCTCACCGTGGCCGCGACCCTTCGGATGGCCTGGACCCTCTCCCGGCGTTGGGAGATCGGCATGCTGAGCGGGATCCTGATGGCGTTCCTGCTCTGGCCGTTGAACCTCAGCCGGGTGGGGTTCCGGGCGGGGTTGTTCCCTCTGGCCGCCGCGCTGACGCTGTGGTCACTGGCTCGGGCAACCCGGAACGGACGGTCTCGGGATTGGGCGCTCGCCGGCCTGATCTGGGGTGGAGGGTTCTACACCTACCTGGCGGCCCGCATAACGATCCTGCCCATCGCCACCGGCTTGATCACCGGGCGCTGGCGGGATCCGAAACGATTCCACCGGCGAGGGATCGGCGTGTTCCTGATCTGCGCTTTATTGACGGTGACCCCGCTGGCCGCCTACTTCCTCCTGCACCCCGAGGATTTCCTCCTGCGTGGGGGGCAAACTTCCGCCTTCGATGGCCAGCGACCGCTGCTTCAGGTGGTCCAGGAGCAGGCGACACGGGTGGGCGGCATGTTCTTCGTGCGTGGCGATGAGAATCCCCGCCATAACACGGGGGGGCGGCCGGTCTTCGATCCGCTTCTCGCCCTGGCCTTCCTCATCGGCGGGCTCCAGGCCCTTCGGGAGGCTCCCTTCACCGCCTTGTGGGGGCTCTCCATGCTGCTCCCCACCTTTCTCTCTACCGAAGCCCCTCATTATCTACGGGCCAGCGGGACGCTTCCCGTCGTAGCCCTCTGGGCCGGCTTCGGCCTGTGGACCTTCGCGGGGCTCATGGCCCGGTGGATCCGAAGCCCATGGGGGCGGGCGATCGCGTTGGGGGGAGCCCTGGGCCTCAGCTTCCCCTGGCACACGATTGCATATTTCGATCCCGCTTGGTGGGCCGAGACGCGGGTTCGGGGGGCTTTCTCCCTCGATTCATGGGAGGCGGCGCATGAGATCCAGACCTTCTTGAACGCCCACCCCACCGGTACCGTGATCCTGTCGGAGCACCTCTGGATCGGGCGGGCGGAGATGCGGTTCCTGCTGTGGAACCGGCCCCAGGTGCGGATTCATCGGCTGGATCAGGAGCCGCCCACCCCGCCCCAGGTCCCCGCTGCGATCGTCGGCTGGCAACACGAGCCCGTCCCACTGCTGCGGCGTTGGCTTCCTACCGAGGCGCTGCTCTCCCTTCGGGAGCCGGACCCCTGGCCCGGGGAGAACCTTCCTCGTTACCGCGCGCTGTGGGCGGAACCACTGGATCAAATGCTGGCTAACGTGGAGGCGGCCTTTGAGGATGGGATCGTTCTACGGGGCGGGAAGGCCATTCGCCGCGGCGGACGCCTCACCGTGATCCTGGACTGGGAAACGCAGCGGCAACCCTCGCGGGATTACAGCGCGTTTGTGCATGTGTATCCAGAAGCGGAGGCCTCCCGCTGGCCCCCTACCTCCCCGCCCCGCGCTCAGCATGATGGGGGCATTGCGAAGGGGGCCTACAACACCGGTGTCTGGCAGCCCGGCGATCGAATCCGGGAGATTCGAACGCTGATCCTCCCGGAGTCCCTATCCCGAAGCCCTCTGAGGGTCTGGGTTGGCCTGTATCGCTGGGAAGATGGCTCCCGTCTGCAGATCCGAGGAGGCGGGGAAGCGATCGCGATCCCCGTGGAAGAGGCCCCGGCCTCGGAGCCGTGAGGATCATTTTTAGGGGCTGGGCATAACGCCTTCAATATCCGCTCGGCCTCTCATCCCCCATTGCGGTAGTCACCCCGGAGGGCAGTGATCTGGCCACCGCCCGGCGAAGCGCGCTGGCTCCGCGCCCTTCTCCCCTTCCCCATGCGCGTTCGCCGCACGGGGGAGGGGAGAATCGTGGAAGCAGCGCTGCCCTGATTTCGGCTCGACTTTAAAAATTGTGTCGCTGTTCTCCGCCTGGAGGCCGGAGCGCACTTCCCTCGGAAATCAAGCGAACGGTTTCCCCGTTCCACAGCAGGCGAACACGGGCCCGTCGCGTGATCTCAATCAAAGTGTGGAATATCGCGTTGGGCATATCTGAATCCGAGAGCGCAGCGGCCAAGGCGTGAATCGTCTCGGTATCGCTACCCACCCGACGAAGGGCCTCCAGCGCTCGACCCCGAATATAGGGAGGGATCTCGGGATCCAAGGCCAACGATACCAGCGCCTCCTCAAATTCGGCACTGGCGCAGGCAACGATGGCGTCGGCCGCCGCCCGGCGCAGGGCGATGGGTACCTCAGGGCTTTTCGCCAGGATCCAGAGGGCGGAAAACGCCTCCGGCCCTCCCCGTTCTCCTAACGTTCGAATGATCCCCAAACGGACCTCTGGCTCCAATGTGCTCTCTTGAAGCAAACGGCTCAACGGAGAGATCAGCGACGGATCCCACAAGCCCGCCAGGCTTTCCGCCAGGGCCTTGCGGACGGAAGGATCGATGCGGACATCAGAGATAAGTTGGATGATCTCGAGGGCCGCTGACTGATGATGAAGGGCAGCCAGGGTGAGGGCAATTGCCCCCCGAACGTGAGGATCGATCCGCTCATCCCGCAACAGCCACATCAGCTCATCGCCGACCTCCGAGGTGCCCAGGGCTCCAATCGCATCCACGATGGACTGCCGGACCGAGGCCGGGATCCGCTCGTCGGGCAGCAGCTGGATCAGCGAGCGCACCACCTCACGGTTCCCCAGCGTCCCCAAGGCATCGGCGATGGCCCGCCGGGCGGTCACAGGAAGGTTTTCATGACGCAAAAGGGACACCAGCTCAACGACCACCGAGGGATCCCGCATCAGCCCGATGGCCAGGGCGGCCCGGGCCTGGATGAAAGGATCCTCCACCGGATCCCGCAGGAGATCCAACAGGGCTCGGGTCGCCGATGTGGCCTTCATCGCGCCCAGGGCCAGAGCGATCCGCTCCCGGATCGTCGAATCGGTCCCGCGATCCTGAAGCAAAGCCACGAGCTCCGGCACCACCCGGCTCTCTCCAATTGATGCCAGCGCGTCTGGCACGAGGGCCCGCAGAGAGGAATGGACCTGAGGATTCCGCAGAAGCCGCATCAGGAGCGGGACCGCCCGACGATCCCGTAACAAGCCCAGGGCCACGATCGCCTGGCGTTGCAGGATCAACCGGGCGAAATCCTCTTGCGCCGCCTTCGAGAGACCGGTCAACCGATCGATCCATTGCACCAAGAACGGCGGCAGCGTTTGAACCCATTGCCACGCTTTGGCCAACAGGCGACGCCAGCGGCTTTCCTTGAGGAAGCTCATCAGCCAGGGGGTGAGGGATCGAATCCCCGCCTCGGCCAGCGCGTTTAGGAGAGCCGTCCGCAAGCTGATGTCCAGATTGGGATCCTCCACCAGAGCTTGAACGGCTTCGATCTGTTGAGGCTGAAGCCAGGCGCTGAGCATTCCGACCATCCGGCGTCGAAGCTCCACCGGCATGTTGGGATCGCGGATCAATGGGATCAACTCGTCCACCAGACCTGCTTCACCCAGGGACTTGAGGGCTTCCAGAAGGGCCTCGCGGATGATCGGGTTTAGCCAGGGGAGGGTCAAGAGCTCCACCAGCGCCGGCCCCAGCGACTGGTCCCCCATTCGAGCAATGGCCATCACCACCTTGCGCCGGAGCTCAACCTCCACGCTTTCATCTCCTACCAAATCCAGCAGATCCCGGGCGATGGTCGGATCGCCCAGGGATCCCAGATGCTCGGCGATCTGCTCCCGCACCGGAGCGGGGACACGCGGATCCCGCAACGCCAGGGTGAGAAGCCCGGCAGCCCGGGCCCCCTGCTCCCGGGCGAGCGCCTCCACAATGAACCCGCGGGTCCCGGTGGCCAAGTCCGGCCTGCGGAGCTGATCGGCCAGCCATTCGGTTTGGCCGGGGATCCGGGCCAGAATGGAAGCCGCTTCCTCCTGAAGGAACGCATAGGGGGTGTCGATCAACAACGCGCGCAAGCGCTCGATAATCCGATCTCGTAATTCCACCTGCAGATGCGGCGCCTCGATCAGACAGCGACCGGCCAAGCGGGTTCTTGAGTGGAAGAAATCATCCTCGGCATCCAGCAGGTGGGAGAACAACTCCCGCACCATGGTGGGCTCGGCCAGGCCGGCGAACATCACCAGGGCTTCGTGCCATTCGGAGTCATCGACCTGGCGCAACAACAGCGCCCGCCGTCCCGGATCCGCTATCGCCATGCGGGCGATCAGAGCGGATGCAAACGCTGGCTGCAAGAAAGTTAGAGTGGGGCCTGGAGTGACAAGCCCACACCGCTCCCGAAGCCAGGAGAGGGCCAGGCGAACCTGAGCCGGTTCGAAACGCCCATCGGATCGGAGAAGGTCGGCCAGCCACTCCTCGGCGGATCCGGCAGGAAGCGAGGAGCGCCGCAGCAGAAGCATCGCCCAGGCCAGGTTCTCCAGCGTGGCCAACTTCAGGGGGGTAGGGAGTTCCTCTTTTTCCACAGGAAGAGCCTGGGGACGGTCAAGCAAAGCTCCTATCAGTTGCGCATAGAGGACCGAGCGGCGGGAGGGGAGGCCGCCGTGCTGAATGAAGAGCATGAGGAGACCGGAAAGCAGCCACGGATTCCCAGCAAGCGCCATGCGTTCTGGATCTTCCTGAAGCGCCCGTAGGAACGCGACCGGCCCTTCCCTAGACCCGATAGGCTGTTTTCCAAACCCAGCAACAGACTGCCAGCGCTCCGCGAGGGCTAGGATTTGAGCTTCTGTCCAGGGGAGGAGCGCGAAACCGTGAAAACCCTCCAGCCGAACGGCCTGCACGGCCCCTGCAGCGATGATCGAACACCCCGTCCTCGCGGCCAGCCGCTCCAGCTCTTCAAGCAAAGCCGCCTCCGCGTCCGCGCGATCCGTTTGTCCGAGGCCATCCACCAGCAATGCGCACCGACCTTGCTGAAGCCATTGCTCCAGAAGATCCGCCGGCACCTGAAGGGTTCCCCGAGTGATGCGATAAAGGTGCTCAGCCAGCTGCTGGCTCAATGGAATGCGGGGCCGATAATGGGCAACGGGCAACCAGAAGGGAATCTGACTCAGGAAGGCACGGTCCGGCGGCAGGAACTCCGCAGGCGCCAGCCTCTGCAGAAGCGCCATGAGAGAACGCGGTCGGCCCTGAGCGGCCTCTGACCAGCACAGGGCCAGCATCTGCAGGAGAGTGGTCTTCCCGCATCCGGGTTCCCCAACGATCAGCCAGCGGAGCCCCGTTGTCGCATGGGAGGGGGATTTGTGAAGGACCTGCAACCGAGGGGTCACAAAGACCTGCGTCAGGGGAACCAGGCCGATCAAGCTGGCAAGCGGACCGGTCCCATGGGGGAGGACCGGCGGGGTTCTCAAGCAGGCGCGTCGGAGGCTCGCCCCTCGGAATGGCCCTCCAATCTGCAGCCGGAAGACCTTCCAGATTTGAGGGAGGAGCGAAGGGATGAGCAACGTCAGCAGCGCGCCCAGGGCCGCAGCGATGGCCAACGCGATCCAACTCACATCCGGGATCAGCTGTCCCGCAAGGATCCCTTGGAATCCAGCCAACGATCGTTCTAGCATCCGACTCAGTCTCCTTATTCATGGCGATTGTCAATCTTGACGATCTTCTCCATGCATTCTGCTTATATTTTCCAAAATAGTCAACCTTCACTTTTGAAAACCGAGGACAAGTCCTCAAAAGATGTGGTTAAATCAATTTAACTCGTTACCTTCGCATTCCTTTTTCAGTTATGAGTGCTCTGCTGCGCACAACGGAGGAGGTCATCCCAACGCGCAGCGACGACCTTTCAATTTGCGGAATTTCTGCGAGGGGTGGGCGCTTACGCGGCCCATCCCTCGCAGAAAATTTTATCTTCGCAATAAAGCAGTTACGAGTCCTCGGTAAGCGCTCCTAACCATCCGGATCGCTACCGCTCCACCCTGATCCCCCCCTTGTTGGTGGAAGAACCAATGGGGTGAGGGGGATCCCTTGTAGATGACCCTACAACATGGCGAAGGCCAATCGTAGGGGCGGGCCTTGTGCCCGCCTCAAGCCTTGCGCTCTGTCGATCCAGCTTCCAAGATTGCGGGTAGTCGCCCCTTTCAGCAGTGGCGAGCCCCAAAGGTCAAAAATCCAAAGGGGCTATGCGGTGAGGCGGATGGGGTGCGGGCCGCTTTGGCGG
>NZ_JBHOQJ010000067.1:0-14799 GCF_042408365.1 Thermoflexus sp.
ACTGGGATGATATCGGCTCGCCGGCGGCTGCATGCCCAAGGCTTCGTGAGGACGTTCCCAGTTGTAGAGATCACGCCAGCCCGTGAAGATCTCCTGCCCATCCGCCAGCCCCGAGCCCGTATATTGTTCCAGAACCTCCTCCTGCAACGTGCGATGCAGGCGCTCATCTTTGCCCAGGGTCTGGGGGTGGTAGGGGCGCGAGTGGCAGACCCGGATCCCCAGACGGATCCACCATACCGTCAACCGGGTATAGGAGTGGTTCGTCCCATCCCCCCACGGGGGCCCGTTATCCACCAAAATCCGCTCCGGCAGGCCATATTCCCGGAAAGCCTGGATCCACCAGGCCCGCACGGTGGCTTGGGTCTCATTGGGACACGCCCACAAACCCAGCAGATACCGCGAGTGGTCATCGATCCGGGTGCGGGGATGGCCATATCCCCCCTCCTCCAGGGGGAAATCGCCCTGGAAGTCCATTGGCCACAAGGCATTGGGCGCCGCCGCCTCGAAGCGTTCCCAGGGCCGATGCTTCGAAGCCTCGTCGGGGTCGATGGAGCCGTGCCGCCGCAAGATCGCCGTGACGGTGTTGGGGCTGGCCGGGGCCACCCGTCCGTGGGCCAGGAGCCCATTTGGGATCTTCCGGCCTCCCCAGGTGGGGTGGGCTTGGCGGACCTCCAACACGGCCGCTTCCAGCGCGGGTGGGCTACGGCGGGGGCTGGAATGAGGGCGTCGGGAGCGATCTGGGAGCCCTTCCCACCCCTCTGCGTGATACCGCTGGAGCCATTTATAGGCGGTTTTTCGGCTGATGCCAAAGCGCCGGCACAGGGCTTGAAGGTTGGCTCCTTCTTGCAAGGCCAAGCGCACGAACTCCGCCCGAAGGGACATCGCGGTGCACTCCTTCCAGGGCACGTCCCACCTCCTCCTCAGGTGTCGTGCCCTCATCGTATTCCAGTGTTACCCATGTCTCTGAACAAGTGTCACCCATGTATCTGGTCTATACAGGCCCGAAGGGCCGCGGGGAGGGGGGAGTTGAAGGATTTTGGGTGGGGTCGCCTTGGTGGCCCCACCCACCCCTAAATTCCCCAGATAAGGGAGCGAGCTGGAGGCCGAGGGCCTTGGTTCAATTCCTAAAGCTCCTCCTCATTTTACTGAAATCTCCTTGGGCTGCCAGCATCTCCTATCGAACAGACGCCTTAGCGCCCTACGGTAGTCACCCCTTTCCGTAGGGGCGAGCTCCAAAGGGGCTATGCAATGAGGGAAATCGCCCCCTCCCCTGTCTCCCTCCCCGTGTGGCTTCGCCGCGCGGGGAGGGGAAAAAGGAGGCTCCCACTTCCCGAACATCCCTAAGGTCCATTTGTTCCCTCTCTCCCTTTATAATGAATAAGCAAGGAGGATCCTCTATGCCCGTCCGCTCGCTTCGACAAAGCCTGAGCGAACTGGATCTGGCGCATCTGCGGGTCATCGCACGTTTTTGGGAGGTGGAGCCAAACCTTCCCTCGCGCGAGGCACTGATCGCCCAGTTATTGCCGGTGATGATGGATCCGGAGCGCCAGGGGGCCCATTGGGCCCGGCTGGAGCCGGAGGAACAGGAGGCCCTTCGGGCGCTGGTCGCGGCGGGAGGGATCATGCCCTCCGTCGCTTTCCAGCGGCGCTTCGGGGAGATCCGCCGGGTGGGCGCTGCCCGCCTGGAGAGCGAGCGCCTCTGGGAACGACCGACGGGCCCGGCGGAGGCCCTCTGGTTCCGGGGATGGGTCTTCTTCGGATTCGTAGAGCAACCGGCCGGGTTCGAGGAGGTGGCCTTCATCCCAGATGAGCTGCTGCTGGGCTTGCCGGCCATGGAGGAAGCGCCCCGCGCCCAGACCCTTGAGCCCCCCCCAGCTGTCCCCGCTCCTGTCCGGATCCGGCGGGTGGGAACGAGCCCGGCCGATGATTTCTGCACGCTGTTAAGTTTTGTGCACAATGAGGCGCCTCCGGCCGCTATGACGCCGGAGGAGGCATGGGCTCAGTTTCCGACGCTGCGTCGGCAGCTGCGCTGGCCTCATCGGGAGCGCTGGTCGCTGCTCTGGCATCTGGCTGGGACGCTCCAGATGATCCAGGTGCGCCGGGAATCCCTGCGCCTGGATCCAGAGGTCACCACCCGCTGGCTCCAGGCCCCGCTGATGGAGCAGCTGCGGGCCCTGCTGGAGGCGTGGCGGGACGATGTGGCCTGGAACGATCTCTTCCACGTCCCCACCTTGCGCCCGGAGCCCACCGGGTCCTGGCAGAACGATCCCCGCCTGCCCCGCCAGACGCTGCTTCAGCTGCTGGCTCGACTGGATCCGGGAGGTTGGTATGCAATCCCGGATCTCGTTCAAGAGATTAAGGTGAAGAACCCGACCTTCCAGCGCACTGAGGCGGAGTTCGTCACCTGGTATATTCGGGATGCGGAGACCGGGGATTACTTACTGGGGTTTGAAAACTGGGATCGGGTGGAAGGCGCTCTTCTGCGCTATTTATTGACGGGCCCGCTTCATTGGTTGGGGGTGGTGGAGCTGGGGGAACCGGATCGTCTTCGGCTTTCGCCCTTTGGGAGCGCTTACCTGGGGAAGGGGGATCCGCCTCCCGATGGGGATACGCGCTTTCTCATGTTGGAGGACGGAACCGTTGAGGTGGGGGCTGCCCGTCGGTATGAGCGCTTCCAGGTCGCGCGGATCGCGGATTGGGTGGCTTCAGGGGAGGTTTATCGATACCGGATCACCGCCCGTTCCTTGACCCGGGCGCGGGCGCAGAACATCAGCCCGGAACGCATCCTGGATTTCTTCCGGCGCTACGATTTGACCCCGCTGGAGGCGCTGAGCCGCGCTCTGACGCGCTGGGCAAGTCGGGGAACGGAGGCGACAGTGGAGCGAGCGCTGGTGTTGCGAGTCAGCGACCCGGAGCTTCTGCGCCAGTTGATGGCCACAGAGGCCCGGCGCCATGTGCGGGATGTGCTCTCGCCGATGGCTGCGATCATTCACCCCACTGGCTGGGCCCAGGTGCGCGCCGCGCTTCTGCGGCTGGGGGTGGTGCCTGAGGAATCTCTCGAGATGGAACGTGAGGAGCCTGCTGCATCCTGAAGGACCCGTTGAATCGGCTCGCCGGATCGGGGGCTGGCGGATGGAGCGCTCGGTGCGGGTGGGGGAGTTCTATATCCGATCAGAAACGCGACGGCAGCGTTTGCGGGCGCTGGCTGGGCTCCCACGCTTGCCCTATGCGGTGGCAGCCTTCAGCTTGGGAAAGGGCGATAAAACGGTGGGCCTGATCTGCCGCAGCGCCGTGGCGTGGGGCGCGGAGCGGTTGCTGGTGATCGGCTCCCCGCTCTGGGATCGAACCACCGCCTGCGCCACCGATGAGTTCATCCAAATCGAACATTTCCCGTCCGTGGCGGATTTTCTGGCATGGATGGACAGCGAGGCATGTCCCTATGAGCCCGTCATCGCCGAGAAGACGGCTTCCTCGATCCCCCTTCAGGCGTTTACATTCCCTCGACAGATGCTCTTGATCCTGGGACATCCCTCCTTTGGGGTTCCGGACTCCCTGCTTTGGCGCGCGCCCCAGGTTCACATTGAGACCGCCCTCCCGGTCCCCAGCCTGAACGTCGCGGTCGCGGCAGGCATCCTGCTCTATCACTACTGGCGACAGGTGTGGGGAGGGGAATCCTGGCCGCAAGGGAAAGGGGGCGTTTCGGTTTCCGTCTCATCTCCGTGATGCCGGACCTCTGATCCGTGCGGAGGACTGTGCAGGGTCGGGCGTTCGTCGCCAGGCGCTTTCGCGCCCTTCACGTCGAGAAGGGGGATTCCTTCTTTCCTCGCCCATCCGTGGAATGTATAATTTCGGAAGCATCGGATCTTAAATGTTGGGAGGATCCAATCCAGATGGCGGTTCGGGTGAGAGGTTCTGTCCGCGGCAGAGCGGGGGAGATCCGGTGGAAAGTGCTGATGCTCTCGCTGACCATGGCGGCGTGTGGGCGGGTGGTTTCAGGGCGGCCATCCCCCACCCCCGTATCTGGCTCCACTCCCACGATCCCCTCAACCGGCACGCCCATCGTGGTGCGAGTGCCGACTCCGACGCCGGTCCTTCCGCCGACCCCAAGTCCCACGCCGATCATCTACGTGGTGCAGCCGGGGGACACCCTTTATAGCATCGCCCTGAGGTATGGGGTCTCGGTGTCCGCCCTTCAGGAGGCCAATGGGATCACGGATCCGGCTTTATTACAAATCGGTCAGGAGCTGGTCATCCCCACGCCGAGCCCTGGAGGGGAGCCTGTTCGCCCTCCCACCCCTACGCCGATGCCTCTGCTGGTTCAGGGGTTCGGATGTGCGGCGAGCGCCCTGGGCAGTCTGAGCTGCGTTGGGGAGGTGGTGAATCCCCAGCCTCACCCGATGCGGAACGTTCAGGTGCAGATCGTCCTCCGGGATGGCGAAGGCCGAGAGCTGAGCGCCGGGATCGCTGGGACGGGCCTGGACATCCTGAGCTCGGGGGGGCGCTCCCCCTTCGCCCTCGTCTTCAACGCCATCCCGCCCGGTTATGCCCGAGCGGAGGCGCGGGTGGTCCGCGCGGAGCCGACCCAGGAGCCCGGGAACCGTTACGGGCCGGTGGAGCTGGTTCGCTCGGAGGGGGGGATCGAAGGGGCGGATTTCGTCGTCCGTGGCCGAGTGCGGAACGCCGACGCGGGGCCGATGCGTCGGATCAATGTGGTGGTGGCTTTCTACAACGAGCAGGATCAATTGCTGGGGTTCCGGCAGGTGGTGTTCTCGGAGGAGCCCATCGGGCCGGGGGCGACGCGGGACTTCGAGGTGCGGTTCGCCGCGGCCGATGTGCACATGTTCCGGGTGTTCGTGGAGGGGCAGCGATGAGCAAGCGGGCCTTGGGGGCGGTCATGTTGGGGGTGGCCATCCTGAGCGCCGGGGTTCAGGTGCTGATCAACTGGATGCATCTCGGCCGTTCCACAGAGTGGGGCCCCTTCCAGCAGGCCGCGCTGGGGGTGGCCGGGGCTCTGGCCCTTCTGGCGCTGCCGCTCCTATGGCGGGATGGCCGTCCGGCATAGCTCTGGGATCGCCGGTTGGCCTTCAACCCGAATGGGTTTTCCGCCTTTGTCTGCTACCTACCTAACCCTGTAAGTGGGGAAGGGCCCGGCCCCCAAAAGTCTCCATATGCCGATGGGAGGGATCTTGGGCGGATGAGCGTTCTCGATCGTCTGCGGAATCTCGCTGGGCCCATCGCTCAGGCGCTCTGGATCGCGGTGGTCATTGTCTACCTGGCCTATGGGGTGGTCTTTGGGATCTACGCGATTTCCCTGTTCCGCTTTCCTTTCGATTATGACCAGGGCGAAGGGTTCGAGCTGTTGGACGCGGTGTATTTCGCCCGGGGGCAGTGGCCCTATCGGGATATCGAGGCCTATCCTTTTTATGCCTCTAACTACCCTCCGCTCTTTCACCTCCTCGCCGTCCCCCTGGTGGGGATCTTCGGCCCTTCTTTGATCGCCGGGCGCCTGCTCTCCGCGGCCGCGACGGTCGCGCTGGCGGCCGCCGTGGGCCTGGCGGTCGGGCGATGGACCCGGCGGTGGACCATCGGGATCTGGGCGGGGGGGATGATCCTGGCCTCCAACTACGTCTACCACATCGGACCCCTCTCCCGCAGCCATATGCTGATGGTTCTCTTTGAGACCTTGGCGGTGCTGGCCCTGGCCCGGGAGGAGGAATTTCCCTCGCCTCGGGCGCTGTGGCTGGGGTCGCTGGCGCTGATGGCGGCGGGTTGGACGAAGCAGCATGCGATCGTGACGGTGCTCGCCGTGTTCGCTTATCTCTTCCTGCGCCGCCCGCTCCGGGCGCTGGCCTGGGGGATCGCCTTTGGGGCGGTGAACCTGGGCTTGTTCGCCCTCCTCGATCTCGCCACCGGAGGCTATTGGTCCCTGCATATCATCGAGGCCAACATCAATGAATACGACTACCGTCAGGCTTTCTTCCTGTACAATCAGTGGTTCCGCCTGCATATGGTCATCCTGCTCCTATCGGCGGCGCTGGTTCTGTATGAGCTCTATTTCGACCGCCTCTCGTTGGTTAGCGTCTGGGCGGTTTTCGCAGCCGCTGGGGGGGCGCTGGCGGGCAAGTGGGGGGCCGGGGAATCCTATTTCATCACCGCGGTAGTGGCGGCGACCTTGGCTGCGGGCCGGCTCCTCGCCCGTTTGGAGCGATGGGCGGTCGGCTGGCCGGTGTGGCGGATGGGGATCGCCCTGCTGATCCCGATCGCGATGCTCTACCAGGCGGCGCGCGTGTTCCATCTGCCCACCGACCATCCCCTGACCGCGCCGGTCGCCCGCTGGTTGGGTTTGGAGGGGATCCGATACGTGGATACCGTGGGGTACACCCAGCTGGGTCATCTGCCCACGGCAGAGGATCTCCGGAACGGCTGGCGGATCGTGGAGATGGTGCGGGCCGCGCCGGGCCCCGCCTTCACCGAGGAGGCTTCGTGGGCGCTTCTGGCGGGGAAGGAGCCGGTGACTAACCCCACCCAGCTGCTGAACCTATACAAAAACGGCAAGCTGAACCCGGAGCCGTTGATCCGGATGATCCGGGCGCAGGCGTTTGGGATCGTGGTGCTGCGGGCCCAGTTCTACCCCCAGCCGGTGCTGGATGCCATCGGCCAGGCCTACCGGCCCGTCGCCGACATCCCCATGAACGGGTTCATCTATCGGATCCTGGTCCCTCGGGATTCGTAGGGACGTCGGGATCTGGGATGGGGAAAGCGCGAGGCGAAATCGCCTTCATCGCGGGCGCCATTCCACCAACCCGTAGCGGCATTCGTCTCCTTCCGCCCATCCTACATCGAGATACACGGCGTCTCCTGCCCCCAGCATCGTGCGCACCCGTTCCACCTGCCTGGACAGATCCAGTGCATCCCGTTGGTTTCCATCCAAATCGAAAGCCAGCACCCGGGCAGGGTGGGCCCGATCCTGGGCCACCACCCGCTCCCGCGTGAAGGCCACCGGCCAGCCCGCACCTTCCAAGCGGCGAGGCGCCCCCGCGGGCGGCAGCCGGAGCACCGTAAGCGGGGCCAAGGTGTCCGGCGGCCCGAATCCCCCTTCCCCCAGCACCACTGCCTCATCCTCCGGATGCCACGCTACAACCCCTACACCTTCCCCCGACCAAACCGAGGTCGTCAGGTCCCCATCCCAGAGCCGCAGTATCCCCCGCCCCTCGCGGTCCCCTGGCCGTTGCCCTGCCACCATCACCCAGCCGCCTTGCGGCGAGGCCTGGATCCCGACCATCCGTCCGCCTGGGGGAAGCCCCAGCGCCGGCGCGTCGCGCCACCGGCCTTCCTCCGTATCCACCAGCGCGCCCACCCCTGCCTCCGCCAGGGGCAATCCCAGCACCCACCATCGTCCGGCCGCCAACCGCTGGCTGGGCGGCATCCAGGCATCGGTGCCCACCAGGGGCAGGGTCACTCGGCCCAGCCGATGGGCGGGTTGCCCCTCAGCCAGGGGCACCCGCCAGAAGGTCAGCTCGGTCCACGTCGCCCCCGGCAGCGTCGGCCCCGGCGGTGCATCCGATGGACGGCTCGTCCACACGAGGAACCAGGCGCCATCTGGCCCCCACCCTCCCAGCGCGCTCTGTTGGATGGCCTCTGGGCCCACCGGCTCCCAGCGCCCACGCATCACATCCACCCGCCACAGGCCGGAAGGGTCACCCCGGGCCAGCCCTTGGCCCGTCGCCTGGACTTCGATCCAGCCCAACGGGGCAGGGGCGGACACGGATTGAGTCTCTACCCCCGTGTCGCGCCAGATCTGTCCTGCCTCATCCAGCCAAAGAACGGGCCCGTCCGCCAGCCAGCTCACGGTCCATGGCAGGCCCCGCCAGCGCGTCCAGGCGGCCAGGGGAAGCGCGGAGGCCGCGACGTAAGGGCTGAGGAGGTCCACCTGGCGATTCAGCCAGCGCCGCGCGGCTCCATGGAGGGCCACCAGGGCCACCTCGGCGGAGCCATAGACCTCATCCTGAGGAAAGGCGACCACCAGCCAGTGACCGTCCGGGGAGATGGCCAAGGGGAGCAGGGGGCGAGGGGAGGACCCCAGGAGGCGAACGGAATGCCCTATGAGTGGCATCTCGGCCCAGGACAGGGCGGACAGGTCGACGGCAGGGAGCGCCCGGTGGGGCCGAAAGGGGAGGGCGCAGCGGGGCGAGGTGGCCATCGGCGAGGGAGAGGGAACGGGCGTTGGGAGGACCGGGGAAGACCTGAGGAAGGGGGACGGCGCGCCCCTCTGGCAGCCGATCAAAAGCCCTCCGATTCCTACCAGGACCCATGTCCACCACCGCTTCATAGGGCCTCGCCCCTTACGAAAAATACCAGAGGTAAATCAGTGAAGTTCCAGCTTGGACATTCCCACAACAGCAAGGATACGCCGCGTTCTACTTTGGAAACATTAATGCGCGAAACTCACCAGGCTGTCCATTGGGCCGCCAAAAGGGGCCCTCATCCGAAGGCGACGAGTTCGTTCCGCATCAGGACCTCAACAAAAGGGAAGCTGTCGCGGCAGCAGGCAGTCCAAAACCTCGGGGTCATCCACTCAGTCCGCGCTCCGATCGGCTGTTCATGTGAACGTTCGCCTTCCTCCAACGAACGGTGAAGAGAAAGGAGGTCAGATAGAGCAAGCTTGGAAAAATGACCCAGCCCCATCGACTGATGTGTGTCGTATCTGGAAAAACCCGCTCCGTCCATATGCCCAGCAGGAAGAGCATGCCGGGGATCAGGAGGATCGTGGGGGCCGGCAGCCTGGACAGCCATCGAAAGCGATGGGCTTTCGGATCCCACAGCCATTCATAAGCGATATCGGCAAGGGCACCGGCTATCATCACTAGACGATCTGCATAGGAAACGCCCGGCATTCCGATTGCCATCCCAAGCATCAGGCTTCCGGTGGCGAGGCCGGCGAGTTTACTTTTATGTTGCTTGAAGATCCAGATTAGGCTCATAGGTCAGAAACCTCCGGGAGAATCCATCCCCCTGTTATTTCACATGGATCCATGAGCATATACGATCCCAACCCTAAGCACGAACATGGACATCGGTAGCATCAACGCCATCTTCATCATCTTTGCCTTCTACTTTGATTTCGAATCGGAGAGCGGGTAGAACCGGAATGGAGCCGGGCAGCCCGGACGAGAGGCAACCGCGTTGGACGGTGGGTGTGCACGCTCGGGCCAGGATTCCGCATCCGGAGGAGAGCCAAAGTAGCCGATGAGGTTCCCCTGAGCATCCCGAACCCGGAAGCGGCACGGGGCCGGCGTCCCGGGCGGAGGTGGCATAAGAAAGAACGGCTCCTCCCGCAGATCCACCCAGCCCACCACGCGGCCGGTTTCATCGGTTATCCCAATTCGAGTGGGAAAGCGGGATGGATCCCCTTGACCATTAGGGTTTACCCATTCCGGCGTAGGGGGAAGCGGCGAATCCCATTGGTCTCTCGAACTCAGGATCCATCCGCCCATCCCCAGCAATACCAGCAACCCCAAGGCCAGGAGCCCCCATCCCCAGCGGCCATCTCGCTTCAGAAGCATCGCGAACCTCCCGTAATCCGGTCATCGCAAGCGAAATGCCCGTTCTTTCCTTTGTTTTAACGCGATGTTTCCCGCTTGCCTTCCTCATTATTTTTGGGAATCCCTCCCCCAGAAACAGCAGGTCCTCGAGATCCAGCAAGGAGGCCACGCACAGATCGTCCAGCCGCCCTATCCGCACCTTGTGGCGCAGCTCACCTCGACAGGAAAGCATTGGGCTTTGCTTGATTCAAGTCGTGCTCATCAGCCGTTTGTCGAACTCCGGTTTATTGGTGGGCTACTTGTTGAGCGAATATCGGAGGAGGACCTGACGAAAACCGCCGAGAGTCAAGGCGCCCATTCCACCAGGGTGTAACGGCACCGGCGTTCCGGCCCCACCGTGCCCACCACCAGCCAGACCCGATCCCTCCCGCTCATCACATCCTGCAAGAACGCCCCGGGGGCGGAAAGATCCAGCTCCTCCACCCGCCCCTTGGGTTCCACCGCCCGTACCTTCGCCGGGGCTTCCGCCGCCCGTCCCACTACCCAATCCCCCGCCCATCCCACCGGGGGCTGCAGCCCTTCCAGCGGCCGCACCCCCTCCGCGCCCGGCGGCAGCCGCAACACCCCCAATCGCTCCGGCTCTGCCATCGTCCCCGCCTCCACCACCATCTCCTTCCCCGCCGGATGCCACGCCTGCACCCCTCGCCAGCCCTCAAACGTCCAATGCCTCGAGAGATCCTCCCCCGAAGCCACCCAGATCCCCCGTCCCTGCCGGGTGCGTTGGTCAACCACCTGCCCCAAGACCCAACGGCCATCGGCTATTGCCGTCACGTTCCTCAGGATGGTTCCTTCCGGCAATCCCAGCGCTCCCTCTGCCACCCGCCGCCCGGTCTCCACGTCCACCAGCGCACTAATGGACCAGATCCCCTCCATTACTACCATAAAGGGCCAGGAGAGCACCAGGTGACGGCTATCGCGGAGCAGCACTGAGCCCGGTACCGATACATCCGTCCCCATCACCTCCGCCCGGAACGTCGATAGCTGCACCGCCGGCGCGCCCCGCTTCAGCGGCACCCGCCAAAAGTGGAAGGCCACTGGCGCCCCGTGGCTGGGGATGTAAGGTGTGGGGGTCGGGGAAGGAGGGCCCCGGGTCCCGGGTTCGATCCGAGGGGGCCGGGGCGTCGCCGTCGGGGGCACGTACTCGAAGACGACGTTGAAGACGAGGGCCCAGTCGGGGGATTGGACCGGGAGGATCCAGCCGCCGTGCAGGGGCCGGCCCTGTGCATCCTGGACCCGCTCCCAAGCCGGAGGCCGCAAGGTCCCGCGCCACAATTGGCCCATCTGGTCAACGCCCAGGGCGCCGTTCGCCCCCGCTGGGTAGACCGCTTCGAACGGGACGGGGGTGTCGACCGTGAGCGTCTCTCCATCTTCCACCCGCACCCGGCCGGTCTCGTCGATCCGCAGCCGCCGGCCGTCGGGGAGCCGGTTGCGCGCCGCGAGGGTGGGATCCTCCCGCAGCCATTCCGGAGCCAGGCAGAGGACCCAATCGGCCAGCGGGCAGGACCCAGACGGCGCCTGCACCAGCCGGTGGGCTGTGCCGGCGAGATCCAGGGCCACCAGCGCCTTCCCCTCTGTGGTAACGAAGAGCACCTCCAAGAAGCGGCCGTCCGGTGTTAGGATGTGGGGGATGGGCGGGAGAGGAAGGCCGTCCAGCACCCGCACGCGATGGGGGCCGAGGGTCCGCTCCTCCCATCGTAGTGCGGAGAGATCGGGGAGGCCGGCGGGCCCCCCGAGCCATTTGCAGAGGGCTGCGGAGGGGGTAGGGGTAGGGCGCGGCGTGTAAGTGGGGCGAGGCGTAGACGTAGGACCTGCGGGGGAGGGGGTCCCGCCTGGCGTGGGGGAAGCCGGCGGGATAGAGGGCTGGGGCGGACGGGGGCTACACGCGGTCAGCCCCAGCACGAGCGCCCCAAAGAACCGATATAGGCGCATCACGCTTCGTGTCACGGGTCCGCTCATATCCCATGACCTCTCCCCATAGATTCTATTCAGCTGGCGCCAGTGGATGACCCTCTATCGACGGCCACCTTCTCAAATGGAGCTCTTACCGGCCCAGGCTGGAGGTATTGAGGAAGCTCTTAATCTCTCCACACGGGTAAAGCACCACCTGGACAACCGGTTGTATCTCTTCTCCGGCTGATGCGCCCGGTGCCTCCCAGCGGAATATAAAAGAAGTCCCACCCTTGGCAGATTCCAAATATGTCCAGTTCTCTTGAATCTGCTGAAAGCCCGGAATATTCTTGCCCAGGAACGACTCGGCCCGCTGCCGCAATTTGTCCACATCAAGGCTCGGGCTTGAGCAAAATTCCACCTGGCTGTTCGGCCCCGGACCAAACTGGAAGACCTCGTCGGTCGCCGGGTCCACGAAATACATCATCCCCCGATCGTCCTGATAGATCTCCACATGATGCGAGGCGTCCAGGTACGGATTCGCCGAGGTCCCTTGAAAGAAGACCTCCAGGGATGGATCCTCCCGCAGCGCCCGGATCCGGGCAATGACCCTGGCCACGGCCTCGGGCTCCCGCTGCTCGACCTTCAGCGTCTCTTCCACCAGACGCGCGTGGATCGCTTCGACACGCGCTTTGGACGAACCACAGAGCACCGGCTCACCCGTTTGGGGATCCCGCTCGACACATCCTTTTGTCAATTCTTCCTGAGTCGCCCGCTCCAATTCGGCTTTCAGGGCTTCAATGGTAGGATGCGCAGGGCGCCCGGCCGCGCTTTCCGGCTGAGCAGCGGGCGCCGAGCGGTTCAGAACGCTCCTGATTCCCAGCCCTGCGATCAGCGAGAACCCAATGACAGAAGCAAATATCACAGAAAGTTTTATCTTGTGCATGCTACGCCCCCTTCTGGTTTTGCGAATCGCATTTCACAACTCCTGCTTAGATCCTCCCCGGCCTTCCGCCGGTGGCATCTTCACGCTAATCGATTCCGTGCCCGCTGTCTACTGTAGAAATTACCGGGTTCGGACCGGTAGGTCCTTACAGGTCACAAAAACCCATGCGCCGCGGGCCACCGGCGGGATGGCCGAGGCAATGCGCTCCAGGGGTTCTGCTTTGAGGAGGCAGCCTCTGGCTCCCGCTTCCCACATCTCGGCCAGGTAGCGGTCGGAGTCGTGGACACGGAGGGCCAACACCCGCATGGGCAGGGCCAAGCGTCCGATTGCCGTCCACCCGACCCTCCCACCCCCGGCAACCAGCAGTCCAGCGCAGCCACGTTTGGCATAAGTGATTTGATCCATGCCAGGGCTCCTCACCGTTATTGGCCTCCCCCACCACCCCATCGGTTGGGCACCCGATCCAACCGCACCCACAACATTATGGCGATACCGTGAGCCAGCGGCCTCCGCTGAGATCAAGGATGCGCTGCATTCCTGTTCCATCGGTGCGTATCGAATAAAGCACTTCAGTGCTCTCTTCGCTCAGATTGCTGACCAGTAACACCTCTTCGGAAAGCCAAGCCAGGGGAAAGGCCAGTGGGCTGGGATTCGCAAATTCGACAACTGTAGAAACTTCGCCGCTCTCGACATCCAAGATGACAATCCTGTCAACACCCTGTGCCCCTTTCCCGAAGCTGCTGCTTACAGTGAAGGCAACGCGTTTCCCTGTTGGAGACCAGACGGGCACGCTGGCCACCAAGGCGTTTGCGTCCTCGGGCTCCATGAGCGGGGTCAGGCGGTTATTCGTCAGATCCAGGCGTTGCAGCCGAACCCTAGGATCAGTCGTGGATCGCAGCTGTCCTACGAGCGCCACCCGGCCGCCCGGGGCAACCGAGACGATGCTGGTCAATTTGGTGGAGTCGGTGTAAACGGTTTTTACCTCGGCTGTTTGTACATCGAGCAGGTCAAGCTGATCAATCAGAAGGCCACCGCCGGCAAGGTGAGAAAGCAATAACTTCCCGTCATCCAAGACCCAACCCACAATGTCCCACGGGCCGCTCCCGCGCCACTCGAAGAGCGTGCGGAGGCGGTGAGCTGTTAGATCATAGGAGACGATTTGTACGCTACCGTCTGTCCACTGGGAAAACGTCAAGGCGCTTCCCGAAGGGGCCCAAGCCATTGTGGTAATCCACGTGTCCTGGGTCACCAGATCCAGGCTCAAATCGGATAAGGAGAGCAGAAAGAGCTTATCACGCTTCGCTCCTTCCCGTGGCCTGGTGTGGATGGCCAGGAACTTTCCATCCGGGGAAGCGGAGGCTCGGAACAGTTCATCCTGGAGGTTGAGCAATCGGACAGGAGGGCGACCATCTGGAGATAGACGATAGAGATCCTGCCCCCCCAAGGGGGAGGGGCGCTTGAAAATTAATGCGAGGCGAGCCTGTGGCTCAAGCCAAGCGGGCTCGGCTTCCAAGGTTGGGACCGGGGTAGGGGTGCCACCCGCTGCCTCCTGCAATGGTGGAGGCGGTGTGCCCTTTCCCTCAGGGGGAGAAAATAACGTGCACCTCGTCAGTACAATGACAATCAATGAGGCCACAAAGACAAGTTGTTGTTTCATCGTCTCACCCTTTCCACTTATTATGGTTGGCCAGGGCGACCATTCGCTGGCGGGGGCGGAACCTCCAGTGGCCGTTCCGGGGGAACTGTCGGTTCAAAAGCCAGACTATGGATCATTTGGGTCAGGGTTGCCAGATGGCTCTCAAAAAGCGGCCCCTTGCCCCCTGTACCAGTGATATAGGTATAGATTCGAAATACCATCCCATCGCGTACTGTTTCTAATGTCATGGAGTGATCCCCGGATATTCCCCCCGCGTTGATCGTCTGTTTCCAGGGAATGCCATTGATCCAAACATCTTCCCCTTGAAGTTTCTCAGGATTGGCCTTGGGATCGAGCATAAAACTTATTTTGACAAAGCCTCCCGATAGGCCGCCCGGCACGTCCGCCGGATGATCAAAAGGAGAGATGTTCTGCACATGGACAAGGTAGCCATCCGGATGAACGATCACCACCCAACCCTTGGGACACAAAAATGAGAAACGAATCTCTTTATCTTTAAGCATGAAGGAGTGTTGCTGGCGTTGCCATACCATCGGCGGCGGGGAGGGAGACGGCCGAGGAGTCGGCGAAGGGGAGGAAGAGACCGTCGGCGAGGGGGAAGCGGGCGGGGTGGCCGGGCTTGTAGGGGAACCCGGCGCACCGGGGGCAGCGCCCCCGGGCGCCGTGCACGCCAGCTCCAATCCCAGCCCGATCAGGAGGGCCAAGCG
>NZ_JBHOQJ010000088.1:0-6403 GCF_042408365.1 Thermoflexus sp.
CCTGGCTGAAGCGCTACCTGGGCCTGGATGAGGGAACCATTCAAGGGGTACTCCCTCAGGCCCTCCGGCGCAATCGGGCCAAGCTGTTGATCTTCACCCGTTGGGTGCTGGTGATGGCCCACTTCGAGCGGGCCCTCTATCGCAACCCCCGCCAGGACCTCAACCGGCTGTGGTGGGATCTGGTGGAGGAATTCCAGATGGTCCCCCGCCCGGAGGGACGAGATGCGCCGGACTGGGCGGCAAAGATCCACTTCAGCGTGGCGCCCGTTTATTACCATAACTACCTGTTGGGGGAACTGGCCGCCTCTCAGCTTCTGATGACGCTCCGGGCGCGCATCGGCGAGGACGAAACTTGGCTTGCCTCCCCGGAGACCGGTGCTTTCTTAATCCAGCGTTACTTCCGGCCTGGACGATCCGTGGATTGGAACACGCTCATGGTCTTCGCCACCGGGTATCCCCTTTCGCCGGAGCCCTTCGCCCGAGATCTCCAGGCGTGAGGGCGTTGTCCGTCTGGGTTTTGGAGATATTCAATGGAGGAGCCGATGACCCCTCCACCCTCTCTCCTCCCTCCAGCCCTTCGGGCTGTGGAGAGAAGGAGAGAAAACCCTTTGGGGATTGGTAGAGGCGGGCGCTAAAAGCGCCTTGAACCGAACGGAGGACAGATCGCTCGGACTGGGTTCCAGAGAGGTGCCATGGCTTCCGGGATTTCATGGCTTCAAGTCGCAACCGGCATCGGCCTGGCCGGGGTCCTCCTGGCGTTGACGTTCGCTTTCCTCGCCTGGCGGGAAGCCCGCGTGGCCCGCTATTTGATCCTACGCCGCGCCGCCAGCCGGCGCGCCAACCGCTGGCTCTGGACCGCGATCGCGCTGGCCGCCAGCCTCGGCGCCATGAACGGCCTCACCCGCTCGGGATTCCACTTGCCCTTCGAGATCCCCCCGCCCGGATGGACCGAATGGTTCTTCCCTTCCCCTACTTCTACTTCCACCCCTTCGCCGGCACCCTCTCCAACGGTTACGCCTCTTATAGAGATCTCACCAACCCCTTCGCCAACGCCGCTTCCGACCGCCTCCCCGACGCCTTCACCGTTGCCGTCCCCCTCGCCAACAGCGCTCCCCTATCCGCCTACCCTGCTCACGCCCCTGCCCGGCGCGGTTCCCGCACCGCCCGATGCCCGGTTCTTCGATCTGGTGTTGACCGATGCCTGTGATGCGCGGGGTCGTCCGATTCGCATCGCCACGCCGCCGCCCACCACGTTCCCGACCGGGACGACCCGCATTTGCGGACGGTTCCGAGTGGAGAACATGCCCCGCGGGGCGGCCTGGACCGTCGCCTGGTATCGGGATGGGAAACTGGAGGACAGCAGCACCCTCCTGTGGGATGGGGCGCCGGGGCTTCCCGGCTACATTTACAATACCCGGCCGGAAGGCTTCCCGCCCGGCCAGTGGGAGATCCGCATCTATATCGAAGATCGCCTCCAGGTCCGCATGCGTTTCGAGGTGCGATGAAGGAAACAAGGAAAGGTGGAAGGCCCCACCTTCCGGTCCCTTTACCCCGCGCAGCAGCTCAGCCGGGCCACGTCCCTTACGAAGCCCTGGGCGGCCAGCTTCAGGCCTTCCACCCAGGTGAGATACGGGAAGAGCGTGTTCCCCAGATCGCGGGTCGTGTATCCCCCTTTGAGTGCCAGCACACCGGCCTGAATGACCTCGCCCGCCTCCGGCGCCAGGACGTGGACGCCCAGCAGGCGGTCGGTCTCCGCGTCGGCGACCAGCTTGATCAGGCCCCGCGTGTCGAAGGCCACCCGGGCCCGGGGGACGAGATCCAGCGGGAGGAGGGAGACCTTCGAGGCGTAGCCCTGCTCTCGCGCCTGGGCCTCGGTGAGCCCTGCCGCGGCCACCTCGGGATCCGTGAAGGTCACCCGTGGGAGCGCAGATAGATCCAGTGTTTTGTGGTTCCCCAAGAGCGCGTTCTCCGCGGCCACCATGCCGCTGGCCGCCGCCACGTAAACGAACATCGGCAGGTTGGTGCAGTCCCCCGCCGCGTAGATGGTCGGATGGGCCGTCTGCATGTAGGGCGTGACAGGGATCTCCCCTTTGGGGCCCGGAGCGATCCCGACCGCCTCCAAGCCCAGCCCCTCGGTGTTCGCCTGACGCCCCGTGGCCACCAGGACCCGCTCCGCGGAAACCGCATCCGCCCGCCCGTCCTTTTCGAAATGGACAAGCGCGCGGCCCTCGGATCGCTCCACCCGGAGGATCCGCACGCCGGTGTGGAAGACCATACCTTCCTGCTCCAGGTAACCCTGCAGTGCCGCGCTGATCTCCGGCTCTTCGAAGGGAACGATGCGGGGGAGGGCTTCCAGTACAGTGACCGTCACGCCGGCCCGGGCGAAGACCTGCGCGAGCTCCAGACCCACCGCGCTGGCGCCGATCACGATCAGGGAGCGGGGCAGCTCCCGGAGGGAGAGGGCCTCCGTGCTGGTGAGGTATCCGGCCTCCGCCAGGCCGGGGATGGGGGGCGCCCACGGCCGGGCGCCAGTGGCCAGGATCACCCGGGCCGGGGCGAAAGTCTCCCCATTGACCGCCACCGCCCCGCCCTCGATGAGGCGGGCCCGGCCCCGGAGGAGCGTGATCTGGGGATAGGCGGCCAGCACCTCCTCATATTTCTCCCGGCGCATCGCGGTGACGAGGGCCTCCTTTTGGGCGATCAGGGCCGCCCAATTCAAGGCTCCTCGCGCGGTGGTGACCCCCTGAAAGCCGTGGGCCCCTGCCCGGTGGTAAACCGCCAGCGCCCGGATCAGCATCTTAGAAGGGACACACCCCACGTTCACACAGGTCCCACCTAAGGTCCCTGCCTCCACCATCGCCACCCGAGCACCCAGCTCGGCGGCGCGGATCGCAGCGGCGAAGGCCGCCGAGCCCCCGCCGATCACCATCAGGTCGAAGCGGCGATCCCCCTCAGGGCCCCGGCTGGTTTCCACCGGCTCGCTCCGGATCACCCGGGCGCGATAGCCAGCGCGCGCCACGGCCTCCTCCAGCGCCTCGCTGGGGATCTCGCCCGCCGCCACGACCTCCGCCTTCCCGGCGGACCAGTGGGGCACGTGGGCTGAGAGCACACCGGGCACCGAATGCAGCGCCCGCGCTACGTGCCGGGCGCAGTCATCGCAGGTCATCCCCTGCACTGCGAGTTCCAGACGGATTGGCATGCGCGATCTCCTCACTAAGCTCACCCCAGGAAGGTTCGGGGGATAGAGATTTTGTTCATCCTTTGTATCCCTATCCCGGGGATGGGGATCTTGGCTTAATCGTAAACAAAAAATGCAGGGCTGTCAACAATCAGGAAGACGGTGTGGGCTGCCCCATGGTCGACGCCAGCAGCCAACCAGCCGGGTGGGCAAAGCCAGCGGCTCTCTTAGGGGGCCTTTATGGAACCAGGGGCGGAGGTCGGCGTCAGCGTCTTCTCCAGAGACCACCCACCAGCCTTCATCACTTCGACGGGGATGGCCTCTTGATCCGGATAGAAGACCAGGCGGGCGCGTCCCTCGAGGGCGTCGAGCACATCCCCCATGGCGTCCGCGAGGGCCACGGGACGGCCCAGGGCGCGGGCGATGTCCAGTGGGGTGCGGTCATCCAACGAGATCCCCTCGGGATGATCGAACATGATCCGGGGCAATACCACCAGATCCCCCAACGGACGGGCCGCCAGTTGGGCGATGACATCTTCCGCCATCAGCAGCCCGGCCACCGTGATCGTCTCCCCCAACCGGTGGTTCACGATTGGGACCACCTCCAGGACTGCCCCAGTACGCCCGCTGAAATCCGCCGCCGTCCGAGCCAGGACCGGGGCGAAGAGGGTGCCGGTGACGAGGGTCGCTCGACACCCCGCGAGCGTCCTCCCCCGCCGCTGTAGGGCGCGCTTCACCCGCCGGTAATCCTCCAGGAAGTCCCGCACCATCCCCAATCCGTTCTCCTGCAGCCGCAGCCCATCGTAAGCAGCCTTCGAGGGAACCGGGCGCCCGGTGAGGAGATACCATTCATCGGTGGCGTGGACGAAGCGGACCCCCAGGTGGCGCCGGAAGGCCCGCTGCCATGCGTGGATCGCCCGCAGCACCCGCCGGGCTTCCTCCACGGTGTTCGGGCGCACACCGTAGCGCTGGAAGCGGGTGACACCCACCGGCACCACGCTGACGGAGCGCACATGGGGCCACAAAGCCGCCAGATCGAAGACGCTGCGCTCGAGGTGTTCCCCATCGTTCAGGCCCGGGGTGACCACGATTTGGGTGTGCATCTCGATCCCGTGATCCGCCAGCCAGCGCAGCTGGGCCATGATGTCGGGGGCGCGCGGGTTGCGCAACACCCGCCGGCGGACCTCCGGGTCAGTGGCGTGGACGGAGATGTAGAGCGGGGAGAGGCGCTGCTCCACGATGCGCCGCCAGTCGCGTTCGGTGAGATTGGTCAGGGTGATGAAGTGCCCGTACAGGAAGGAATAGCGGTAATCGTCGTCCTTGATGTAAAGGGTGCGGCGCATCCCCTTCGGGGTCTGAAGCACGAAACAAAAGGTGCACAGGTTGTTGCAACGGCGGATGTCGACGTCGAACGTGGGATGGGCGAAGATCAGCCCCAGGGGCTCCCCTTCGGCCCGGGGGCCGCTGAGGGCCCGCCGCGCCCCATCACGGAGGACCTCGATGGTTACGTGATCCTCTGCGGCATAGAAATGGACATCGATCACGTCCTCCACGGGATGTCCGTTGACGCGCAACAACACATCTCCAGGCCGGACCCCCACACGAGCCCCCCAGCTATGGGGGTCCACATGAAGGATCAACCCGGCCGGCTCTTGGGGGCGCGGCCGGTCCGGGACGCAGAATTCGGGCGGGACGAACAACGCGGAAGGCATCGAGTCTCCCTGTCTTTAAATAGCCATCACCGCAGAGGGCGCGAAGTAAGCGAAATCGAAGCGGATGGGATCCCCCGCCTCGCGGCCCGGGATCGGCATGAGGCGCGCGGTGAGGGGCTTCCCCAGGCGGGCGCTCAGGGCCCGCACATCTTCCAGCACCCGCGCCAGGGCCGCTGCAGAGACCGAGCCGGGCAGCGGGACGGTGTCCAACCCGGTCCCACAGACGGCCGAGCACAGCAGCAGGTCGCTCAACCGGAGGCGCCGTTCCGCCGCCCGCTGGGCCAGGACCGCATCCTCCAGGACCGGAAGCATGATCCCACAAAAGCCGGTTCGAGGGAAATCCGCCCCCTGCACCGCCGTGGCCAGCCCGGCCACCGCCGCGAGGGTCCCAGCCTCACCGAACGGGACGCCGCTCAGAAGCTCGATGGCGGTCCCGATGCTGCGCTCGGGGTCTGGAAAGGGAGCCAGGGAGAAGTCGATCCCTGCGAAGCGGGCGGCGAAGGCCGCCACGGTCGGACGAAGGAGGTCGGCAAGGCGCCGGCCGGCCGCTTCCACCTGGGCCTGGAGCATGGCCAGCGCCGCCACTGGATCCTGAGCCGCCCGGGCGGCCTCCACGGCCAAATCCGCCGCCTCGGTGGCCACCCCCAAGGCCATCGGCCCGCCATCGTGATAGGCCGCCGGGAAGAAGGGGCAGAGCGGGGGGACGCCCGCCAAGGCCGCGAACCGCAGGTTGGCGAACCCATCTGGGGCCACCTCGGCGTTCTCCCGGACGATCCGCGCCGCTGTGGTCACCGCCTCCCGCTCCGCCAGAATCAGCGCTGCGAAGGTCCGCTCGGTCTCGGCGAAGAGGCGGGGGATGGACGGCGCCAGCGACCCCAGGGGGCCCAAGCTGAGGTAATCGAACCCAGCCTCCCGGGCCATCGCCTCCCACTCCCGAGCGTAGCCGAGGAAATCCTCGGGACGGACGGAAGGCTCCGGCGGCGGCAGCGCCAGACGTAGCGTTTGAACCTCATATCCAGCCGAATCGAGGGCCTCGCGGGCCGCCCGGGCAAGATCCCCCGCCCGGGAAACGGAACGCGGATCCGAAGGGATGAATACAGTGATGGCACGGATGCGCATCCCAACCTCACTTTTGAAGGCATGATTGAGCAGGACGCCTTGTCCTCCAGCAGGTTGCCCCTTCATTTTGCCCTCCCTCTGGGTTTCTCTCAAAATCCCTATAGGCGGCGATCGCTGAGCTCAGCCGCGCTGGGTGCAATGGGATTTCAAGCTCTTCCAGCCTTCGACGTCCATTTTTAAATTTGGGCTTTTCGGGGGCTGGGCCGGGGGCCTTCGATCCCCAGCAGATGGGCTTAAGCGAGGGAAAAATGACCGAGGTCGTGACGGTGGACCCTCAACATCCGGATCCCGAGGTCATCGCCCGGGCGGCCGGGATCCTACGGGCGGGCGGGCTGGTGGCTTTCCCGACCGAAACCGTTTACGGGCTGGGTGCGGATGGCCTGAACCCGTTGGC
>NZ_JBHOQJ010000097.1:0-13043 GCF_042408365.1 Thermoflexus sp.
CGGAGGATGAGCTGACGCTTCTGGTGGAGCTGGGGGTTGAGGTGGTGGACGTGATCGTGGAGCACGCGATCTACGGGGAGCTGCGGGGAAGCCTGCACATCGCCTCGCGGGAGGATGTTCGTCAGTTCATGGAGGCGTTGCGGCGGACCGGGGCCCGTCTCCTGAGCGAGCTGACGGAGGGCTTGCATCTGCATACCTTGGAGGCCCGGAGCCCAGAGATCTTAGAACGGGCACGGGAGGCGCTGCGCCAGCGAGGCTATCTCGTGGAGTAGGAGCGCCTCTTGCGAGCACCCAAGGATCCCCAATAGGGACACCTGTGAGGGCCTCCCGATATGGGGCCTGAGAGCAGGCATAAATCCTGCCCCTACGATTGGCGTTCCCACCATTCCACCATTCCGTAGGGGCACCCCTTGTGGGTGCCCCTACGAAAGAAGGAGGTGTCTCTCATGGCTGCCCTTACGATGACCTTCGACGAAGCGATCGACCGAGTGGGCCTGGGCCGGTTTCAATACAAACTGATGGCGATCTGCGGGGCGGGGTGGGCGGCCGATGCGATGGAAGTGCTGTTGATCTCCTTTGCCCTGCCGGCCATCTCGCAGGAGTGGAAGCTGACCACGACCCAGGCGGGCCTGCTGGGCACCGCCATCTTCCTGGGGATGCTGGCCGGGGCTTGGTTCTGGGGAATGTTGTCGGATCGGATCGGGCGCAAGCTGGGCTTCATCCTCACCGTGCTCATCGATTCGGGCTTCGGCCTGCTCTCCGCCTTCTCCCCGAACTTCACGACCTTGGTCCTTCTGCGGGCGCTGACCGGCTTCGGCGTAGGAGGCACGCTGCCGGTGGACTACGCGATCTTCGCGGAGTATCTGCCGCGTCAGAAGCGCGGGCGCTATCTGGTCTACCTGGAGGCGTTCTGGGCGCTGGGGGCGTTGATCGCAGCGGGCCTGGCCTGGTTGATCGTGCCGCGGGTGGGCTGGCGGCCGCTCCTGGCGATCTCCGCCCTGCCGGGCCTCATCGTCTTCTGGATCCGCCGCTACGTGCCGGAATCCCCGCGCTTCCTGTTGGTCCACGGACGGGAGGAGGAAGCCCGCGCGATTTTGGCCCAAGTGGCCCGGGAGAACGGCACTGTGTTGCCGGAGGGGATCCGGTTGACCGTGCCGGCGGCGCCTCGCGTCACGGTTGGAGATCTATGGCGCCGGCCTTACACGCGGACCACCGCGCTGCTGTGGCTGATCTGGTTCGGGATCTCCCTGGGTTACTATGGGGTGTTCACCTGGTTGCCCAGGCTCTTGGTTCAGCGCGGGTTAGATTTCCTGAAATCGTATGAATATGTTTTCATCATCACCTTGGCCCAGCTTCCCGGATACTTCTCGGCCGCTTACCTGGTGGAACAGATCGGGCGGCGGAGGACCCTGGGATTTTATCTATTGGCCAGCGGGGTCTTCACCTATCTCTTCGCCGTTGCAACCTCGCTGCCGGCCTATCTGGCGGCGGCGATCTGGATGTCGTTCTTCGCCCTGGGGGCGTGGGGAGCGTTGTACGCCTACACGCCGGAGGCGTATCCCACACAGCTGCGGACGACCGGGATGGGCGCGGCCAGCGGGATGACCCGGATCGCTGGCGCGCTCGCTCCCACCCTGGGGGGCTATCTGCTGGGGGTCTCCATGCCCTTGGCCCTCACGGTGTTCGCTGTTGCGTATGGGATTTACGGGCTGGCGGCGCTGTCGTTGCCGTATGAGACGCGGGGTCGGCCTCTGGCCGATGTGGTCGGAGAGCTTCGATGAGCAGGGCCGCTGCGCATGGGCAGGCGAGTGAGTGGGAGGGCCGCTGAAGTGGCCCTCCCACTCTGGGAGTCGGTGGCTTGACAAACCCTTCTGGCCATGTTAGATATTAAAATGGATTGCCGAGATAGCTCAGTTGGTAGAGCACCCGGCTGAAAACCGGGGGGTCGGCGGTTCGATTCCGCCTCTCGGCACTGCAGGCGGGCGTAGCTCAGCTGGTGGAGCGCCTCCTTGCCATGGAGGAGGTCGCGGGTTCGAGTCCCGTCGCCCGCTCTGGCGGCGTAGCCGAGTGGCTCAGGCAGGGGTCTGCAAAACCCCGGACGTGGGTTCGATTCCCACCGCCGCCTCTCCTGAAAATCCAACGCCCCGGGGAAGAAAACCCCGGGGCATTGGATTTAGGAAGGATTCCACCCCAACAACCGCGATCGATGGATTCGAGAATCCAAAGCCACCTCAATCAATCCCCCACATTCTAAGTGGGCGATGGGGAGGAGGCAATGAATCCGAGATTCATCAAGCAGCTGATCGCCCAAGGGGAAGGGCCCACGGTTGAATTCAAGCGGGAGGTGGATTTATCCACACGGGAGGGCCAGGCGGAGTTCTGTAAGGATCTCATGTCCCTGGCCAACATCATGAAGACTGTGGGAAAAACAAGCTATCTCCTGATCGGGGTGGATGATAACGGTGAGATTGTGGGGATGAAAAGCCTCCTAAACCATCGCCAGCTGAAGGATGCAGCGGACTTGTACTGTCAACCTCCCGTGGTATTTCGATACTGGCAGGGGTTGGTGGATGGGAAACTGGTTGGGCTGGTCATCATCCCCCAAAGCTATCGAAAGCCTCACAAATTTAAGCGGGAGTATGCCTCGGACAAGAAACGGATCGCCGAACACACGGTATTCACCAGGCATCTATCCCACGTGGTGGTTGCCAGTCCCGAGGAAATCGTGGCACTGGATCAGGAAGCTGCTGCAGAGCGACGCCGAAGGACCTTATTGCTCTTTGGCGTTTTATTGCTTCTGCTTGTCTCGCTGATTCCATTGACGATCTGGACAGGGATCGTGTATGCGCAGCCGATTCAGGAGTTCACGACGATGATCTTTCCTCAAGGTCTCCCACTGCTTCCCTCGGGCATTGATCCGAAATCAGCCCCGTTGCATACAAATCAGGTAGAAAGGATGCTGGTTAGTCTAGGGAACCAACCATTTGAGGCTGTTTATTCGTCAAGAATTGTGTTTGATAACAACGAATATGTGTCAGAAATCACCATGGAATACAATGATCGCAACAACTGGAAAGCAACTGTGAAGGCGAATTATGGATTGGTCGCATGGCAAGGCGGTGGGGAACTCATTTTTGCCAGAAAAGATGGAACATACTACGAACTTGATAATTTTCAAAAAATATATTTGCCAAATGAAATACCGTATTATCGAAGTATATTTGAAGCAATTGGCAATTTAAGAGAACCTTATGGCAGTTTGGACATTCCTCTGGCAATGAGCATTGAAACAGAGCGCCAATACAAACCCTGGCGAAAGCTAGTTAGGATATCAGGGAGGCTAGCGAAGGTTTATGAAAGACAGGTGGAAGTTGGCGCTTATCATATGAGCGACCGCTTTGAAGGAATTTTGAGCGAGAAAGTTTATGTTGATGTCGATAGAAATACCCTCATCAAGTACGAAGGTTCCGCGAACTTGAGCGGAACTAAGGATGGGAAACCGTCAAAAATTTATTACGAGATCGGGTTCATGGTTACATCTTATGGGAATCCACTAAACATAGATTGGTCGTTTCTACAAAATTCCGAACATCGTTAGAGCTGGCGATGCTCTAAGGTTCGGTAGGCATATCTCTGGATCGCCATCTCATTGGGTTGGCTTGAAACTCTAATGGCCATCCCATCGGCTCGAAAGACTGGCGCAGGGAGAATCGAGATGATCGCGCATCTTATTCCACTGGAAGAAGCCGCCGCTCGTCTGGGGCTCAAGCCCCAGACCTTGATCCGGTATGCCCGATCGGGTAAAATAGGAATCAAACTGTTCAGGTTTGGAGAGATGATTCTAGTCGAGACCCCCGCTGAAGAGCAGACCGAGAGGGAGCCCCGTTTGGTCATGGCGGAAGGGGAGATGGGGATCACTCAGCGCGAGGCAGAACGAAAGTATGGCGTGCCTCAACGAACTATTTCCCGCTGGATCCAGCAGGGCTTGATTAGGGTAATTTCCCCAGGCAAGCGCGGGAAGCCATACAGGCTTATCGAAGAGGACGTAGCACATTTGGCAGAGATCTATCACGCTGTGCGCAAGGAATCCGCCCACGGTTTCAAGGGGAAACGAATGCGTTTGCTCCTTCAACGCATGGAGAGCATGAAGCTGAATGGGAAGTAATTCCCGAATGCTCCAAGAAGCCCTCGAAGGCCCTTGTCAGAAATTTCTGACAAGGGCCTTTTTTCTTGACTTTCACTGAGACATCTCTTGACAAACTGAGACACATTACCGTATAATCGAAGGCAAGCGCTGTGGGCAATCCGCGAGGGGGCAAAGACTGATGGAACTGGTGATAGGAGCTATCATTACGATCGCCCTGGGCGTCTTGCTCCTTAGGGCAGGAGTCCCGTTGCTGGGAGGCCTCCTCGCTGCCGCCCTCGTCTTAGCGCTCCTCCTGGCCACGAGCCAGGCTATTTCCCTGATGCTCTCCCTGGTGGCCATCCTCCTGCTTTCGCTTCTCCTTCTGGCCGGAGCCGGTGCGGTGGCGTATCTCTTCTTCCGCTTGCCCTTCCGGCGGGAAGCCTCGCACGGGGCCTGGCTCCCCGGTCCGTATGCCTATTGGGGACGGATGCCCCAAGAAGAAGCGCCCACACTGCCTGCATCCCCTCTCTCCGCTTTGCCTCCTTATGGGCTTCCGTATCTCGGATATCCGGCGATCCCTTTGGAGGAAGAAGACGATGAAGACCTGGTTCCTCCATGGTGGGCATAGAGTCCTGGGTTTAGGGATCGCCGGGATAGTGCTTCTTTTGGCGGCCTCCTGTGGCTCCGGCTCCGCCTCTCCCTATGCTCCGCGTCCCCCAGCGGTCTCCACAGCCTATCAGGCTACTGTGGAGCAAGGGGCGGTGGAGCTCTACTTGAGTGGAATCCGAGCGGAGGCAACCCTCCAAAGGGTCCGGGCATTGGAGACGGCCACCGCCGTCGCCGGGAGAGCAACGGCCACCGCCCAGGCCCAGGCGATCGCCGCCACCCGCGCCGCTTGGGAGATCCAGGCCACCCGCACCGCCTGGGAGGCCACCGCCACGGCCCAGGCCCGCGCCCAGGCGATGGCGGCTACCGCTACTGCCGCCGCTTGGAGCCAATCGGCTACGGCTACCCGATCGGCCTGGGAGGTGGGCGCCACAGGCACGGCCGTCCACGCGGCCGCTGCGGCCACCGCCCAAGCCGCCCAAGCGGAGCAGGCCCGGCTGGTGGCCGAGCGGGAACGGCTCACCTATCCGCTCCGTGCCTATGGGCCCTGGGTGATGGCCTTTACGATGTTCTTCCTCATGGCCTGGGCCGCGCGCCGACTCGTGCGGGCGGCTGAGAACCGGATTCGAGCCATCCCTCGGGATACCCGAGGGGACGCGCCCATTCTGGTGCTTCCCCTTCAAGGTGGTGGTGAGGTGATTGTCGATCCCGATCGGTCCTTTGGGCCGGCGCTGGAGATCCGGGGTGGCGTGGCCCAGCCACAGCTGGCTCCGCCTGACTATCAAGCTGCGGTCACCGCCCGGGACCAGGCGGTGGACCTGGTCAATCGGGGGCTGCCGGGACAAGCCCCCCGTCGCCGGCGGCTTCCGCCGGGGTTCGAGGGCGGGCTGCGTCGGGTGATGGTCTTGCGGCGGCTGGATCAGGCGGCGATGGCGGGGATCCTTCCGCCGCCAATGGCTCAGGCTCTGGAAGCAGATTGGCGACGCGTCCAAGAGGAGGAGGGAGAAGCGCAATGAATGAGGCCCTCCAGACCTGGAACGCGATCCTGACCGTTCTCCGCCAGCGGGGGCTTCTTCGAGACGAAGCCCCTGTCGCCGACGGCATCATCTTGCCTGACCGGCTGGTCTTCGTCCTGGACATGGAGCGGATGGGAGGGATTCCGCGGGAGGCCTGGCTGGATCGGGACCTCCATCTCCAGATCCGGGCCACCCTGGGGGGGCGACCGGTGACCGTCACCGACTCCTTCGGCCTGGCGGTGCAGGTCGGCCGTTTCCCCCTCCCGCCCCGCCAGCCTCTTCCCCGACACGTCCCACTGGACCTCTCCCACCGCCCCGCCGGGATAGATCTGGCGGTCCCCTTGGGGGTTGGGCATCGCGGGCCCCTCTGGGCTTCCCTCCCGGATTTAGGCCACATCCTGGTCGGCGGCACCACGCGGACCGGGAAAACGGCATGGATCCGCTCGGCGGTGGTGGCTCTGACGTCGGCTCACACAGCCGATGAGGTCCGCATCGCCGTCGTGGACCCCAAGGGGATCGACTTCGCCAACTGGCGCCCGCCGCATCGAATCGACGTGGCCACTGATGTGGATGAGGCCGCCCGCCTGATCGGCGACATCCTGGGCGAGGCGGAGGCCCGCCAGGGGCGCTTCGCGGCCACAGGGGCGACCTCCCTGGCTGCCTATCGGAAAGCCGTGGGGATGCTTCCGGCGGTGGTGCTGGTCGTCGATGAGTTCGTGGACCTGGCGGTCCTGGCAGGACTGCGTAGCCCCCTCTATCGGAGCCTGCTTCGCTTGGCCTCCAAGGGGGCCGGCCTGGGGATCTATCTCATCTTGGCGGCCACCAACCCCAAGGCCGAGATCATCAACACGCTGATCCGCGCTAATTGCTCGACACGATTGGCCTTCCGCTGCGCAGAGCGGCGACAGTCCGAGGCCATCCTGGAGCAGCCGGGGGCGGAGGCCCTCCCGCCCATCCCGGGGCGGATGCTGGCCCGGCTCCCTGGGCGACCCAGGCTTCTGGAACTTCAGGCTTACTTCGTGGAGGCCCTGCCCTCGGTGGGAGGCCCGACCCTTCGCCCGGAGGAGCGAGAGCTGGTGGCCTACGCGGTGGAGCGTCTGGGCGGGACCTTTCCGATTGGGCAGCTGGCGGAGGCCTTCAAGGGAAAGCTCAGCGCATGGCGGATCCGGCAGATCGCGGAGGAGTGGGAGCGACGGGGATGGCTGACCCGTCCGCGCCACGCCACGGATCCCCGTCGGGTGACGGATGCACTCCTCGAGGCCGCAGGGCTGGGCCGCACAGGCGCATAGGCCGCACAGGCCGCACAGGGGTCACATAGGGCGCATAGGCCTGTGCGGCGGGCGAGCGCAAGAAGGAGGCAAGCGATGACGGTCATTGGATTCGTGACTTACGAAGACTTTCGCAGCGAGATCCAGGGCGCTCAGATCTCGGTAGTCCGGCTTCAGGACTATTACCGGATCCACCGAAGCGATGGGGGAATGCGGTGGTTCCAGTTCTTCGTGGAGTTGGCTGCTGCCCACGGTGAGGAGATCTATGTGGCCCGTTTCCCCATGGGCGAGATCCTGGACATGCCGGGGAAGGAGGAGGAAATCGAGCGGGTGAAGGGGCGGGCGAGCAAGTTAATGGACTTCCTCCGCCGCGACCTGGAGGGTCTGGGCGTGAAGGTGCGCCCGGGGTTGGTCGCTGCGGCGGCGGAGGCCAAGATCGTCACCACCCTCCCCTCGCTCGAAAGGGACTATGAGACGGAAGGCGAGAGATGACACGGCGCGATCGGCTCATCGGCCACTCAATCTCTTCCAGGAGGAAGGCCATGTACCACAAGCTCATCATCACGGGCCATCTGGGGACGGACCCCGAGATGCGCTTCACCCCGGAGGGGACGCCGGTGACGTCGTTCCGGATGGCCAGCAACACCCGGTATCGGGACGCCAGCGGGGAGCAGAGAGAGGAAACGATCTGGTTCCGGGTGTCGGTCTTCGGGCGCCAGGCCGAGATCGCCAATCAGTATCTGCAGAAGGGGCGCCCGGTGCTGGTGGAAGGGCGGCTGCGGCCGGACCCGGAGACCGGCGGCCCGCGCATCTTCCGCCGCTCCGACGGGACGGCGGGGGCGGTGTATGAAGTACGGGCGGATCGCATTGTGTTCATCGGGCCGCGGCCCGTGGAGGCGCCGCCGGCGGTGGAGGCGGAGGAGCCCGCGCTGGAGGAGCCCGGGGCCGTCGAGGAGGACATCCCGCTTTGATCCCTGGATCTCCCCGGATGGACTTGCTTCCCTCTTCCCTCCATCCGGGGACTTGAGGAGGAGGACGTGATCCGATTCGAGCCGCCGCCGCGCGGATTCTTTCGGACCCATCGCGCCGCCGTGGAGCGGCTGCAGGCGGGCGGCCTGTCGATCGGCGCCTTCGCGCTGTATCACGTGCTGGCCTATTACGGATGGCGCGATGGCCGGATTGCGGGCCGACCGTCGGATTGGGCCGCATCCATGCGGATCCCGCTGGGGGTCCTGGAGCTGTGGCTGGCCGAGCTGGAGCATGCGGGGCTGATTGAGCGGCTGGGCGATGGATGGGCGCTTGCGGCCCACCGCGGCCCCTCGGCAGGCATCTCGGCCGGGGCTGTTAAGGGACTGAGGGCGTTCTCCGCCCAAGATAGTCCCGCTCCGTGAGCTGGGTTCTTGCGCCGAGGAGGGGCGTATGCGAGGCCGAAAGCCTTTCCCTCAGCCGGAGCTGCCGCCGAAAGGCCATTTCCGCGTCTCCTGCGAGGCGGCCGAGCTGATGAGAGACGGACGCCTCCGGGCGACGGACGTGGCGGTTTACCTGGTGCTCGCCATGTTCGCCTGGGACGGCCAGCCGGTCCGGGTGTCCGTAGAGACCCTGGCGGAGTGGGTCCGGATCTCCCGGGAAGCCGCCAGCCGATCCCTGGGCCGGCTGGCCCGGGAGGGGCTGGTCGAGCGGCTGCCGGACGGCCGAATTTCTGTGATCCCCAAATCACGTGATTTCCCGAAATCACGTGATTCCACGATCACAGAAATTCACCCCCCCATACCCCCCCATGAAGACAACATGGTGGTGGTGGAAGACATGAATCCACCACCACCCCATGATTTTTTAGATAGGGGGGGTACAGGGGGGGAAAATTCCTGTGATCCCCAGATCACAGGAATTCCAGATCACGTGATTTCCAAATCACGTGATTTCAGGATCACAGAAATTCCGGCGGTCTGGCGGGGGGTGGCGGCCCAGATCGGGGTCACGTCGGCGGACGGGGTTCGGGCGCTGGCCCAATCTGGGATCCCTCCGCGCCGGCTTCTGGCCCTCTGGGAGCATCACCGCGCCCAGCGGGGCGGCCCGGGGGTCGGGGCCTTCCTGGCCAACCTGCGGGAGAACCCCGAGGGGATGGCCGCCCTGGCGGAGCGCCTGCAGGCCTCGGGCCGTCTGGGCCCGCCGATCTGCCCCCGCTGCGGGGGGGACGCCCGCCGGTCCCCGTGGGATCCCCGCCCGCGCGGCGAATGCCCCGCCTGCGGCGCCCGGCTGCGGGAATGCGCCCGCTGCTGGGAGATGGCTGAGGAGGGGCCGTGCCCGTGGTGCGGGGCGGATCCTCCGGATCCGGCGCCGGAGGGCGAGGGGGAGGCGGCCTTCCCGGAGGCCCTCCGGCCGCTGGCCGAGGCCTTCGCGGAGGCCGTCGGGCGGCCCGCTCCCGTCCGGGAGCCGGAACGCTCCCGGTGGATCCGGGAGCTGGAGGCCATCCAGGCGGCCGGAATCGAGCCGGAGCTCCTGTTCCAGGCGGCCCGGCGGCTGCAGGAGCGGGGGCGCTTGCCAAACTCGCCCGGGGACGCCTTCCACGTCGCCTGGGATCTGAAGGGGGTGCAGGATGGCTGAGAGCTGGACTTGGTCTCCGGACTCCGGCACGCGGCCGGCGAGATCCGCGCCGGCCCGGATCTGCGCGGTGCCCGGATGCGGGGCGTGGGCCGACGCGGAGATCCGGGGGCTGGCCCTGTGCCGGGACTGCGTCGAGCTGTTCGCGCGAGCATACCGGATTCCGATCGATCCGATCGCGAAGGAGGGCAAGAATGCTGGCGGCTTTTGATCCGGGATACGGCGCGGTGAAGCTGGCCTTCGACGGGGGGACGGTGCTGCTGCCCTCGGCCGTGGCCGCGGATGGAGGCCGGACGATCCGCGCGATGGCGGGCCTTCGGGCGCGGCGGCCTCCGCTGGAGGTGACCCTGCCCGACGGGCAGCGGTTCTTCGTCGGGGAGGGCGCCCATGACTGGGGGCGGCCGGTGGAGAACCTGGATTTCGAGCGGCTGACCGGCAGCCCGGAGATGCGCGCCCTGTTCTATGGGGCGCTCACGGCGGCCGGGATCGAAGGACCCCTGCGGCTGATGGTGGGCCTGCCCATCGAAGTGCTTTCCGGCCCGGACGCGGAGGCGGCGGTGAGGGCCGTGAAGGCCTTCCTGCGGGGCCCTCACCGGTGGATCGCTTCCGGCCGGGAGCGGGCGGTCGAGGTGGCGGACGTGGGGGTCACCGGCCAGCCGGTGGGGGCGCTGTTCGATTACTTCCTCGACGATTCGGGCGCCTTCGTCCCGGAGCGCCGGGCGGACTTCTCGAAAGAGATCGGCGTGATCAACATCGGAATGAACACGGTGGACCTCCTGGCGGCCCGTCAGGGGGTCCTGGTGCAGCGGATGACCGGCGGGGAGACCCTGGGGGTGAGGCGGCTGCTGAGCCTGCTGAACCCGGACGGCCTCTACACCCTGGCGGAGCTCGATGAGCGGCTGCGGGCCCGCCAGGTGGATCTGTCCGGAGCGCTCCCGATCTGGGAGCGGGAGGTCCTCGGATTCATCGAGCGCCAGTGGGGGAAGGCGTTCCGCCGCTTCGCCCGGGTCATCGCCGTGGGCGGCGGGGCGCTGCTGCTGGGGCCCGCGCTGGCCAGGCGCTTCGACCGGATCTGGATCCCGGACGATCCGGTGATGGCCACCGCCCGCGGGCTGCTGAAGTTCGCCCGCAAGCAGGCGCAGCGGAGGGAGGCCTGATGGGCCGGCGGGGACGGCCCCGGAAGGAGGGGCGCCCGGTGGTGGTGCACATCCGCCTCCGCCTGTGGCCGGGGGAGGATGACGACCTGATTCGCCTGCTGGCGACCCCCCGCCTGCGGGCCCGCATCGTCCGGGCCGCCCTGCGGGGGGCGGATCTCTCCCGCCTGGCGGAGGCCTCCAATGGCCCCTCGGAGGAGGAGATCCTGGACGCCTTCGGGCGGCTGGTTTTTTAGTCTCACAAAAAATTGGGGGTTTTCTGTGCTACCGGAAATTCTGCGCCTGATGGATCTTCTGCCGGCGGTTCTCGCTTCCGCCGGCATCGGATTCCTGGCCGGCCTGGCGGTCGGGCGGGCCATGGGCCGGCGATAGGGGGGACGATGAGGGATCTGCGGGACGAGCTGGCGCTTCTGGAGCGGCTGTATCGGGATCCCGTGGCCCGGGTTCGGGCCTGGGAGGCCCGCAGGAAAGCGGGCGACTACCCGGGGGCGGAGGCCGCCCTGCGGGGGAGGATCGCCGACCTGATCCTCCTCCTGATGCTGTGGGTGCGGGGCGGCCGCCCCCCGATGCTGCCGAACTGAGGAGGGCGGGCGATGCGGAAGGCGATCGAGATCGCGGCCCTGATGGCCGCGGCGTTCCTGGACGGCGTCCTGCTGGGCGCGATGCTGGTGTTCCTGGACTTCCTGGTCCTGGACGGGCCGGACCGGCTGGAGCCGGTCCGCCGGTGGTATCAGGAGGCGGCGGGCCTTCCCCCAGCGGCGGTCAACGCCCTGCATGTCCTGTCCATGGGGCCGGGGTGGGTTCTGGCCCTGTGGGGCTACGGGCGGCTCTCCCGGGCCATGAAGGCCCGCGGGGTCCCCCTGATCCTGCGGGCGCTTCCCGCCGTTCTGGGGATGCTCCTGGTCCTGGCCGCCATGTTCGCGTGGGAGTCTTCCCTCCCGCGCTTCCGGTGGGCATAGGCCGCCGCCTCCGGCGGGGCCTTCCGGATCTCCGGCGTCCGCCGGGATCCCATCCGGCTTCCGCCGGGTTCGATCCCTTCCTCCGGCCCGCCTCCGGCGGGCCTTCCCCGGGATCGAACCCGGCTCCCGGGACGAAAAACCCCAACCGCAAGTCTGATGGGGGAACGCATGACCGACGACGGCGGAGTCCGCTTCCCATCGAACCTGGACGTCAAGGCCGGGCGGATCGTGGGGGACGACGCCCGGGCCTTTCGCACCCGGAGCGGCGGGATTCGGATCGCTTTCCGGATCGCCGTGCCCCGATCGGCCGGGCAGCCCCCCAAGCGGGACCGCTCCGGCAAGCCGCTCCCCTACGACTTCTTCACGGTGGTGGCCTACGGGGAGCGGTGGCTGTCCCTTTTGCCTCGCCTCCGGCGAGGCATGAAGGTCCTGGTGGTGGGCTGGACCCAGAGCCGGGACCTGGAGGACGGCCGGGTGGTGGTGGAGACGGTGGCCGAGCGGATCGCCGTGCTGGACACCGGGTCTCTGGACCATCCTCCGCCTCCGGCGGAGGCGGTCCGGATCGAGGAGGAGTAGGGGATGGAGATCGAGATCGAGCGGTCCTGGATCGCCCGCGTCCTGGCGGCCCTGGCGGCGCTTCTCCTGCTCGCCCCCATGGGGGTAGGCCTCGTGGTCACCCCCTATGACGCCTCGGGGCGGGCGATCCTCCTCTCCCGGGACCTTCTGGAGGCCCGGGCCTTCCTGGAGGAGGCCCGCCGGGTCCAGCTCGCCCTTTCGGAGCTGGACCGGGAGATGGAGGCGCTCGCGTCCGCCCCGGCCCTTCTGCCCACGCCCCATCCGGGCGCCCCGGCGGCCGCCGCGCCGCCCGTGGCGCGCCCCATGACGCTTCTCGAGCGGACCCGGGAGGCCTCCCGGATCCTGCGCCGGCTGCAGGAGCTGGCGGTGGGCTTCGAGGGGAGGCCCGCGCCGGCAGGGCTGGAGCCGGCGCGGGAGCGGGCCCGGGCGGCCCTGCAGGCCTTCGCCCGCCGGGGGACAGCCCTGGCGGACTACCTGGCCGTCCCCACCCCCGAGGGCTGGGAGCGGCTGCGGGCGGAGGCGGAGGCCTCCCGGAAGGCTCTCCGGGATCTGGAGGAGGCGCTGCGGTGACGGATCGCGCCCAGATCCTGCTGCTCCGCCAGCAGCTGGAGGCCGCCCTGGCCCTGAAGGAGAAGGCGGAGGAGGCGGCCCGCCAGGCCATGGCGGCCCTGCACCAGGCCTGCCGCCAGCTCATCCCGGCCGCCTATGACGAGGCCCGGGCGAAGGGGCTTCTGCCC
>NZ_JBHOQJ010000103.1:0-4572 GCF_042408365.1 Thermoflexus sp.
CGTTGCGATCCGTTGCAATTATAACATTCGGGTTTCTCTCCTCGAGGTTGTGCTGGCCGCTATCTCTGCGATCCGCTCATATGGGGGATCTCGTGTGGGAAGCGGGAGCCGGGCGCCTTCGGCCTCCGGCCCAGCCCCCGAAAACCCCAAATTGCAAGCAGTATTTTGCCAATGGTTAGAACATTGAAAAGCCCTCCGCCCAAGCTCATAGGCTATCCATTTCAATCCCTCATCGGATACAATTGAAGCAAAGACCTCTTCGCCTGGAGCAAGGGTATCCAGGGGGCAAACTCCTTGCGAAAACCGAAGGATAACCCCGGAGGGTGCTCCACGGTACGACCTTGGGGCCGCCTCCTGACAGCCTCCGGGACCTTGGAAGACTTGTGGAGCTCTCGAGAGAAGGCGCGATGAAACATCCGCGGGAGACGCTGGAGTTCTGGATCGCCCGCTTCCTAGACGCCTGTGTGGCAGCGGAGGCGACTTCGCCTGCCACATTGAAAGTGTATCGGCACACCCTTCATCGGCTTGCCCGCTTTCTGAAAGGCCAAGGGGTTACCCGGTGGGAGGCAGCCCATCCCTCCCTGCTGGAATCCTTCCTCCACGGCGCCATGGTCCAACGCGGATGGGCCCCTAGCACGTGGAATCAAAAGGTCGCCGTCCTGCGGGCATTTTTTCGTTTTCTGGAAACCGAGGGGGTGATCCAGGAAAACCCTGCCCTCCCCCTTCCCTGGCATCCCCCACGGCGGCGGGTCCTTCTCCCCCTTCCCCCGGATCAGCGGCAGAAATTGCTGGCGATCGCTGAGGCGCTCCCAGAGACCCCCCTGGGACTGCGGGATCGCCTGATCGTGGATCTCATCGCTCGCCTAAGGCTGCGCGCTGGGCAAGCGGTCGCCCTCACGGTGGACGACGTGGATCTGACCCACAGGCGCCTGCGGATCCTCACGCGCAACAGTTCTCGCTGGTTGGAGCTCCCGGAAACCATTGCGCGCTCGCTCCAGCGCTATCTGGAGACCGCCTGGCCTGCCCTAATCCGTGACCGAAAGGTTCAGGCGTTGCTCGTGAACCATCGAGGGGATCCTCTGACCCGCCAGGGCCTCTGGCGGGTGATCAAAATCCTGGCGCTGCGAGCTGGCCTTCCCCTATCGGTCTCCCCCGAACGGCTGCGACAGCCGGTGGGGCTTCCCCTCTCCATCGCCGATTCCGACGGATAACCACGCGGCCGACCTGTGGTGCGATCTCGGGAGGCTGAAGCTATGACGAAACGATGGACCCGACGGGATTTCCTCCTGCGGTGGCTCCCGGCGGTCCTGGGAGGTTGGCTAGGGGCGTGTCAGAGCTTTCTGCGCCCCGCTCCCACCCCAACGCCGATGCCGCCGACGCCAACGCCTCCGCCCTCGCCGATGGAGGCGATCACGGCGGCCCTGGAAGCCATTCGGCGGGAGGATCCAGAGGCGCTGTGGCCATGGCTGACGCCGGCCTCGCGAGCCGCCCTATCCCTAGAGGATCTTCGCACCCTCTGGCGTGCAACCCTAAACGCGGTGAGCGTTCAGGCTGTAGAGATCCAGCCGCTGGCCGTGATCCAGGAGGGAGAAGTCGCCCAGGCTCGCTATCGGATCCGCTGGAAGACCGCGCTGTTCGGAGAGTTAGAGGCAGAAGGAACGTTGGAGCTCCGCTTGCTCCCGGAGGGATGGCGAGTGGTCTGGCGAGATGCGCTGCTCTGGCCAGCCCTGGGCGAGGGGGAGCGATTCCGGGTGGAATACGTGATCCCCGAGCGGGCGAACCTTTACGACCGGGATGGTCAGAGCCTGGCTGCCCAGGGAGACTGGGTGGAGATCGGCATCGTGCCCGGGCAGATCACGGACGAGGGGCTCCTGCTCCAGCGGCTCGCCCAGGTGACCGGGCTTCCGCCGGAAGCGATTCGATCCCGTTACGCCTTCGGACGTCCCGATTGGTATATGCCCATCCTGGCGCTGCCAGCGGATTACGTCGCGCCCTTCGCCGCGGATCTGGAAGCAACGCCGGGGGTCAAGTTGCGCGTGCAAAGCGGGCGGATTTACGCCGGTGTGGCGCCCCAGACCGTGGGGATCGTAGGGAAGATCCCTGCGGAGGAGTTGGACGCATGGCGACGCCGCGGCTACCGAGGCGATGAATGGGTCGGGCGGATGGGTCTGGAAGCATGGGGGGAACCTTATCTCGCCGGAACCCACGGCGGCCGCCTGTTCATTCAGCCGGCCCAGCCCGAGGGCACCCCCCGGCTGATCGCAGAACGGCCCTTCATCCCCGGCCGCTCGATCACCACCACACTGAGCCGGAACTTTCAGGCCCAAGTGGAGGAGATCTTCGGGGATCGCACCGGGGCGGTGGTGGTGATGGATCCGCGGAATGGGGATCTCCTGGCCATCGTCAGCAACCCGGGATTCGATCCCAACGCGCTCCTCCGGCCGAACAGCCCGCCTCCGCCCCCCGGCGCCTTCCTGAACCGAGCCACCCAGGGTCTGTATCCCCCAGGCTCGATCTTCAAAATCGTGATGATGGCAGCAGCCCTCACCCACGGGTTCACCCCTCGCAGCGTTTTCCAAGATCCCGGATATTGGGACGGCCTGGGCCCTGGCTACCGCAAATGGTGCTGGCTCCGAACCGGGCACGGCTTGGTGGATCTTCCGACCGCTCTAACAGTTTCCTGCAACGTGGCGTTCTATCAGATTGGATTCGCACTCCACCAGCAGGATCCAGACCTCGTCCCTCAGATGGCGCGGGCCTTCGGGTTGGGAACACCGACGGGGATCCGAGGGATCCCGGAGGAAGCCGGGCTCGTGCCGGATGCCGCATGGCGTGCTCAGCAGGGCGGCCGCCCCTGGTCGGCCGGGGACGCGGTGAATATGGCCATCGGCCAGAGCGACCTCCTTGTGACCCCATTGCAAATCGCCCGGATGATGGCGGCGGTGGCCAACGGCGGGATCCTCTATCGGCCCCGCTTAGTGGCCCGGATCAACCGGGCCCCAGGACAACCGGAGGAAATTTTTGAGCCGGAAGCGCAGGGACGGCTCCCAGTTTCGGAGGAGGCCCTCTCCGCGATCCGGCAGGGTCTAGTCGGGGTCACCACCCATCCTCGGGGGACAGCCACGTGGGTTTTCCGAGGGATGCCCTTCCAAGTTGCGGGGAAGACCGGGACCGCGGAGACGGCCCATGGGCAGCTGCCTCACGCGTGGTTTGCATGCTACGCGCCGGCCGATCGTCCGGAACTGGTGGTGGTGGTGGTCGTGGAGCACGGCGGGCAGGGCTCGGCCGTCGCCGCACCCCTCGCCCGCCAGATCCTGGAGGCTTATTACGGCCTCCCGCGGACCCCCCTACCCGCTCCCCCAGCGCAAGAGGATCGCTGAGGCTGGGGTGGATCCTGGACGCCCATCCCCTCCAGATGTGGCAAGCCTAAGCCAGCGCCCATTGAGATCGGCCGCGGACCCGTTCTCGAACCCGCTGGATCTGCTCATCCGTCAGCGGCTGGCCGAACGAAAGGAAACCAGCCAGCCGGAAGCCGTGCTTCTCCGCCAAGCGGGCGATCTCCTCCACCCGTTCGATGGAAAGGCGACGCCCCAGGCTGTAGGGCTCGTAACGGCCCTCCATGGCTAGGGCGATGGTCTCGGCCATGCACGCATAGGCCATGCGCGGGGGGAGCCCGAAGTCGAACCCGAAATCCGCCTCACCAGGGACCTCCACGAGGCCGCCGTCGATCACCAGCACATCTTCTCGTTGAGCGGCTACGGCCGGCGAGACGTTGCGGGGCTGGGCCACATCGCAGACGACGGCGCCGGGCTTCAAATGCTCCGGCCCGATGATGGCGACCGGGGAGCTGCTCACCGCTAGGATCAGATCAGCCTCGCGCAACGCTTCCAGGCTCTCCGCGATATCAGCTTCCGCGCCCTCGGCCTCTACCAAGGGACGAATGCTCTCCAGGCGCTCCGGGCGGCGTCCGGCCAGGATCACGCGCGAAACCTCCCGGGCCAGCAAGCGGGCGGCCACGCGGCCAATGGCTCCGGCGGCCCCCACGACGGCCGCGGTGGCCTCAGCGAGCGGGATCCCCACCCGCCCGGCCGCCTCCCATAGGGCCTGCAAGGCGACGGCCACCGTATAGCTGTTCCCGGTGGTCACCGGGATACGAAGATGCTTGGCCACCGTAATCCCCGCATCCCCCACGACCGCCGTGAAGGCGCCCAGGCCGAGGATGCGGGCCCCCAAGCGCTCCGCCAGCCGGCCGGTCTCAATGATTTTTCGATAGACCCGTTCCAGAGGCAGCGAGAGCATGCGCTGAGGGGTGAGCGGACAAGCCACCAGCCAGCCTTCCACCTCTTCGCCTGTTGCCCGGGAACGGATGCCCCGCACCCGCGAGAGGTAAACGGGAGGGAAATAGGCAGAGAAGAAGTGAATGGCCGGCTCGGGGAGCAAGCGACCGAGCAGAGGGAATCGGCGCTGGACATCCCGCTTTGGATCGATGGGGTGGATGATGAAGGCGAAGCTGTTCATTTCCCTTTTTGTCCCAACGGACCTGTTATTAGGGGGCGAGCCGGGCGCCTTCGG
>NZ_JBHOQJ010000133.1:0-18807 GCF_042408365.1 Thermoflexus sp.
TTTTATCCCTCCTCCCCACGGCCCTTCGGACCGTGGGGAGGAGGGATAAGGGGGGTCCTGCACATTGGGGAACGGAGATATCAACGCACTGAGTTGGGTGTGTCCATGGGATAGGGTAAGGACATCCATGGTAGGGGCACCTCTTGTAGGTGCCCTTTAATCTGATTCAAGGGATAGAACCTGTGGAAGCGTCCCTCCTGGCCCCTTCTCTGACGCAGATCCTGGAAGCGCGTCGCCGCCTGCGACCCGTGCTTCCCCCGACGCCGTTGCGGATGTTCCCCGGATTGAACCGGCGGCTTCGGAGCGAGGTCTGGCTGAAACTCGAAGCGTGGCAACCGACCGGCTCGTTTAAAGTCCGAGGCGCCCTGACCCGGCTGGCGCAGCTCACGCCAGAGGAGCGCGCGCGGGGCGTGGTGACGGCCTCCGCGGGCAACCACGGCCTGGCGGTTGCCTTCGCCGCCCAGACGCTGGGGGGGATCCCGGTGACCGTTTTCGTGCCGGAGACCGCCGCCCAGAATAAGATCCAGGCTTTGCAGGCTTTCGGGGTCGATCTGCATCGGGTCGGCCGGAGCTACGCGGAGGCCCATGAAGCCGCGCTGGCCTTCGCAGCCTCGACCGGCGTGTGTTACATTCATGCCTATGAGGATCCCTGGGTGGTGGCCGGCCAGGGCACCATCGCCCTGGAGATCCTGGAGGAGCTCCCGGAGGTGGATGCGGTGCTGGTTCCAGTGGGGGGTGGCGGGTTGATCAGCGGAATCGCCACGGTCTATCAGGCCCTAGCTCCAAAGACCCGGATCATCGGCGTGCAGACCGAGGCCTCCCCGGCCTTGGCGGCCTCGTTGCGGGATGGACGGCTTTACGCGGATTATCCGGCGGGCCCGACGCTGGCGGACGGCCTGGCGGGCGGTGTAGGGGCGCTGGCTTATCACTTGGCCTGTCAGGGAGCGATTCACGAAGTGACAGTGGTCCGGGAGGAGACGGTCTTGCGAGCCATCGGCCTGCTGGCGGTGGAGGTCCATCTGATTGCGGAAGGCTCCGGCGCGGTCGCCTTAGCGGCGCTCCTGGAGGATCCCGATCGCTGGGCCGGGCGGAGAGCAGTGCTCATCCTCTCGGGCGGTAACTTGGATGGAGAGATCCTGGAGCGGGCGGTCGCTGATTTCCTCCATAAACCTTGAGGGGGCGTCATTATTCAGCCTGGCCCCATTCGGTTTGAAGCTCTTGTGAAGGGGTGGAAGGAAAGCCCCCAGAAGAAAACCGGCCCCGCCCGGGGCGGGGAGTTGAACGGCTGCTCCTTCAGTCAAATTTCAACTCAAGGAGGGGGAACTTCGATGGGCGCTCTACGGCACTTCATCTCCCTGGCGGATTGGTCCCCTGAGGAGATCGAGGGGTTGATCCTAGAGGCCGCGCGGATGAAAGCGGATTGGAAGGCGGGGGTGCGCCCGCCGATCCTGGCGGGCAAAACCTTAGGGATGATTTTCGAGAAGCCCTCCCTGCGCACCCGCGTCTCCTTCGAGATGGCCATGCGTCATCTGGGCGGGGACGCGATTTACCTTTCCCCCCAAGAAGTCGGCCTGGGCAAGCGCGAGCGCGTGGCCGATGTCGCGCGGGTGCTCAGCCGGTATGTGGACGCCATTATGGCGCGTGTCTTCGCTCACTCCGTGTTGGAAGAGATGGCCCGCTACGCGACGGTCCCGGTCATCAACGGGCTTTCCGATGACGAGCATCCGTGTCAGGCCCTGGGGGATATGCTGACGGTTTACGAGAAAAAGGGAGGCTGGCGGGGGCTGAAGCTGGCCTTCGTGGGGGATGGCAACAACGTCGCCGCGGCTTTGCTTTACGCCTGCGCCATGCTCGGGATGGATTTCGCCATCGCGACCCCACCAGGATATATGCTGAAGGAGGCGGTCATCGAGCGGGGGAAGGCCTTCGCCGCCCGCAGCGGCAGCCGTCTGCTCTTCACGCACGATCCGGTGGAAGCCGTAAGGGATGCGGACGTGATTTACACCGACGTGTGGGCCAGCATGGGCCAGGAGGCGGAGGCGGAGATCCGGCGGCAGGTTTTCCCACCCTACCAAGTCAACGCCGCCCTGGTGGCGAAGGCGAAGCCGGACGTCATCGTGATGCACTGTCTGCCCGCCCATCGGGGTGAGGAGATCACCGACGACGTGGCGGACGGCCCCCACTCGGTGATCTTCGACCAGGCGGAGAACCGCCTCCACGCCCAGAAGGCCCTCTTGGTCCGCCTTTTGGCGGAAGGATAGGCTGCCTCGGCGAATAAGGCTGTGAGGGCGGGCCTTGTGCCCGCCCTCGAAGGGCACCCACAAGGGATGCCCCTACCCAATCGGGCGACCTTCAAACCGTTCCCGGAACGCGGCGAGGAAGGGACGCAGCGTGGCCTCGTCGAGGATCACGATCCGGATCTCCCGAGGCGGCTCCTCGGGATGGGCGGCGGCGAAGGCGGCGATGGTCTCCCAGAAGATCGGGGCCGCCCGCTCTTTCGGGAAGCCGAAGATCCCCGTGCTGATGGCAGGCATGGCGATCCGTTCGTAGCCGCGCTCCCGGGCTGCCTCCAGGGTGTTGCGGATCGCCTCGGCGAGCAGGCGGTCCTCCCCTTGGTCCCCGCCTGCCCACACGGGCCCGACAGCGTGGATGATGGCCCGGGCGCGGAGGCGCCCGGCCCCGGTCACCGCGACCCCGCCCACCGGGACCGGCCCGTGGCGCTGTACCCACTCGTCGCTCTCCGCCTGAATTCGGGGTCCCCCTTTCCGCACCAGCGCCCCGGCGACGCCGCCTCCGTGTTTCAGGTAGGCGTTGGCAGCGTTCACCAGGGCGTCCGCTTCTTCCTCGGTCAAATCCCCATGCACCAGGGCCACGCGATGACCCGAGGGAAGGATGGTTTCAGCGACCACCTGGTTCCTGGCACCCATCACTCCCATCCTTTCGATCTCCCGTTGGGTCATTGAGAATCCCGCTCACGTCAAGGGTCAGTGCCCTACTGCTTCTTCTTGGAGGGTATGGGATGGTGAGGATCAACGCCCCCAAATCCCCCATTCCTCATGTTTTCTCGAACAGCGACACCGTCTCGATATGATAGGTTTGCGGGAACATATCGAACGGCTGGACCACGTGCAGGCGGTAGCCGGCGTTCAGGAGCTGGCGGGCGTCGCGGGCGAGGGTCGCCGGATCGCAGGAGACGTAGATCCAGCGACGCGGGGCCAGCCGCAGGAGCGCTTCCAGCGCCTCTTTCGAACAGCCGGTCCGCGGCGGATCCACCACGACGACATCGAAGGGCCCCTCCAGCGTCGGCGCCAGCGCCTCAACGGTCCCCGCCAGGATCTCCACGTGTGGGAAGCGGGCGAGGTTGTGGCGGGCGTCGGCGGCTGCAGCTGGGTGCGCTTCAATGCCCACCACACGCTGAGCGAACGGGGCCAGGTGGGCGGCAAACAGCCCCACCCCGCAATAGGCATCTAAGACCGATTCCGTTCCGTGCAGGTCGGCCCATTCCACCACCTGATGGACCATCTGTTCGGCCATGGCGGTGTGGGTCTGGAAGAAGCTGGGAGCCGAGATGCGAAAGAGGAAACCGCCCACCTCCTCTGTGAGATAATCCAGACCGATCAGCGGAACAGCCTTCTCATCCACCGTCAGGAGGACGAGGGAGACCCGTAAATCCGTCTCCAAGATGGGCAGCTCATCCCCTTCCGTCTCGAAGATCACCATGCGATCCCCGGTGCGGACGCCGCAGCGCAGCGTGAGGCGCTGCAGATCCAGCCCTTCGATATCCAAGGCCTCATAGAGCTCCTGGAGCATGGGGTGGGCGATCCAGCACCGGGAGATAGGGACCACCCGGTGGGAGCGCATCGCCTGGAAGCCCAGACGACCGTCCGGGGAGGCCGAGAACTGGATCTGGTTCCGGTAGCCGAAGGGGTCCGGGCTGGGGATGGTGGGGCGGACGGGTGGGTCCTCGATCTTCCCGATGCGGCGCAGCTGATCCCGCACGATTTCCGCCTTCCAGCGGAGCTGAGCCTCATATTGCATGTGCTGGAAGTGACACCCGCCGCATTCCCCGAAATGGGGGCATGGGGGATCGACGCGCTCGGGGGCGGGGGAAAGGATCCTCTCGATCCGCCCCCGGGCATAGGAGCCCCGGTCCTCCGTCACCTCGACCTCCACGATCTCCCCAGGGATGCCGAAGGGCACGAAGATCACTTTGCCTTCGTGGCGGCCGATGGCTTCCCCGCCATGGGCCATTCGTTCTAAGGTCAGGCGGATGCGGGTCATGCGAGGTTCTCCAGCTCCCTTATGCGTTCAGCTCGCGGCTGGCCTCGATGGCCAGCTCGATGAACACGGCCGAGGTCCATCCGAAGATGGGGGCCGCCCGGGGTGGGCGCTCCCCGGTTTCCGGATGGTAATACTCATAGAGGTCCGGATGGCCCATGGCCAGCTCGAGGGTCCGCCGTCGGAGCTCTCGGGCAAGGTCCGGATATCCGCACCGGAACAAGCCCTCGATGAACAGGCGGTTGATGTTCAACCAGGTCGGGCCGCGCCACATCTGCTCCGGGTTGTAATGGGGATCGTCCATGGCCACGGTAGGGATCGGATACCTTGGCCAGAAGGATCGGGGATCGACGAGATGGGCGATCAGGCGCTCGACCATCGCGGGAGGGAGCCGGCCGGTGAGCAGTGGATAGAGGCTCAGGGGGGTCTTGATGCGAACGGGAGCCTCACCCCGCAGCGGCCAGAACAGGCCGGCCTCCTCATCCCACATGGCCTCGATGATCCGTCGGGTGAGGGCCTCCGCTTCGGCCCGCCAGCGCGCTGCGTCTTCCGGCTCCCCGATCACCTCCGCGATGCGAGCCAGGTGTTCCAGCTCGATCACCAGATAGGTGTTCAAATCCGGCGACTCCACCGGTACGCCCCCATCCCATACCGGGGAGTCGTCCCATCCGGAGGAATACGGATGGTTATACTGGCACAGGCCATCCCGGTCGTCGTCGTTCCGTTCGAACCACCAGCGGATCCAACGCACCAGAGGTTCGTAGATCTCGTCCAAAAAATCCCGATCCCCGCCCATTTCGTAGATCTTCCAGGCCGCCCACGCGATGATCGGCGGCTTGGTCACGTCGGCATCCACCGGGAAGGGAAGGTGGGTCACACGCCCTTCGTCGTGGACCGCGTCGGGGACCATCCCGTCCTCCCGCTGGTGGTCCAGCACGAGGCGGATCTGATCCTCGGCCAGCTTGAGGTCCACATAGCGGTAGGCCAGGGCGTGGAAGCAGGCGTCCCACTGCCAGACCCCCACATAGTGGATCTTACTGGGGGTCATCCCCTCGCGGGTCATATAGTAGCGGGGGGAGATCAGCCCAGCCCGCATCACCCACCAGGCGTAGTGATACTGGGGGGCCAGGTCTTCATCGACCCGCGGGGCGGCCGCGAACCAGTCGTGCCATCGGGCCTCCGCTTCCTGAAAGACCGGGAGGGCGGGGCGGATCGAGCGGTTGAACCCGAGACGGGGGGTGATGTTGAGCAGCACCGCCGCATCCGGCGTTGGCTCGACCATGAAGGTCACCCGGAAGAGGCCCGGGCCGGCGGATTCGATCTGGTTGTGCCGCAGGCGGGCGTTGGTCGTGTAACACAGGTTCCGCACCCCCCGCAGGATCCCACCCCGGCGGTCGGCCCGGGCGGTCTCCGCCTGGGCGATGAATTGGATCCCGATCGCCTCGGGGGGCAGGGTGATGTAAAGCGCTTCTGGATCGTTGAAGGTCATCCCAATGATCCCCTGAGGGGTGCGGAAGAACACCGCGTGGGGGTAGGTGGTGAACGTGGCGGGGAGCGGCTCGCCGTCGGGGCTGAGAAAGACCAGGCGCTCCACGATGGGCCGGCGCTGGCGATAGTCCCCGAATTTCTCCTGCTGCTTCTCCCACCGTTCCGCCAGCTTGATGAACAACCCGGGCACCCCGGGTCGCAGGTCCTCGGCGAAGACCATCATGCGCGAAGACCGCTCGCTGAACGGCACGCGGTAAAGATCCACCCGTCCTTTCAACAGACGGCAGAACAGACTCCTGGGCTCCTCCCATCCGATTGGGAACGCCATAGAACGCCTGATCCTCCCCGCTCCAGGTGGTCGCTCCATTCGGTACAGTGATGGTCATTTTTCCTCGTGGGGTGCGGGCCGCCTTCGACGGCTCACACCCCACGAGGAAATCAATTTCCCCCCGTGCGGCTTTGCCCCACAGGGGAAAGGGGGTGGGACCATTCCACTCCCCGCGTAGCCCCCTTGAATTTGGGACCCTTGGAGCTCGCCACTACTGGAAGGGGTGGCTGCCAGCTCCAAGATCAAGGGGGTTTCGATTGTGCGACCCCTTCCCCCGGATTATAGAGAGGTGCGGCCAGCGGTCAACTTTTTGAGCGAGTGGGCGCCCCGACGAATTAGGGCGCGCAGAGGGCTTTTCTCCCCATCTGAGGCCGGGGGGAACGGGGGCTTGTAATATGAGAGGGAAACGGGCGCTGATGAAGCTTGAAAAATTAACTCGCCCGCACGGAACGTGGAGATTGATTTTTTGAGTTTCATCAGTGCCTGTCCCGTGCGTTCGTCCCAGAACGGGCCTCCACCCGCCGAATGGCTCGTGAAAGATGCTCACCGCCATTGGATGCCGTGCGAACTGGGGGTCCAGCGCCCGTGTCGCGGGTCTCCACCCGTTGCGGCTCCCACGTCATTGGTTCACAGGCTCACGCGCATCGTTCGACGGATTACCAGGAAGCCCAAGAGGACCAGCACGAGGATCAACCCGAGCAGGGCGTAGCCCGCGAGGCCGCTGGTGAAGAAGCGCATCATGTAGCGCCGGTTGAGAGGGAACAGGACCAGCCACAGGAGGACCGGGAGGGCCGTTAAGATCTGGGCACTGAGGCGGTAGGAGGCAGTCAACACACGGATCTCGTTTTGGATGTGGACCCGATCACGGATCCGGGCTGCCACCATTTCCAGGAACTCCGGGAGGTTCCCCCCAACCTGCTGGTTGATTTGGATGGCCGTGATGGCCAGCGATAGGTCCTCGCTGGGCACACGGGTCCGCATGTGTTCCAAGGCCTCGGAGATCGAGAAGCCTAGCTGGATCTCCAGCAGCGCCCGCCGGAACTCCTCCGCGATGGGAGGCGGGAACCCGCGGGCGATCTGTTCAAAGGCCGTATATAGGCTGCCGCCGGATTGAAGGGTGTGGGCGATGAGGCGCAGGGCGTCCGCCAGCTGGGCCTCCAGGCGCCGCCGGCGCGCCTCACGGCGGTGGCGCAGGAACAGAAAAGGCAGCGCCCCGCCCCCGAGAATGCCCAGCAAAACAAAGCCTGGGAGCCGATAGATCCGGTGTCCAACCCAGGCTCCTAAGGCCATCAGCCCCAGGGTGAGCCCGATCCACTCCGCAGGGTGCCAGGGGAGATCGGCCTCGCGGAGCAGCCGGCGGAGGCGGCGTTCGGCCTGCCGCCTGACCCCCCAGAGCGCTGTCCATCGCGCGGCGAGCCACGCCGCGCATCGGGCCACGCGGTCACGTGCCCAGCTCAGCGCTTGCTCTGTCTCCGGATTGGGGGCGGTCTCGAGACCCCATACCAACGAAGCCCAGCGGGGGGGCTCTCCTACAGGCGTCGCCTCGACGGACATCGAGACCTCCGGCGGGGCCTCGTCCGCTTCTTCCAGGCCGAGGAGCCACCACGTCAGCAGAAGCCCGATGATCCCGAATCCGACTCCCAGGATCAGCGCCGCGCCGATCATCGCAGCAGCTCCACCCGCGCGATCCCCACCGGGCATGTGGTGGGATCGAAGGTTAGATCCAGCGTCCCGCCGTTGAGACGGAGCGCCCGGCCGTAGATCGCACCGCGATCGGATCGGGCCTGAGCGCCCGTGGAGAGGGTCACCGCTCCCCCGTTCGCCAAGATCAGCCCCTGCCATGTAAAACCGTGTTTAGAGGGTGTGGTGATCGTGATGGCCCGGCCCGCCACCAGTAGAGGGGCGCCCCATTGAGGATCGTTAAAGGGCGGGGAGAGATCATAAGGGCTGTCTGAGGAGAGGATGAGCGATCCAACGGCGGCGAGGGTGACCTTTGCCCGAATCTGCCCGCCCCTCTGGCTCCGGATCACTTGGGCGTCCCCCTCCAGGTAATACAAGCCATCCCACAAGCGGACCCGTTGGGCTGTAAGACACTGATTGGGGGAGGGTTCCGCCGCTCCCTCATAGTGTGCGTCCAGCACAATCGGCTGGCTGGGATCCTGGGGGCGTATACAGTAACGCCCACCGGGATAGGCGTTCCACAGGGGGCCGCCGGGGGCGAAGTCGCTCACCGTGTAGAGGGCGGGGAGGGGCTGGTAGGGCGCTTGGGTCGGCCTGTCCCTGCATTCCACCCCAGTGATGTCCGCGCTCCTGCCATATTCGCACGGCCCTTGGATGGCACCGGCCCTTCCAAGGGTGAGGTCGCCTCCCGCGTGGACTCCCCCCGCCTGTATGCCAAGCCACCCGAAATCCGCCTGCAAATCGTTCTCCGCGAACAGGGCGAAGGCGCACGCCGGGGGCAGACGGTAGACCGCCGTCGCCAGGGCTCGGACCTCCATGGGATCGAACCCGAAGACGCCGGCGAAGAAGGCGTCGAAGCGGTTGATGACCGTGGCCCGCACGCCCCGGGCGTTCTCGGGGATCGTCCCAGCGCCCACGGGGGCGATCGGGTTTCCGTTTTCGTCCATGTATTCCGCTTCGAAGCGGTTGGGCTGGCCGTCCACGTTGAAGGCCCCGTGGGCGTCGATGGCCTCGCGGAGGGCAAGGAGGAGGTCGGCTTCGCTCCCGCCCTGGCGTCGGATCTCATAAAGCCGGCGGGTGGCAGAGAGGGCGGCTGCGTCGGCGGCGTTCTGAGCCCGCCGCCGCTGGGCGTAGGCGTTTCCCCCGTCGATCGCCAAGGCCAGCAACGCCAGCATCCCCGCGAACGCGAGGGCCAGCAACACCAGCGCCTGTCCACGTCCCTTGATCCCCCCGCCCACCGGCTTCCTCCCGCTGCCCGCCCAGGTCAGAAAATTCAGTCCTTGTTGTATTGTAGAGTCCTTGCAGCGATCAGAGGGTAGGACTAAGGTCACAGCGTGCCGCGGGGCCAACGGACCGAAAACCCCATCCGGCGATTGTTCGGATGCGGAATAGTGCTTCGTTATCTGTCTATGGGGAAACAAGGCACTGGCCGAGCTGGGCGACTTCAGAGCCGTTATAGGGAGCCCTCCTTCCGACGGGCCAGCTTCGGGAGGATCTCCGAGGGCACCAGATCCACGATCGGCTCCCCATGCATCAGGCGCCGGCGAACCTCAGAGGAGGACACCTCCGCGAGGGCCGGCGGAAGCTGGAGGAAGTCGATACGCGCCCGGTAAGGGGCCCGCGCAGGGTCCTGGAGGAAGCGCTCCAGGGAAGGGAGATCCCAAGGCGGACGGGGGGCGACAAGGAGGCGCGCCGTCTGGAAGAAGCTTTCTAAGGCAGCCTCCATAGGGATGTCCGGGTAATACTGGGGATCGAACAGGCGGATCAGGGTGTCGCCTCCCAGTAGGAAGAAGAGCTCTGGGGAGGGTCCCACCGCGGCGCGGAGTGCCTGCGCTTTCTCGAAGAACCGGGCGCGGTTGCAGAGGGCCACGCTCCAGGAGGGACGGCCCCGGGCGATGGTCCGCAACATCTCCAGGCGCTCCGGCAGTCCGAAGCCCGCCGGCGGTTTCTCTACATGAATGATAGCCAGTAAGAGCACCCCCTCCTCCAGGTGGAAGGCCCCCTGGGCGGCCTCGAGCAGCGCGACATGGGCGCGGGTAGGTGGATTGAATGAGGCGGAAAGGATCCCAATCCGCCGGGCATCCGGGCGCGCCCGATGGATCCAGCGCCATTGCGGGGGAGCCTGAGGGTCTAAACCTTCCAGCTCTGGGATCCGGTTCCCGTGCATGGGGTGTCCCCTGGGAGCGGACGCAAGACGGAAGGCCCTATTCCCCTTTCAGGGCGCGAAGCGCGGTGGGAAGCCGGGGGATGAGATCCCCGGCCAGCACCCCGGCGGATCCGATCTCCCGGCGCGCCAGCTCCCCGGCGAGGCCGTGGAGATAGGCGCCCAGGGCCGCTGCCTCAAACGGGCCCAGCCCCTGTGCCCGCAGCCCGGCGATCGCCCCTGCCAACACATCCCCGGTCCCCGCCGTGGCCATCGCCGGGTTGGCGAAAGGCAGCACCAGTGCCCGGCCGTCCGGGGCGGCGACCACCGTGAACGCGCCCTTCAGCACCACCACGTGCCCCCAAGCCTGCGCGAACTGTCGAGCGATCCCCACACGGTCCTGCTCGATCGCCCCCTTCTCCAACCCGGTCAGCCGGGCCATCTCCCCCGGATGGGGGGTGAGGATCGCCGGTCCGGGCAGCCGGGCCGCCCAGTCCTTCGCCTGGGCGATGGCGTTCAGCCCATCGGCGTCCACCACCAAGGGCGGCCAGGTAAAGGAAGGGGGTGCTGGCTTCGTCGTTTCTTCCTCCTCGATGTGAAAGCCCAGGCGGCCCCGCCGGGCTGCGCGCTCCATCCCGAACATCCCGTGCACAAAGGCCACCGCTTCTTTCTCCTGGGTCAGGCCGGGCCCCAGCACCATCGCCGCGTAGCCCTCGACGGCCTTGGCAAGGACCTCAACGGCGTCCGGGATCAGGACGCCGAGCTCGTCCGGCAACAGCACATAGGTGATCTCGGTGGTCTTCGCCGCCAGGACCGGGTAGATGGTTCGTGGGATGGCCAAGGTGACCCATCCGGCGCCGGCCCGGGCCGCCGCCTGGGCGGCCAGCCATGGGGCGCCGGGGTAATTCGTGGAGCCGGCCACCACCGCCACCTTCCCGAAGGTGTTTTTATGGGCGTCCGCCGGGCGCGGTGGGCACCACCCCTGCGCGGTGGCGGCGTCCATCACCTCGAAAGCGCCCTCCGGCACCCACTTCGGCTCGATCCCGATGTCGGCCACAACGAGCTCCCCGACCGCGTGGGCCGCTGGGAACCGGAAGTGCCCTACCTTGGGATACGCGAAGGTCACCGTGAGGTCGGCGTGGAAGGCGTGGGGATCCAGTTCCCCGGTGTCGTAGTTCATCCCGGTCGGCCCGTCCACGGCCACCAGCCACGGCTCAGGACGGGCAGACGAGACGCCAAGGGGTGGAACGAGCGGAACGCCCGGGGCGAAGAACGAGGTGGGCCACGGCCGCCGGTCGCTGACCTCCGCGCGCACCGCTTGAAGCATCCGGAGGAGGTCTCCCTCCAGCGGGCGGGTGGTCCCGGTCCCCAGCAGCGCGTCCACGATCACTGCTGCGCTCCGGGCCCAAAGGCGCAACACCCGCCATGTGCGGTCGTCCGCCGCTTGGGCGATGAAGCAGCCCGCCGCTTTCGCGGCTTGGAAAACAGGATCGGTCTCCTCCCGCGGCTTCAGCAGGTAGCAGGCGACCTCCGCGCCAGCCTCTTTCAGGAAACGGGCGGCGGTCAGGCCATCGCCGCCGTTGTTCCCCGGCCCGACCAGGATCAAGATCCGGCGGCCCTGGACGGACATCCGCCGCATGATCTCCGCGGCCACCGCCTGGCCGGCTCGCTCCATCATCCGTGCGTAGGTGTGACCGGCCGCATCGGCGGCCGCTTCCGCCTGGCGCATCTGAGCCACTGTCAGCACCCGCATCCCTCGTCTCCTATCCCGCGATGTGGTCCTGGAGCTATCGTACAATATACGCGAAAAGCTTGGAGATCGCTTGAAGGCTGTGGAGAGCTCCACCGTTATCCGGTTCGCATTCCAGGCTGCCTCGGGATCGTCCGGTCGGACAAAGCGGGGTAAAATCCCTGTGGAGGCGGTGATGGCGTTCACGGTAGAGGACTTTCAAGATCTCCTGGCGTTGCTGCGGGAACATCCCGATTGGCGCCAGCAGCTATGGGCGCTGCTGGCCTCCGAGGAATTGTTGCGCCTGCCGGGGGAGGTGAAGGCCTCCCGAGAGGAACTCCGGGTTTTCCGGGACGAGGTCTCTGCCGCTTTCCGGAAGGAGACGGAGGAACGCTTCTGACAAGTGGAAGCGCAGATCGCGGCCTTAGCCGAGGCGCAGCGATGGCATTATGAGGAGTTCGCGGCCCTGCGCCGGGAGTTCGAGGAACACCGGCGGGAGTTTGAGCTCCTGAGGAACGATGTGGGGATCCTGAAGGACAACGACCTCCGGCGCCGCTACGGGGAGCGCGCCGTCGCTTACTTCGGCTAGCCGGACTTCCGCCGGATCCACGTTCTCTCCGCTCAAGAGGTGACGGAAGCGCTAAGGCGGGCCCTGCGCGTCAAGGCGATCTCCCCCCGGGGCCTTCGAAGACGCCCGGCTGACGGACATCGTGATTCAAGGCCAGCGTAAAGTGGGCGGTAGACCGTGGGGACGTGGAGCGGGCGGTTCGCCGGGTGGGGATTTTCCGGAAAGCCCCGGGGGAGGTCTGGCCGGGGGTGGCGGGTGCCCGATTCACCGAGGGGGCCCGCGAGCCCATCCAGCCGATGAAGGAGGCGGGCCAACCGATTGTGGTGGCTCAGGATGGCCAGGTGGACTGGCCCGGAGGAGGTTGAGAGGAAAAGCTCCCTCTTTTCGGATCCATAAGCATCCGTTACTCGAGAGGGGGGAATGGGGTATGCGCCCCGAACTGGGGTTGATCGTGCGAGAGCCTTACGCGACCTACATCGTCTCCGGGGAGAAACCCTGGGAGATCCGCCGCTATCCCACCCACATCCGGGGGCGTATCGGAATCATCAGCCCGCGGGGATGGATCGGCACCGCCGTGTTGGCAGAGATCCGGGGGCCGGTCCCCTTGGAGGTCCTGCGGCGGCAGATCGCCCGACACCGCGCTGACCCCGCCTTCCTGGAGGCCTATGCGCGGGGACGACCCCTTTATATCTGGGTGTTCACGGACCCCCAGCAGTTCCCGGAGCCGATCCCCATTCACCGCCCCCGTGGGCCGGTGGTCTGGATCCGGCTGGAGGAGGCGCTGGGGGAAAGAAAACCAGGCCGCCGGCGGTAAGCAGCGGGACGGGGTGCGGATTCAGTCGCCGCGGGCGGACACCCGGAGGAGGCCGTAGCCGAGGGTGAGGGTGAGGTCCGGCTCCAGGCCCTGCACGACCTCCGGGCGATGGGTGGCGGCGATGAGGGTGATGCCGTGCTGGCGGCAGAGGGCCGCCACTTTGCGGGCCACCCGCAGCGCCATCTGGGGATCCAGATGGGCCGCGAACTCATCGATGAGCAGAAGGTTCGGCCGTGCGGCCAGCAGGTAGGCGATGCGAGCGCGCTCCTTCTGGCCGGTGGAGAGCTCCCAGAACCGCGCCCGGTAAAGCACCGCGTCGGCGATCCCGGCCACGTTCAAGACCTCGATGGCCAGCACCTCATCCCCGGTCAACCGGTAGATGGCCTCCAGGATCGTCTCCCCGCCGAAGTCCGGCTCGATCTCCCCCGGCAGGTAGGCGGCTACCTGCACGTTCTCCGGCAGCTCGATGATCCCGGACTGGGCCCGATACAGGGGGTCCTGGCGCCCGGCTGCGGCGCCGTAGATCAGCCGCAGCAGGGTGGTCTTCCCCGCCCCCGAGGCGCCGATCACGGCCACGATCTGCCGCGGGTGGATGGTCAGCGAGGCATCCTTCAGCACGATCTTCTGGATCGTTCGCTCGTGCACCCCGAAAGCCTCCAGGACTTCCTGGAGCGGAGGGGCAATGCCGCTCAGGCGGAGGGTGCTCTCATAGCGGTAGGTGACGTGGCGCAGGCGGATCGGCCCGGCCAGCGGCTCGATGGGACGAAAGGCGGGGCGGTAGAGCTTCCCGCGGTGCGTCTGGGCTACGGGATCGGTCTCGTAGAACCGCTCCAGGCAGCGGGCTGCCTCCTCCTCCAGCGGGTAGACCAGCACCGGCCGCCCGGAGGCGGTGTCCCCGAGGTAGCGGAATCCCGCCCGCTCCATAAAGGGGTTGTAGCGGGCCATCTGGGCGATGGTCTCCAGGACCGCCTTCGGACGCCGCATCTCCGGGACGCGGCGCTCCCGGATCCAGCGGATGGCTGCCCGCAGCGCCAGTTGCCCCAGACCCTCCGCCCGGTAATCCGGATGAACCACCACCCGGGCCAGGCGGGCCCCCCGGGTGTCGCAGATCTTCAGCGCGATCTCCTGGGATTCCCACCACAGGTCGAAGGGCGAGAGGTCCGGCCGCTGCCGCCTCAGCTCCTCCTCCAGGCGCTCCGGCCAGAACGAAGGCTCGAACCAATCCGCGGGGAAGACCGCCTGCCGTAGGTTCGGCTGGATCGTGCCATCCGGCAGGCGGCGGTGCATCATCAGGATCGGGGGGTCGATGCGCACGTAGCCGATGTAAAGCGGCTCATACGGCATCCGGTCCTCGAGGAGCAGCACCAAGAAGCGGGAGGCGCGGGTGGCGTCCTTGAGGTCGCCGAAGCGCATCGGGCGGCGGCAGCGCGGGCAGAGCGGCCGGGCGTTGGCCTCCGCCCACGTTCGATCCTCCGGGCACCACCAGCGGGCGAGGATCTCCGCCTCCGAGGCGTAGTGGTGCTGCTCTAGATCCACGATGGCCTCGAAGTCTGACTCCAGGCCCGCTTCCCGGGCGAGCACCGTGTAGCGATAGAGTGGGGTAGGGGAGAGCGGGGAGGAGCGTTCTAGGACGAAGCGCTCCCGGTAGAACGGCCAGATGGGGACGGCCTCGCCGTCCACGACCCGCCACAGCGCGTAGGCGTCAAAGGTCAGCGCCTGGGGATCGGCCTGCGGCTGCAGAGCGACGAGGACCTCCTCCCCCGGCCGGAACCACTGGGCGATGGTCCCGGTCATCGGCAGGCGCAGGCGTCCCGCTTTCCCCTCCACCTCCAGCACCCCGAACCAGCGATATCGGAAGCGGTCCATCCGGACACCCAGGACCCGGTAGGGCTTCCCCTCCGCCAGCGCGGCAAGCGGCTCAGCAGCCGGCTTTTCTATCATCGCGGTCCCTCCTGCCGATGGGGGATCCCTTGATCACCGATCCAGGATCACCGGGATTGGATCAACGAGGCGGATCTCCTCCAGCGAGACGTGGCACCGATAAGCCATGGCCTCGACCCCGCAAGCGACGGCGGTCCGCAGGATCTCCCCGAAGGCCGGATCGGCGACATCGTGGGGGCGGAAGGCCTGGGCATCCGGGCGCTGCACAATGAAGATGATAAAGGCTCGGGCGCCGTCCATGCGCGCGGCCATTAAGGCGTTCACATGGCGACGCCCTCGTTCGGTGGGCGCATCCGGGAACAGCCCCGTTCCTTCCTCCACCAGCGTGACGCTCTTGACTTCCACGTAAGCCACGCCGTGCGGGCCGGAGAGCCGGAAATCCACTCGACCCTCCCCCAATGGGACCTCCGCATCCAGGGTGGTGTAAGACTGAAAAAGGGGAAGCTCACCTTTCTGCCATGCCTCCCGGAACAAGAGATTAGGCACCCGTGCGTCGGCGGAGACGAGGACCCCGTTGGGCAATCCCACCACCTGAACATCGTATTGGGTTCGCCGCCGGCCCTCCCGCCGGGCCATCCACACGGGATAACCGGGAACCAGGAGCTCGCGCAGGCGGCCGGAGTTCGGCAGGTGCGCGCGCACCCGCTGCCGTCCGACGCGCACTTCCACGGCGAACCGATTCAGGCGCTGTAGGAAGGATGCCTGGACCAAGGGCGGCCAACGCATCGTCGGAGATCCCGGGAGAGAAAGGGAGCCTGTCCATTCCCTGATTAGAGGATGAGCATGGCGTCGCCGAACGAGTAGAACCGGTAGCCTTCGGCGATGGCGATCTGATAGGCCTCGCGCATCAGGTCGTAGCCCATGAAGGCGGCCACCAGGAGCAACAGCGTGGAGCGGGGGAGGTGGAAATTGGTGATCAAGGCATCCACCGCCCGGAACTGGAATCCGGGGTAAATGTAAAGGTCGGTCTCCCCCTCGAACGGCCCAACCACTTGCCCAGGGCAGGCGGTGTCGGGCGAGCATCCCAGCCCGCGGCGGGCGGCCGTCTCCAGGACCCGCACCACCGTGGTGCCCACCGCGACGATCCTCCCTCCCTCCAACCGCGTGCGGTTGATGAGCTCGGCCGCCTCCACGGGAAGCGCGCACCATTCTCGGTACAGCTTGTGCTCCCGCACGTCATGGGCCGTGATGGGCCGGAAGGTGTCCAAGCTGATATGGAGCGTCACGAAGGCGAAGCGGACGCCGTGATCCCGTAGACGGGCCAGCAGCTCGGGGGTGAAATGCAGCCCCGCCGTCGGCGCGGCCGCGGAGCCAGGGACCCGGGCGTAGACGGTCTGGTAGCGTTCCGGGTCATGAAGCGGCCGCCGGATGTACGGTGGGAGCGGGATCACTCCGAGCCGCTCCAGCCACCCCTCCAGGGGAGCGGAGAACCGGAGCAGGCGGAGGGGACCTTCACCCTCGGTCTCCACCTCCGCGTAGAGGTCAACCGGCCGGTTGCCGGAGAGCAGCTGCAGGCGCACGCCGGGGCGGATGTGGCGGCCCCGCGCCATCGCCCACCAGCGCTCCGGGTCCACCCGGCGCACCAGCAGCAGTTCCACTCGCCCCCCGGTCGGCTTGATCGCGAACAGGCGCGCCGGGATCACCCGGGTGTCATTGAACACCAACAGGTCCCCGGGCCGCAGGTAGTCCACGATCTCCCGGAAGATCCGGTGCTCGATCCGCCGGGTCGCCCGATGCACCACCATCAGCCGCGAGGCATCCCGTGGCTCCACCGGGGACTGGGCGATCCGCTCCGGCGGCAGCTCGTAGTCATACGCCTCCAGGCTCAGGATGTCCTTCGGCTCCATAGCGGGCCCGGTAGAGCTCCAGAAGGGTCTGGAATCCTTCCTCCCCCAACACCCATTTCACCTCCTGATCAAAGACCATAAACAGCGGACGTGCTTCTTCAGCAGGTTGCTGGCAGGAGGCCTCCGCGTACAGCTCGTTTTCATCATCCAGGATCAGCTGGCCTTCCCATAAGGTGAGTGGGTAGAGCGCGCAATGCAGCGGTTTCAGGGCCCAGGGGTGCATGCCCGCCTCGGCAGCGGCGACCTGAAGGCTGCAGCGCCCATCATCTAACAAGAAGACGCAGGCCTGGCCGAGCGGGTGGGAGGGGTTCTCGATGACCGTGGTGCCCACCCAGTATCCCGCGGGGGGCGTGTCGTCCCACTCCGGCTCCGGATCGAACCATCGTGTCTCGTCGTGCCGCTCGGGCGGCAGGACCCTTTTGATCAGCTCCGCGTGGCGGAGGATCTCATCCCGCTGCTCCACCCGTACCCATACCCCGTAGGCACAGCAACGGCCCCGGCAGTAAGCAGGGCCGCATCGCTGGACCGGCCGGGGCTCCAGTAAACGGGGATCCACTCGAAGCCCACGGATCTCGATCTCCATGGATCCCCTCCTGAGGATATGTCCTGGCAAATTTTTCGGGTGTGTGGCGCTCGTTTGGAGGGCATCCGCTCTTTCAGGCACTGGCCCCCACCTCTCTCGCTCAACCGATCATGAACTTCCCATCTCGATAGAGGACCTCCCCATCCACCACGATCTCCCCCTCCTTCAAATCGCAGATCATATCCCAATGGATGGCGGATTGGTTGGTCCCGCCGGTCTCCGGATAAGAGGCCCCCAGGGCGAGGTGGAAGGTGCCTCCCAGCTTTTCGTCAAACAGGATGTTGCGGGTGAACCGTCGGATGGCGAAGTTCGTGCCGATGCCCAGCTCGCCCAGCCGCCGCGCCCCTTCATCTGTTTCCAGCATCCGGTGCAGGAAAGCCTCGTTCTTCCGCGCCGTCGCTTTCACCACTTTCCCGCCTTCGAACACCAGCTCCACGCCGTCCACTTCGCGGCCGCCGTAGAGAGCTGGATACGTGAAGCGCACCCAGCCCTCGGTGACGGTCTCCTCCGGGCCGGTGAAGATCTCCCCGTCCGGGAAATTGTGACGGCCGTCAGCGCTGATGAAGACCCGCCCCTCGATCCCGAGCACTAAATCGGCATGGGGGCCTCGGATGTGGATCCGTCGGCGCCCTTTCAGCCATTCCACCAGCCGTTCTTGCAAGGCCGCCTGCTCCCGCCAGCGGGCGACCGGATCTTCATCGTTCAACCAGCCCGCCTCGTAGACGAATTCCTCGAACTCGTGGAGGCCCATCTCGGCCTCCTGGGCGTAGGCTTCGGTGGGATACAGGGTGAGGACCCAGCGCAGTTCTCCGCGGGCCGCCCGTTCCATATACACGCGGGTGAGATCCCGTCGCGCGGCTGAGAATTTCGCCTGCTTAGCCGGATCCACATTGCTCAGGGATCGGGTGTTGGTCTCGCTCAGCACGCTGATGATCACATCGAAGGTTTCGGTGACCAGGCGATCGATGGGCGAGACGAACGTCAGCTGGGGTTCCTCCGCCACCCGGTAGAAGATCTCCGCCGCCCCCGGCAGGGAGACCAGCAGATGAGGATATGCGCCCCGCTCCAGGGCCTGTCGGTAGATGGTGAGCAGGAGCGGCGCAGCCGCCGGCGTGCCCCGGATCGCCACCTTATCCCCGGGCTTCACCGCCGTCGCATAATCCACGAGCACCCGGGCCCACTTCTCCAGACGCGGATCGCTCATTGTGCACCTCGATGGTAGAGATGTGGAGTTTCCAAAATGTCCACCCACCCTCTTGGGAGCTGCGAACCGCCTTCTGGGGGATCAGAACCGCACGCCCCAATCCCGATGAAAACGAACAGCTTGATCTCAAGAAGGAATTATAACGCGGATAAGGACGCGATCCAGCCGGGAACCCCAACCCTATAAAGTGCGGGCCGCGTGAGC
>NZ_JBHOQJ010000140.1:0-9009 GCF_042408365.1 Thermoflexus sp.
GGCGCCAAAGGCGCCCGGCCCGCCCCAACCTCCCCATGGCCCTTGGGGCCGTGGGGAGGAGGGAGTAAGGGGGTGGGGCCGTTAGCCCACACCATCCCATATCCTCAAAGATGAAGCACTACTTCCACTGGTCTTTGGGAAGGATCTGGAATTTCCCATCCTTCACTGTGACCAACACGAAGTCGGTGTAATTGAAGCCCAGATGATCCTCCGGGGTCACGTTGAAGATGCCGTGGGTGCCGGGGAAGTTCCGGATTTGGGTCTCCAGGGCCTCCCGCACCTTCGCCCGCTGCTCCGCCAGCGGCAGCCCATCCGGTAAAGTCTTCAAGGCCGCCAGCGCCCACTGCAGGGCGTCATAAGCGTGGCCGGCGAAGGTGCTGATGGGCTCCCCCTTCGTGAAGTCCTGGTAGGCCCGGATAAAGTCCAGGTTAAGCTTCTTCACCGGATCCGTGTCCGGCAGCTGGTCGGCCACCAGGATCTTGCCACAGGGCATCACCGTGCCCTCCGCCGCCGGGCCCGCGTTCTTGATCAGATCCGCGTTGCATGAGCCGTGGCCGTGCACGATCCGGATCTCCGGCAAGGCGTCGCGGACCGCCACGTTCACCAACGCGGAGGCTGGCGGGATGGAGCCGATCACCACGGCCTCGCAGCCGCTGGCCTTCACCCGCTCCACCTGGGGGAACTCGGTCGCCGTGCGTTCGAAGGCGTCGCCGTAAACGATCTCAATGCCCGCCTTCGGGAAGATCGCCTGAGCGCTGGCGAAGGTATCTTTCCCATAGGCGGTGTTCTCATAGAGATGGCAAACCTTCGTCACCCCCACGGCCTTCAGGTAATCGGCTTGCATCTGGGCGGAGTGGAGGTTCTCAGGGACGGGTTTGAAGATCCACTCGCGCATCTTCTTCGTCTCAGGATCCTCGATGATGGAGCGAGCGGAGGCCATCGAGACCATCGGCACGTTGGCCTCCGTGGCGATGGGCACCATCGCCAGGCTCGGGCCGCTGAGGGTGCCAGCCACGAGAACCACCACGCCCTCCTGCTCGATGAGACGCCGGGTCACGGTGGCCGCCGTGTCGGTCTTGCTCTCGTCATCGAAGATCAGGATCTGCACTTCGTGGCGCACCCCATCGGGGCCGACGATTCCCCCTTCTGCGTTGAGTTGTGCTTGAACCATCTGAGCGACGTTGCGCTCGGGGATGCCCAGGCTAGCTCCTGGGCCGGTGATGGAGGCAATGAAGCCGATCTTGTAGGGCGTCCCGACCTTCGGCGCCGGTGTGGGGGTAGGGGGAGCAGCGGGCGCAGGCGTTGGAGTGGCAGCGGGCGGCGGGGTCGGGGTGGGCGCGGCGCATGAGGCCAGCACAACGATGAGCAGGGCGCTGAACAGCCCGATAGAACGCTTCATAGGCCCCTCCTTTCCCCTGCGGATGAGATGCCATAGGGATCTCGCACAAGTCCCAACCGGTGGATGATCCATAAGGGACGATCGCCTTACGGGTGGGCTTCGGGGGCCAGCCGCGAAGGAGCGTCGAACCGATGGCTGAATCGGTGGCCCGTTTGGCCTCCTCAGCTCCCCAAATCAAACAAACATTCGTTTATAAGCTTTTACATTTTTTATAGCGACCATGATCGAAAATGTCAAGGGGTTCTCGGTGGGGTAAGGAAGGGATCATCGGCCCTTTCATTGAATACTTCCAACAATTCGATGGGACGCAGCGTTGTCCCGCGATCCTCGCGCTTCCGTCAGCACGTGGAGGGACAAGGTATAATTCAAGTTAAGCGGAGGCAACGTCGTGCGCACGCCATATGGGACAGAGTGTCCCTTCTACTATGAGGATTACTATCGCGGGCATCAGACCCAGGCCTGTCGGTTGATCGAGCGGACCCCCGGTGGGGGAACGTGGAAGCCTTATCTCTGCGCCACCTGTCCGGTCCCTCGGATCGTCCGCGCGAACGCATGCCCCTATCTCGCGCTGGAGGCTCGGGTGGTGAAGGCCTGGCTGGGGCTGCGTGAGCAGGTGCGCGTTTACGCGGTGTGCACCCTTCGTCTGGTGGAAGTCCCCCGCCCGGAAATCGGATGCGGGGAATGCCATCTTCACCGACCATCTCTGAAGGCCGAGGATGGCCCTCGATGAGCATTGTGGTTCTCTGGGGGATGGGGGTTGCCTTCGGTGGCCCGCGTACCACAGGGAGGAGAGAGGGGATGGAGCCCTTCCGCCTCGGTTGGGGATAGCCGTGGGATAGGGTAGGGACACCCACAAGGGGTGCCCCCACACGGGTGCATGGGTGCCTCGGAGAGAGTGGGCTGTGTCACATTCGCAAGGCCGTCGGGTCATCCAGATCCTTCGGGGAGATCACCCATTCCAATCCATAAAGGGCATAAACGGCGATGCGCGCGTTGAAAGCGGAGATCGGGATGATCGGCCTGGGGCTGGCGATCGGTGTGGGGGTGGGGTTCCTCCTCGGACGCTACGTCTGGCCGGTGCGCTACGTGGGGGTCGCGCCAGGGGATCTTCACCCCCAGTGGCAGGCTGAATATGTCCAGATGGTCGCCCTCGCCTACGCCCAAGATCAGGATCTAGCCCTCGCGCGCGCCCGTCTGGCCCTGCTGGGCGATCCTATCGAGGTCCTGCGCCAGTTCTCCAACCGCCCGGCGGTCTCGATGTCTCCCGCAGCACGTTCCGCGATCGCTCAACTGCTCCGCGCGTTGCAGACGTCCTCATCGAAACCCCTTGGAGGGCCGCCATGAGGGGGCGTCTGGCGATCGCTTTCCTTGTAGGTCTCCTGCTCGGGCTGGGAGGAGGGCTCTATCTGGCCTGGGAAGCGTTTCCTCCCCCTCCCGGTGGGGCGTCCCCGGCGGATCTCGCCCCCCCTTATCAGGATCTCTGGGTTGTTTTGACGGCTTATGCGAACCAGTTGGAAGGCGATCCGGTGACCTTGCGCCGGCGCCTGGACGCCCTGGCTTGGCCGGATCTCCCCGAGCGGGTGAGCGCTCTGGTGGAGCGCGGCCTTCTGGAGAACTGGCCCTCAGGGCTCGTCCGAGCCCTGGCCCGGGTTGCGCAACAGGTGGGCGCGCGATCCCCGGCGCTGGTCGTCGTGCTGGCCACTCCAGTTCCCACCCGCCCGCTGCCTTCGCCCACGTTGATCCCAACACCATCGCCTGTTCCCACGGCAACCTCAACGCCCTATCCTTCACCCACTTCGAGCCCGACGCGGGAGCCTTCCCCCACACCTTCCCCAGCTCAGATGGGGACCCCGACCTCCACGCCGAGGCCATCGGTCCCGTATGTGGCCGAGCAGCGTTCGTTGTGTGAACCCCTGCCCCTCTTACGGATCCGGGTTTTCAGCCTGGATGGACGAGAACGCGCCGGGGTGCGGTTGTGGGTGAATGGGCCGCGAGGGATGGAGACATTGCTCACTGGATTGAAGCCCGGGATGGGGGAGGGGTATGCCGATGTCCGAATGGAACCTCAGGAAGCTTATCAGGTGGGGGTGGAGAGCCCGGAGCCGGTCCTGAGCGAGTTGGTCGCCCGACCGTGCGCGAGCCCAGAGGGTGGGACCGGGTGGACAGGGTGGGAGATATGGGTGCGCCTGCCCCGTTAGCGTTCTTCGTTGGGCGCATAAGCTTTAAGGCCTTAGGAGTTACGCAATTCGGAGCCCGCGAGAGGAAGCGGAAGAGCTCCGCCCCCAAAGCCCTCACGAGGAAACCCGCTGCGTAACTCCTAAGTCTAATTCTTTGTTGCGGCAGCGAGGCTGCCGCAACAAAGAATTCGTCCTCTTTCCGCACATGAACCACAAAGGTGATCAGCGGTGTGTCGGAGAGTTGATCAGCCCTGAAACCATGAAGAAATCCGCGTCCGTTATGGGGGGAAGAGCCATGAGGGCTTCATCACGGCGTTTGGAGTTACAGGCGTTGTGTTGGGCACAGCAGGCGCTTCGAGCGGCTTCCCCCGAGGAAGCCCTGTGGTGGACGGCTCAGGCCTATGCCGCGGCGCCTACCGCTCCTGCGATCCGGGCAGTTGTGCGGCGGATCCGAAGACGTTTCCCGAATGGACAGGGACGGCCCCCAAGGCGATGGCCTCGATGGGTCATTAGGGTAGGGTTCATCTACGGATTGTTCGTGTTGATGGCGGTTGCCCTCGTCGCGTGGGGGCTGGGCGTGTTCGATCTCTATGCGTTCGTAGGGGGAGAGCAGGCTTTGACGTCAGAGCGAGACGCACGAGGGGGGCAATTGGGCGCCGGCCAAACGACAGGGGAGGAAACCTCGGCGTTCAATCTGGGCCTCAATGTTTCGGTGGATCCGACATCCCAGGATCCGGGGGTTCCTATCCCGGCGGCGAGCCTGGAGGGGGCTGTACCGACACCCACTTCGCTTCCCCCAACCTGGGAGCCTTCCCGGGCTTCCTCTCCCACCGCTCCAGCTCCAACCCTCACGCCCAGCCCCTTGCCCACGCGGACGCCGAGCCCTTATCCCGCCGCAACCGCTTTGCCCCGTTTGCGTCCCACCCCCTCGCGCACTCCCATTCCTGGACCCCCCTTCCCAGGCCGATGGATCCTGGTCGATCTCAGCGACCAGGAGATGATCGCTTATGAAGCGGATACCCCTGTCCTGCGGACGAAGGTGTCGACCGGGCGGCCGCGCACGCCTACAGTGGTCGGAACCTTCCGCATTTATCTCAAGCTGCGCTCCCAGACGATGACCGGCCCGGGCTACCGGCTGCCGAACGTTCCGTACGTGATGTATTTCTATCGAGGTTACGCCCTGCACGGCACCTACTGGCATAACAACTTCGGCCGCCCCATGAGCCACGGATGCGTAAACCTGCCCACGCCGATCGCGGAGCAGCTTTACCAGTGGGCGGATGTGGGAACGCCAGTGGTGGTGCAGCCCTAAACAAGGCAACGACAGTTCAACCAGCCTGGCTCCGGGCGGTCCCGCCCGGAGAAGCTCGAAGGGAGATCCCCGCCGTTTCCTCACCTTGGGCCCTTTGGTTCCCTCGGCGGAGAAAAAGGAAAGGGATGGGCAACCAGGGGTTACCCATCCCTCGATGGGGGTATTTCCTGGGGTTAGCGCTCCCCGGAGGTGCGCCGGACGATCTTGACCCGGCCGGTTAGAGGACGTTCCTCACCGGGCTTTCCCTTGCCTTTGGGGGCGGCTTTCATCGATAGCAGGCGATCCCGCTGCTGGGCTTCCTCCACCGAGAGCCCTTCCAGGACGGCCTGGCGGGAGAGGCGGATCTTGCCGTCTTCATCGATATGGGTGACCATCACGAGGATTTGGTCGCCCACTTGCACCACATCTTCGACCCGGTTGACCTTCTGGTCGGCGATCTGGGAGATGTGGACCATCCCCACCGCGCCGGGGAGGATCTCCACGAAGGCCCCGAAGTCAGCGATACGGATCACCTTCCCCAGGTAGATCTTACCGACCTGCGGCTCTTCAGCATAGGCCTCGATCTTGAGGCGGGCGCTCTCGGCGTCGGCCAGGCTGGTGGCCGCGATGTAGACCGTCCCATCCTCCTCGATGTCGATCTGGGTCTTCGTCTCCTCCTGAATCTTGCGGATGGTCTTGCCACCGGGGCCGATGAGGGCGCCGATCTTCTCTACCGGGATGTGCACTGTGAAGATCCGCGGGGCGTGCGGCTTCAGCTCGGGTCGAGGTGCGGGCAGAACTTCCAGCATCTTCTCGAGGATGTAAAGGCGGGCCTCCCGGGCCTGATGCAGGGCTTCGGCCAGCACATGGTAGGGCAATCCCTTGATCTTCACGTCCATCTGAAGGGCGGTGATCCCATCGGCCGTGCCGGCCACCTTGAAGTCCATATCCCCCAGGTGGTCTTCCATCCCCTGGATATCAGTGAGGATGACGTATTTCCGCCAGGTCTCATCGGCGGTCACCAATCCCATGGCCACGCCGGAAACCGGCTTGCGGATCGGCACGCCGGCGTCCATCAAGGCCAGGGTGGAGCCGCACACGCTGGCCATGGAGGTCGAGCCGTTCGAAGAGAGAACCTCGCTCACCACCCGGATGGTGTAGGGAAACTCGTCCTCCGGGGGGATCACCGGGAGCAGCGCCCGTTCCGCCAGGGCCCCGTGGCCGATCTCCCGCCGGGAGGCACCCCGCAGCACCCGGACCTCCCCGGTGGAGAACGGTGGGAAGTTGTAATGGTGGATATAGCGTTTGCTCTCCTCGGGCGCGAGGGTGTCCAGCTCCTGCTGTTCCGCCAGGGTAGCCAGGGTGGCGACGGAGAGGACCTGGGTGTCGCCGCGGGTGAAGAGGGCGGAGCCGTGGGCCCGGGGGGCCACATCCACCTCGCACTCGATGGGCCGGATGTCCTTCGGCCCCCGCCCGTCCGGCCGACGCCCCTCCTCCAGGATGCGGCGGCGAACCTCCTCCCGTAACGCCTCGTGGAAGCTTTCCTTCACCTGGTTTTGCTCATACTCTGAGAGCGCTTGGAGGATCTCTTCCTCCAGCTCATCCAGCGCCTCGTTTCGCCTATCCTTGTCAAAATAAGTATCCAGGATCTCCGCGATCTGATGGTTCAGGCGAGCGCGGACCGCCTGGCGGATCTCCTCGGAGATCGCGAAGGGGCGGTAGGAGGCCTTGGGCTTCCCGATGGCTGCTCGCATCTCCTCCTGGAGGGCGATCAGCGGCTGCATCGCCTCATGCCCCAAACGGATGGCCTCCACGATGAGATCCTCAGGGACCTCCTTCGCGCCGGCCTCCACCATGATCACCGCATCCGCTGTCCCCCCCAGCCGCAGATCCAGCAGGCTATGCTCCATCTGGCTGACGGTTGGGTTGATGACGAACTGCCCATCGATATATCCCACCCGGACCGCACCGACCGGCCCAAACCAGGGGATATCCGAGATCGTCAAGGCGGCCGAGGCGGCGATAATGGAAGGGATATCCAGATGATATTCCGGATCAGCGGAGAGGCTGGTCAAGATGATCTGGACATCGTTACGGAGGTCCTTCGGGAACAGGGGGCGGAGAGGTCGATCCACCAGACGGGCGGTGAGGATCGCGTTTTCCGATGGCTTGCCCTCCCGACGTTGGAAGCTGCCGGGGATCCGACCAGCGGCGTAGAGCCGTTCCTCAAAATCCACACTCAACGGGAAGAAATCGATGCCCTCCCGCGGTTCCTTGGCCATCGTCGCTGCGGCCAGGATCATTGTATCGCCGACACGAACGATCACTGCACCGTTGGCCTGCCAGGCGAAGTAGCCGGTCTCGATCGTGATCTCCTTGTCGCCGACGACCGTTTTAAAGACGTATTTGTTTCGCCTCACGTTTCGTTACGCTCCCTCTGACGAGTGGTAAAAGGGGGCTGGGGACAGGCGGCGAAACCGCCCACTCCCAGCCTCCTCAGGACGGGCCTACTTTCGCAGCCCCAGCCGCTCCAGTATCATGCGATAACGCTGGGGATCCACCCGGGCGAGGTACTCCAGCTGCCGCCGGCGTTTGCCGACCAGCTTCAGGAGCCCAACCCGGGAGTGCTCGTCATGCTTGTGCTGCTTCAGATGCTCGGTCAGGCGGTTGATCCGCTCCGTCAAAATAGCGATCTGGACCTCCGGCGACCCGGTATCCGTTTCGTGGCGCCGGAACATCTCAACAAGTTGCTGTTTCTCTTCTTTCGAAAGGCTCACTGCGCCTTCCTCCACGTGGGGATTCTAGAGCTGGAAAATCGTCTCTCAAGTTTTATATTGTAGCAAACTAGAATATGTTTTGCAAACGGCGTTTAGGGCCGAACCCGCTTCCCGGCGGTTTTACCTGGAGATCCTCGGGGGCTGGAGGCCATCTGCCTTCCCCATTGCATATCCCAAAAACTCAGATAGACAAAGCACTGCGCAGTGGGTTTCCTCAGGGGGCCCTTCCGCCTCCGCTTGCGGGCTCCAAGCCGCGCAACTCCTATAATGAGATAAAATCGAATCAAAGGTAGCTCCAGCGGATCGGGGCCTATGATCGGGATCAGTTGCGGAAAGCTAGAGGATCTGCCAGCGCTTCGGGATTTCGCCGAGGCTCATGGCCTGGGCCTGGAGCTTCAGGAATTCGCCCAGCCGGAGATCCTGGATGGCGATTGGCAGGCTTTGCTTCATCGTTATCGCCAGGCCCTGGCGGGGTTTTCCGGCCCAATCTCCCTCCATGGCCCCTTTGTAGATCTGTTCAGCGGAAGCGTGGACTCACGGATCGCAGCTGTGGCGATGGATCGTTATCGCCAGTCGCTGGAGATCGCTGACGCATTAGGGGCGTGGCTGGTGAATTTTCATTTAAATTACAACCCGCTGGTGGACGAGCATTCCTATCGCCCTCGCTGGCTGGAGCGACAGGCGGCGTTTTGGACCGCGTTGGCTTTTGAGGCCCAGGAAGCAGGAGTTCGGATCGCCCTGGAGAACATGTGGGAGCCGGATCCTTTCCTCCAGGTCGAGGTGATCCAACGGGTGAACCACTTCCATATCGGAGCTTGTCTGGACATCGGCCATGCCTATTTGTATTCCCGCGTTCCCATCCAAGCCTGGATTAACGTCTTGGAGCCGGTGCTGATCTATGCGCATCTTCATAACACGACTGGGGTTCAGGATCGGCACCTCCCACTCACCCAAGGAGTGGTCCCAATAGAGCCGGTCCTCAGCCGGTTGGCACGCTGCTTGAACCGCCCGATGTTGATCCTGGAGATGCCGAGCCTCGCGGAGATCCAGGAAAGTTTCCCGATCTTGCAACGCATTCTGCAACGGGTGTCCGGGCCCCCATGACCCGGCGGACGCTTTTAACGGCTTTTGTCCGCCCCGATGATGAGACTTTCGGCCCAGGAGGCCCCCTGGCCTCTATGGGCTGCGGGGTTATATGGTCCATCGGATCTGCGCCACGCGAGGGGAGGCGGGCTCCCTGGCCCCGAGGATGGGCTCAACCGCTGGTCTGGGCACCATGCGGGAGGCAAAGCCGCGCTGCGCGATTCAGGCGCTTGGGATTCACCGTCTTCACCTCGAAGGGGTTCTGTGAGGGGCGGGCTGCGT
>NZ_JBHOQJ010000142.1:0-19194 GCF_042408365.1 Thermoflexus sp.
CCGCAGCCCAGAGGGCTGCGGGGAGGGGGATTATTTGGGAGCGGGCTCCCAAGGGGCTACGTGATGAGGGGAAAAATTACCCCCGTTGAAGGGATAGCAGGTCTATTCCTCTTTGAGTAGTCCTTTCTGGATCATGTAACGGACAAGCTGGGCCCGGGTGCGGAGGCCCAGCTTCTCCATCCCCCGGGCGCGATAGGTCTCCACGGTTTTCACGCTTAATCCCAAGCGGTCCGCGATCTCCTGGTTGGTATGGCCTACCGCCACCAGCCGGAGCACCTGCTGCTCCCGCTCGCTCAGGCTCTCCCACGGCTCATGGGCCTCCGGGATCTTCGGCGCAGGGATCAGGTCCTCCAGGAGCGCCCGGGTCATCGCCGGATGGATGTAGATCTCCCCCCGGGCCACCGCCCGGATCGCCGTCACCAGCTCCTCGTCAGTGGCCCGCTTGATGATATAACCGACGGCGCCTTCGGCGAGGGCCTGCCGCAGGTAGGCTTCATCTTCATGCATGGTCAGGATCAGGATCTTGGCCTCGGGAACCTGGCGGCGCAGGAAGGCCAGCGTCTGCAACCCCGGCATGCCGGGCATCGTGAGGTCCAACAGGATCACATCCGGCCGGACCCGCTCCGCCTGCTTCAGCGTTTGCCATCCGTCCCCGGCTTCCCCCACCACCTCAATATCGGGTTGGGCGCCGAGCAGCATGCGAAGCCCGGCCCGGAACACCGCATGATCATCCGCGATCAGCACCCGAATCATGTGCCCTCCAGCGGAACCCGAAGGTAAACCGTGGTCCCATGCCCAGGGGCAGATTCAATGGTCAGCGTGCCGCCCACCAGCTGGGCCCGCTCCCGCATCCCATAAAGCCCTAATCGGTTCTCCCGGCCCTCTCGAAGCGCATATTCCACATCAAAACCACAACCATCATCCTCCACGATCACGGAGAGCAAACGCGAGGATGCTTGAAGCAGCACGCTGATCCGCTGGCATTTCGCATGCTTGGCCGCGTTGGTCAGGGCCTCCTGCACAATCCGATAGACCGCGGTTTCAATCGTCGGTGGGATCCGGCGTTCATCCAGGCCCACCACCTGCATCTCCACCTCAATGCCGAATCGCTCCCGATAATCCCGGATGTAACGCTCCAGCGCCGCCACCAGGCCCAGATCATCCAGCACGGAGGGCCGCAGCTCGAAAGCGAGGCGCCGCACCCGGCGCAGCGTCTCGTCCACCAGTTGATAGAGATCCTCCAGCCGGGACCTGAGGGTCTCCGGCGCGATCGTTTGTTCCAGGTTCCGTAATCCGACCCGAAGGGAGGCCAGGGCCTGACCGGTCTCGTCATGAAGCTCCCGGGCAATGCGGCGACGTTCCTCCTCCTGGGCCTCAATGATCCTCTGAAGATAGAAGGCCCGCATCCGCTCCTGCTGGCCCAGCTCCTCCACCATGTTATTGAAGGCCTGGGCCAGCGCCCCGATCTCATCGTTCGCCCAGACCATCGCCCGAGCGGTGAAATCCCGACGGGCGACCCTCTCGGTCATGGCCACCAGGCCCCGAATCGGCCGGACGATCAGATGGGTAAGGATCAGGGCGATGCCGATGCTGAGGGCGGAGACGGCGATCGTGGTAAGCAGCAACCACGTGGTCACCGTGTTCACCGCCGCTCGCACCGCCGTATCCCGCAGGCCCAGCCGCAACACCCCAGCCCGCCCTCGGAAGATCGGCACCGCGATATCCCAAATGATCCCCTCCGGTGTGCGCAAAGGCTGCAAATGGTAGGAGGCTCCGGGAGGCAACGCGTTGGCCTCGATCAACCCAGCCGGGAACTCCGGGCCGGTCCCGAAGGTGTGGGCCAGGACTTCCCCCTGCGGGGAAAGGACGAAAAGATAGCGGATCTCCGGGTTGTGGTCCACCGCATCCTTAAGGAGCCGATATAAGCCAAGGAGATCGTTGATCAGCACTAGATCCGTGCTCCGCGCCGCCAGGTCGCTGGCGATGGCGATCCCCCAATCCTGGGTGCGGGCGACGAGCACCTGATGAAGGGCGTAGCGAACCTGCAGGACCGTGGTCATGCCGAACAAGAGGGTGCCCCCTAGGACGATGCCCAGGATCTTGGTTCGGACGCTCACCCCGCCGGCGATATCCCAGAACCGCTCGATCGCCCTCTGAAAGGCTGTCCGCTTCATCGACCCGGGTCCTTTCCTTATAGCCTGAAAATCACCCAAGAGGCGCTTTATCCATCGCCAGGGCCAGCGCCCCGAGCAACCCGGCCTGATCTCCGAGCGCTGGGGGCACAATGTAATCGTCCAGATCTCCACGCAGAACCGGCGCCGGAAGATAGCCCTTCAATAACTCTTTCACCCACCATCGGATGCGCGGGAACAGGCTGCGATTTTGCATCACACCTCCGCCCAGGATGATCCGCTCCGGAACCAGAACGCACAGGATGTCGATCAGACCCAGGGCCAGATACTCCGCCTCCAGCTCCCATCCCGGGTGATCCTCCGGAAGGGACTCCGGGGATTGCCCCCAACGGGCCTCCAGGGCCGGTCCGGAGGCCAGCCCTTCCAGGCAATCCCCGTGGAACGGACAAACCCCCGGGAAAGGATCCCGTTCCCGGTCATGAGGGATCCGGATGTGGCCCATCTCCGGATGGAGCGCGCCATGAAGGAGGCGCCCATGGACGATCGCACCGCCCCCGATCCCCGTTCCCACGGTCAGGTAGACGAAGGTCTCCAGGCCCTGGGCTGCGCCCCAGCACCCTTCCCCAAGGGCGGCGGCGTTCACATCCGTTTCTAAACGAATGGGAATGCGGAACGCCTCCTGGAGGGGTTTCAAGAGGTTCACGCCGGACCACCCCGGTTTCGGTGTAGTGGGGATCGTTCCGAAGGCGGGGGAATTCGGATTCAGATCCAGGGGGCCGAACGCGCCGACCCCGATCGCTCGGAGCTCCGAGCGAAAGCCCCGGAAGAACGCGACGACACGCCCCAATGTCTCTTCCGGGGTCGTGGTCGGGATGCGAACGACTGCCCGCAGATCCCCCGGCCCTGTCCCGACCGCACATAGGAACTTGGTGCCCCCCGCTTCGATCGCCCCGTAAAGCTCCATCAGCGTGCACGCTCCAAATCACATATTGGGAAAACAGGAAGGAAAACCTCCTATATCCTTATACGAGAGGCAAACCGGGCCCTCAGGCGCCCACACGGATGAACGGGCGAGCCACTATGGAATTGAGGCCTGGGGATTCTCCACCGACCTCCGGAGCCGTCGGAGGGCCTCCGCCGGGCCCTCCGGCGCCTCAAAGATCGAGGCGCCCGCCACCAGTACCGTGGCGCCGGCCTCCACCAGTGCGGAAGCGTTCTCCGGCCCCACCCCGCCGTCCACCTCCAGCTCGATCGGTCGGCCCAGGGCATCGATCATCCGCCGGGCCCGGCGCACTTTCTCCAGCATCCTTTCAATAAACGCCTGGCCTCCGAACCCCGGGTTGACCGTCATGATCAGCACCTGATCGATATCCGGCAGGATCTCCTCGATCGCCCCCAGCGGCGTGGCCGGGTTCAGGGCCACCCCCGCCCGCAGGCCCAGCCCTCGGATCTGATGGACCACCCGGTGCAGATGCGGGCAGGCCTCCACATGGACGATCAGGCGATCGGCACCGGCGTGGGCAAACGCCTCCAAATAGCGTTCCGGGGCCTCGATCATCAAATGAACGTCCAGGGGAAGGGCGGTGGTCCGCCGCAGCGCAGCAACGACGGGCATCCCAAAGGTCAGGTTCGGAACGAAGTGTCCATCCATCACATCGACGTGGATCCAATCCGCCCCCGCCTCGGCCACCTCACTCACCGCACGGGCCAGGCAGGCGAGATCCGCGGACAGGATGGAGGGGGCGATCTTGATCTCCCTCATGCATAGGCCTCCCGAAGCGAGATCCCCGCGATCCGTGGACGGCGCCCGGTGACCGCCGCCCGTAACTGACCGCAGCCCGCCGCCACATCGATCCCCCGCCGTACGCGAACGGTACAGGGGATCCCCGCTTTCTCCAGAATGCGCCGGAAAGCCTCGATGCGTTCCGGCGGGGAAGCCTCCTCCGGGAAGCCGGGGGTGGGGTTTAGAGGGATCAGGTTCACATGGGCCAACATCCCCTGGATTCGTTCGACCAGCGCCTCGGCCTGCTCCGGTGTATCGTTAACCCCTTGGATCATCACCCATTCAAATGTAACCCGCCGGCGGGTTTGCTCAATGTAGTCGCGGACCGCTTCCATCAACGCGTGGAGAGGATAGACGCGGTTGATCGGGACCAGACGGTTGCGGAGATCGTCCGTAGCCGCGTGCAGGGAGATGGCCAGGTTGATCTCCCAGCCCTCCTGGGCGAAGCGTCGGATGCCAGGCACGATGCCCACCGTGGAGACCGTGATCCGCCGCTGCCCCAAATGAAAGCCATCCGGATGGATGAGCAGGCGCAATGCTTTTGCCGTGTTCGCGTAATTCGCAAAGGGCTCGCCCATCCCCATGAACACGACATGGGTCAACCGCTCGCCGTGAGCGGCCAGCCAGCGAGCGATCCACAAGACCTGCTCCACGATCTCGCCGGTGGTGAGGTTGCGCAGCAGGCCCATCTGGCCGGTCGCGCAAAACGTGCAACCCATCGCACAGCCAGCCTGAGTCGAGACACAAGCGGTGCGCCGGTCGGTGTATTCCATCAGGACCGCCTCCACCTCTGCCCCATCATGCAACGCGAAGAGCCATTTCCGGGTCCAACCATCCTGGGAGACGCGTTCCGCCAGCGGCCGAAGGGTCGAGATCGTGAAGGCCTCCGACAGCCGGGCGCGCAGGGCCTTGGGCAGGTCCGTCATCGCCTCAAAGGTGGTCGCGCCACGCCGATAGATCCAGCCCCAGATCTGGCGGGCCCGATAAGACGGTTCACCCCAGCCGGCCATGATCTCCTGCAGCTCTTCCAGGGAAAGGTCCAGCAATCCGCGCATCTGGATACCCCCTTTCTCTTCTTCCCCCTGCAGCCCAAAGGGCTGCAGGGGGAAGAAGAGAAAAAAATCTTTGAAGGCTAGGGGCCGCTGAAGGGGGCCTCCAACTCCAAAGATCTGTAAGGTTCATAAGCCTCAAAGATATTTTATCCCCCCTCCAGACCTTGGCTCAGGATTCCCCAAACCTCCATTTCACCCCTTTACCTTTCCCGTTCGTCTATGGCAGGAGAGGGAAGAGAGGATCGGGTGAGGGCCGAACCGCCATGGGATGGAAATCAAGCGAGGATCCACGGCCGGACAGATGGCCGCCGCCCGCGCCTTCAGGACAACCCGGTTCGCAGATGGTCCGCCCGAAGGGCGTGGATGATGCGATGGCCCCGCCAATGCGGACAACGGACCCTTAGCGGCACCCACATGGCAAAAAGAGACCCTATAAAGACGTGGATACCTCCTGTAGGAGCAGGCCTTGTGCCTGCCCTGGGGCACCCACAAAGGGTGCCCCAGCCCCGTCCGATGGCCTCACCCAATCGAAATGCCCTCATGAAGTGATCATCCGCACGTGTTGGGGAAACTACCCCGTTTGCATATCTGACCTTCCAAACGTAAACTATGTTTAAAGTGAGGTCGCCTGCTCGATTCCCGCCGGATCGCAGTTCGAAAAGCGGCCCGTGGCTTATGCTGAATCCGATCAGGAGAGGCAAACGATGGTGAACGATGCGCGGCGGAAAGCCTTGGAGACGGCAGTGCTCACGTTGACCAAACGCTTTGGGGAAGGGACGATCATGCGCTTGGGGGAGGCCGTCCAGCAGCCGGTGGAGGTGATCCCCACAGGTTCCCTGGCGCTCGATCTCGCCCTGGGTGTGGGAGGGATCCCCAGGGGGCGGATCACAGAGATCTACGGGCCGGAGGCTTCGGGGAAAACCACCCTCTGTCTTCATGTGATCGCCGAGGCTCAGAAGCGGGGCGGGATCGCAGCGTTCATTGACATGGAGCATGCCCTCGATCCCCACTATGCCCAGCGATGCGGGGTGGACGTGGATAACCTTTATGTCGCGCAACCGGATACCGGGGAGCAGGCCCTGGAGATCGCGGAGACCTTGATCCGCAGCGGCGCCGTGGACGTGGTGGCGGTAGATTCGGTAGCGGCGCTGGTGCCGCGGGCGGAGATCGAGGGCGAGATGGGCGACGCCCATGTGGGGCTCCAAGCGCGCTTGATGAGCCAGGCCCTCCGTAAGCTGGCCGGAGCCATCCGCCAGTCCAACACAGCGATGCTCTTCACCAACCAGCTGCGGATGAAGATCGGTACAATGTTCGGCAACCCGGAGACCACCTCGGGCGGCATGGCGCTCAAGTTCTATGCCTCGGTCCGCCTGGAGATCCGCCGCCTGCAAAACCTGAAGGCGGGCGGGGAGATCATCGGGAGCCGGGTTCGGGTCCGGGTGACAAAGAACAAGGTGGCCCCACCCTTTCGCGAGGCGGAATTCGATATCCTTTACAATGAGGGCATCAGTAAAGCGGGGGACATCCTGGATCTGGCCACCGAGCTGGGCTTGATCACCAAGCGGGGCACCTTCTTCCTGTACGGGGATATGCGCCTGGGTCAGGGCCGCGAGAACGCCCGGGAGTTTCTGAAGGCCCATCCCGAAATCATGGAGGAGCTGGAGCGCCAGATCCGGGAGAACGCTGCCCGTGCGGCTTCCCTGAAGCGCCTGGGGGTGAGCGCCGAGGCTCCTGAAGAAGCCTCACCGATCCTGGAGGCGGAATAGGCCCTCCATGACCTGGAGCCGGAGGCGCGGATGCCCGCCCCGACCCGCAGGTTCTTTTTCCCAGGCTCCTAATGGGCGGTCGGATCACAGATCTTCGAGCGTTGAAGAGTGGACGGGTGGCGGTTTACCTGGACGGCCGTCGGGCGTTCGTCCTGACGGCGATAGAGGCAGCGCAGCTGCGCGCAGGCCAGGTGCTTTCCGAGGATGAGATCGCCCGGCTGCTGGAACGGGATCTCCTGGAGCAGGCTCACGAGCTTGCCCTCCGCTTCCTGAGCTATCGCCCACGCAGCGAACGGGAAGTCGCCGACCACCTGCGCCGGAAAGGGTTCGATGCCCAAACGGTGGAAGCAGAGCTGGAACGGCTCCGGCGTGTGGGGTTGGTGGATGATCGGGCCTTCGCTCAATTCTGGGTGGAAAACCGGACCGCGTTCCGGCCGCGGAGCCGCAGGGCCCTGCAGGCAGAGCTTCGGCGGAAAGGCATCCCCCCCGCGATCATCCAGGAGGTCCTTCAAGAGACCTCCCCCGATGAGCGCTCCCTCGCCCTGCGCCTGGCCCGGGATCGGGCCCGGCGGTTGCGGGGCCTGGATCCCCTGACCTTCCGACGGCGCCTGGCCGGTTATCTCATCCGTCGGGGGTTCGACGGGGAGCTGGTGAGGGAAATCCTGCGAATCATCGAAGCTGAGATGGGACAGGGCCGAGACTTACCCTTAGACGAGTCGGCATGAAAGCCGGCGCGGGGATCGATCCATTGATCCCCCACAGTGCTTGGTTTCGAAGGGCGCTTTAGCGTCTGTCCGGTGAGAAGGAGGGGCAAAGGGAAATACGGCCTCTCCATCTTTGAATCTTACCCAACAGGATCAACCATGGACTGGCCGATCGTTATCTTGCTTGCTGCAATCGGAGTGATCGGCGGCGGTGTGCTGGGATGGTTCCTGGGAAAGCAGCTGGTCCAGCAACGAGTTCAAGAGCAGCTCCGAAGGGAAATCGAGGCCGCGCGGCAGGAATCCCAGCGGCTGATTGAGGAAGCCAAACAACAGGCGGCAGAGCTTCTCCTTCAAGCAAAAGATGAAGCCCTTCGTCTGCGAGAGGCCACGGAAGCGGAGCTGCGTAAATGGCGGGCCGATCTCCGTAAAGAAGAAGAGCGGCTGCGCCATCGGCGGGAGGAGCTCGACCGGCGGGCGGAACGGTTGGAGAAGCAGGAACGCCGGCTGACCGAGCGCCAGGCGGAACTGGATCGCCAGAGCGCTCAACTGCAAGCGGCCATCAGCCGCTTCGAGGAGGAACGCCGGGCCGCCTTGGAGCAGGTCGCCGGGATGAGCGTCGAGCAAGCCCGCCAGGCCCTGCTGGAGATGGTGGAGAAGGAAGCGCGGGAAGATATGGCCCGCCTCTACCGCCAGATCGAAGCCGAAGCCCGGCTTCAGGCGGAGGAGCGCGCCCGGGAGATCATCGCCACAGCCATCCAGCGCATCGCCAGCGAACAGGTCGCCGAATTGACCGTCTCGGTGGTGCCCCTTCCGAACGATGAGATGAAGGGGCGCATCATCGGGCGGAACGGCCGCAACATCCGGGCCTTGGAGAAGATCACCGGGGTGGAGATCATCGTCGATGACACCCCCGAGGCGATCACCCTTTCCGCCCACGACCCAGTGCGCCGGGAGATCGCCCGCATCGCCCTGACCCGGCTGATCCAGGACGGGCGGATCCATCCGGCGCGGATCGAGAAAGTGGTGGCTGAGGCCCGGGAGGAGGTCGAGCGGATCATCTGGGAGGAAGGCCAACATGCCGCGGCCGCCGCAGGGGTCACCGGTCTACACCCCGAGCTCATCCGCCTCCTGGGCCGCCTGAAGTTCCGTACCAGCTATGGTCAGAACCAGCTCCACCATGCGGTGGAGGTCGCTTGGCTGGCCGGGATGATCGCCGCGGAGCTGGGGGCGGATGTACGCATCGCCCGCATGGGCGGATTGCTGCATGACATCGGGAAGGCAGTGGATCATCAAGTGGAAGGCACCCACGCCTTGATCGGCGCGGAACTGGCCCGGCGTTATGGAGCACCACCGAAAGTGGTCAACTGCATCGCCAGCCATCACCATGAGGTTCCTCAGGAATGCATTGAAGCGGTGATCGTGGAAGCCGCTGACGCCATCTCGGGCGCCCGACCTGGGGCCCGCCGGGAAACCCTGGAGATGTATCTCAAGCGGATCCAGGATCTGGAGAACCTGGCCCGTTCCTACCCCGGTGTCATGGAATGCTATGCCATCCAAGCGGGCCGGGAGATCCGCATCATCGTCAAGCCGGAGGAAGTGGACGATCTCGCCATCATCCGGATGTCCCGGGAGATCGCCCGCAAGATCGAGGAGACCATGCAATACCCAGGGCAAATCAAGGTTACAGTGATCCGGGAAACCCGCGCGGTGGAGATCGCCCGATAAACACCGGTAGGGGCAACCACAAGGGTTGCCCCTACCCCCACCACCAGCCGCCATCCTACAGCCAGGAGCGTTCCCAACCATGGCCAAGAAACGACGGGTTCGATCGACGCCTTCGACGGCTCCACGGGCGGCCCCAACGCCTGCCCGAGAGGCAGCGCCTTCCATCCCGACGACGTCCCTGCCCCCTCGCCGGCCAGCATCCAGCCTGGCGAATTACGATTACACCTATGTGCGGCGGGACCTGCGCCGCATCGGCATATTGGCGGCGATCCTTTTCGGGGTGCAGGTCGCGCTCGTCTTCATCTTGCCTCAGTTCCTACGCTAAGGCCGCATCGGGGTGTCGGGCTGTTCAACTTGTGGGTGCCCCATGGGGTCGGGTTGTCCGCATTCCCAAAGCCGTTGGATCAGCCACCCCCTTCGGGGAGCAGATAAAACACCATCCAATTCCATGAATCGGTGAGGGGAACATGTGGAGGCGACAACCGTGGTCCGCCAATCCCGCTGGAACCCGCCGACGCCCCCGCACGGTGCGACGGGATGGCTTTCTGAAAACCGTGTTGGACAATGGGCTGACCGTGGTTTTGAAAGAACAGCATCACGCCCCGGTGGTCACGTTCTGGGTCTGGTATCGGGTCGGGAGCCGGGATGAACCCACTGGCTTCACCGGGATCTCCCACTGGGTCGAGCATATGCTCTTCAAGGGCACCCCGAACTACCCGAAGGGGACGCTGGATCGTTTGATCTCCCGCGAGGGCGGCGCCTGGAACGGGATGACCTGGCTGGACTTCACCACTTATTTTGAAACTCTTCCTTCCGACCGGTGGACCATTGCACCGGAGATCGAGGCGGAACGGATGACGAAGGCCCTGTTCCACCCGAAGGAGGTGGAAGCGGAGCGCACCGTGATCCTCTCCGAGCGACATGGGGCCGAGAACAATCCGCTTTTCCTGCTCGGGGAACAGGTGCAGGCCCTCGCGTTCCAGGCCCACCCTTACGGGCACGAGGTCATCGGATGGCCGGGGGACCTCCAAACAATGACGCGGGAGGATCTCTATCGCCATTATCGGACCTATTACGCTCCCAATAACGCGATCGCAGTGGCGGTGGGGGATTTCCGGATTCCCGAAGCGTTGCGGGTGATCGAACGAGCCTTCGGCCGCATCCGACCGGTGTCGGAGATCCCACGCCTGCGGGTCGTGGAGCCTCCTCAGCGCGGGGAGCGTCGGGTTGTGATCGAAGGGGAAGGGAACACGGCTTATCTGGAGATCGCCTATCATGTGCCAGAGGCGTCCCATCCCGACTTCATGCCCTTGGTGATCCTGAACGCCGTGCTGGCCGGCTCGGGTTCCCTCAGCTTCAGCGGGGGCACTTCCAACAAGACCTCCCGGCTTTACCGGGCTCTGGTTGAATCCCAGATCGCCGCGGATATCGGAAGCAGCCTGATCCCTACGATGGAACCTTTCATTTACAGCCTCACCGTCACCCTCCAACCTGGGCGGCGTCCGGAAGAAGCCGAGGCGGTGATCGACGCGGAGATCCAGCGCCTGCAATCCGAACTCATCCGCGCGGAGGAGTTTGAGAAAGCCCTGAAGCAGGCCCGCGCAGATTTCGCCTACAGCAGCGAGTCGGTCACCAACCAGGGCTTCTGGTATGGCTGGAGCGAGATTTTCGCGGATTACACTTGGTTTGAAAGCTATCTGGAGCGCCTGGCCCAAGTCACCCCAGAGGATATCCGGCGGGTCGCCCGCGCCTATTTGACCCGCACAAACCGGACCGTGGGGTGGTATCTGCCCCGCGGAGGATAAGGGGCCACGAAGGAACCCTCAGAACAGGGCGTGGATGCCATGGCGAGGGCCCCTCAAACGGACAGCCCGACTTCTTGTCCAGGCCCTCGCCCGGTGCGGAGCGAGCCCCTCCCCCTTTCCCCTCTCCCCGCGGCTCGGAGGGCCCGCGGGGAGAGGGGAAGTTGAATGATGTTTGGGGGGTTAGAGCCGCCTTCAGCGACCCCAACCCTCGAAGATCCCCAAAGACCATAACATTGGGAGGGCAAGCGGTGATCATCATCCTGGGTTTGGGCCCTGGGGACCCCCGCTACTGGACCCAGGAGGCCCTGGAGGTTCTAAGGGAAATCCGAGAGATCTACGTGCGGACGCGGCGGCATCCGGCGGTGGCCGCGCTGCCACCCCATTTGACGGTTTATGACTTCGACGCTGTCTACGCCGAGGAAGAGACCATGGAGGCTGTCTATGAACGGATCGCTCGAGCGGTCTTGGAGCTGGGCCGGCGCCCGGAAGGCGTTTGTTACGCGGTGCCCGGCTCCCCGTTCGTGGGGGAGGCCACGGTCGCCCGCATTCGCACCCTCGCAGCCGAGGCAGGGATCCCTGTCCGGATTGTCCACGGCCTCAGTTTCATTGAGGTCGTCCTGGAACGCTTGGGCCTGGATGCCCTGGATGGCCTGCAGATCGCCGATGCGTTTGAGCTGGCCGAGCGTTATCATCCCCCTCTGAACCCCGATCGCCCTGCCCTGATCGCCCAACTGGACAGCCGGACGGTCGCGGCGGATCTTAAGCTCACGCTGATGAACCAGTATCCGCCAGACCACCCCGTGACCCTGATCGACGCCGCCGGGCTTCCGACCGCTCGCCAGGAGACCTGCCCGCTTTACGCGCTGGATCGCCGCGTGGATTTCACCCCGCTGACGGCCTTATATGTGCCGCCCCTGACCCGGCCGGGGGCTTTCGAAACCTTCCAGGACACGATCGCCCATCTCCGTTCCCCTGAGGGCTGCCCGTGGGATCGGGAGCAAACGCATCAGAGCCTGCGCTCGAACCTCCTTGAGGAAGCCTATGAAGTCCTCGAAGCCTTGGACGCCGACGATCCCCAGCGCTTGAAGGAGGAGCTGGGGGATCTGCTGTTGCAGATCGTGTTCCACAGCCAGATCGCCGTCGAAAGCGGGGAGTTCTCCATGGCCGAGGTCATCGCTCACGTGAACGAGAAGATCCGCCGCCGGCATCCCCATGTGTTCGGGGATGTACAGGTCAGCGGCGTCCGGCAGGTGTTGGAGAACTGGGAGCGGATCAAGCAGCGGGAGAAATCCGAACAAGGCCAGTGGGCCTCCGCTTTAGATGGCATCCCGAAGGGCTTGCCCGCGTTGGCCCAGGCAGCGGCTTACGGTGAGCGGGCTGCCCGCTTGAAATTCGACTGGTCGGACGCCGATGGGGTCATGGAGAAACTTCAGGAGGAGATCCGGGAGATCGCAGCGGCCGGCCCCGGCCGTCGGGCGGCGGAGTTCGGGGATCTGCTCTTCACCCTGGCGCAGCTTGCTCGCCACTGGGGGATCGACCCGGAGGCCGCCCTGCGGGAAGCCAACGCCCGCTTCGCCCGTCGATTCCGTCGGATGGAAGCCATCGCCGCCGCTCAGGGCCGACGGCTCGATGAGCTCTCGCCTGAGGAGCTCGATCGGTTGTGGGAGCAGGCGAAATCGGAAGAAGGATCGGAAACTTCGGGAGCAATCAAAGAGACATAGCGTAGATATCCCGATGGCCGCACAGGTTCTCCTCTACAACCGAGAAGGACAAATCCTGGCTCGGCTGCGGCTTTGTCGCTCGTGGTGGTGTCGCGGGCGCGGATTGATGTTCCACCGGGCATTGAAGGAGGACGAGGGCCTTTTCTTCGTGTTCCCGCGATCCGGACGGTGGGAGAACGCCATCCATATGTTCTTCGTCTTCTTTCCCATCGCGGCCATCTGGCTGGACGAGGCCGGTCGGATCGTTCACGCCGTGGAGGCCCGCCCGTTCCGGATCTACGTCCCGCCCCGCCCGGCCCGCTACCTGATTGAGGGGCCGGTGGCCCTGCTGGCCCACGCACGCATCGGGGAGGTCTGGACATGGCACGAGGACGCTGGGGGATCTTAATCGGACTGATCTGGGCGATGGCGCTGGCCGGACCGGCCTTCGCCCAGGAGCCTATCCGCTACACCGTGCAACCGGGAGATACCCTCACCCGCATCGCGGCCCGCTTCGGGACCACGGTGTCGGCCATCGCGGAGGCCAACGGCCTGGCGAACCCGAATCTGATCTACGTGGGCCAGGTCCTGCTCATCCCTGCAGGCTCCTCTCCCTCCCCGACGAGCCCGATCCACGTGGTCCGGCCCGGGGAGACCCTCTACCGCATCGCGCTGCGCTACGGCACCACCGTGGAGCGCCTGATGGCGCTGAACAATCTGAGCAACCCCAACCGGATCTTCGCCGGGCAGATCCTTCGGATCCCTGAGGAGGCCCCCGAGACGCCCACGCGATGGCCCGCGCCGTTCGTTGAGATTCAACTGGGCCCTGCTCCCGCGATCCAGGGGCGGGTGTTCCCTGTGCGCATCCGCCTCTCCCAGCCGGCGACCTTAGAAGCAGTCTTCCTCGGCGTGACCTATCCGCTGGCCCCGACCGCGGAAGGTGGCGCAGGGCTGCTGGCCGTGCCCGCGATGCAGGCCCCCGGCGTCTATCCACTGACGATCCGGGCCCGCACCACCGATGGCCGGACGGTGAGACTCACGCTCACCGTCCCGGTGAGGGCAGGCGCCTATGGCCGGGAATCCTTGCGGCTGCCCCCGGATCGCCAGCAATTGCTGGATCCGAAACTGATCCGGGAAGAGCGCGAAAAAGTGCTGGCCGCCTGCACGCCTTTCGAGCCGGAGCGCCGCTGGAGCGGCCCCTTCCGATATCCGGTGGAGAACCCTCAGGTGACCTCTCCTTTCGGCACCCGCCGGTCTTACAACGGGGGGCCCTATACCAGTTACCATGAGGGCTTGGATCTGCGGGGAACGGTGGGGACGCCGGTTTACGCGCCGGCGGAGGGCCTGGTGGCCCTGGCGGGTCCGTTGGTCGTGCGGGGCAACGCGGTGATCCTCCGGCACGGCTGGGGAGTATGTAGCGGCTACTGGCACCTGAGCGCGGTGGCCGTACAGCCCGGGCAGGCGGTGAAGACCGGGGATCTCCTGGGGTACGTGGGGAACACCGGCCTCTCCACCGGCGCCCACCTGCACTGGGAGATCCGCGTGCGGGGGATCCCCGTCGATCCCCGCCAGTGGGTCGAGAGCCGCCTGCCATAATGGAGGGAACGATCGCCCCAGCGGAGGTTGGGTCCTCACCCCACCCGCTCCCCTGGATCAAGTAGAATAAGGTGGCGACCACGCCTCTCGTTGAGGGAAGACAGATGCAACGACCGATCCGTGTGCGCCCCCGGCCGGGGCAGGACGAGCTGCGAGCCTCGGAATGGCTGTTTCTGCTTGGCACGCTCGCGGTGGCCCTGCTGCTCTGCGGCGGCAGCTTTTGGCATCTGCAACGTTCCCTAACGGGCGCCCTGAGCAGCCCGCCGACTGCGACACCGCGACCGACGTGGACCCCGCCCCCCAGCCCCACTCCGACCCCCCCCGAACCAACGCCCACACCGACGCTCTCTCCCACCATCCAAGTGGGGGGCTTTGCCAAGGTCACGGGGGCAGGCGATCAGGGGCTGAGCTTCCGGAAGGCACCCAGCCTCCAGGCGGAACGAATCCGCTTCCTCCCTGAAGGAACGATCATGAAGGTCATTGGAGGGCCGGAGGAGGCGGATGGGTTGACTTGGTGGCAGCTGGAGGATCCTCAGACGGGTGAGCAGGGATGGGCAGCTGGGGCCTATCTGACGCCTTCTTATGGGCCGTGAACGAGCCCCCATCTCCCATCCCACGGCCGATGTGCGCTTTCACGGATCACACTTTGTTCGTCATGGGGTGTGGGCCGCTGAAGACGGTCCACACCCCAACCCCATGAGCGAATCTGATTTGGTAGGAGATCTCCATGCCACATCGAGAGATCCGGCGTGCTCCCGCTGGGTTAGGGATCTCACGAACAGCGAGCCTCAGAGTGCCAGGGGAATGGGCTCCAACCCTGCGCGGCGTCCTTCAGCTGGCCTGGCCCGCCGTCCTGGAGCAGCTTCTGAACATTGTGGTGGACTGGACCGATGCCTATCTGGCCGGGCATCTCGGAACCGTCGCTCTGGCTGCGGTTGGGCTGAGCGGCCAGCTGATCAACCTGGTGGCCGTCTTCTTTGGCGCCCTCGGCGTTGGAGCCACCGCGCTGGTCGCCCGGGCGGTGGGCGCGGGTGATCGGAACCAGGCCGGCCGGATCACGCTTCAGGCGCTGGTGAGCGCAGGGGCCTTCGGGTTCGCAGGGACGGCATTCGCTTACATCGGCGGGGCCTGGCTGTTCGCGGCCTTAGGAGCAGAGCCCGCGGTGAACACAGCGGCCAGGACTTATCTGAACATCACCGCCCTCTCCTTCCCAGCGATGGCCATCCTCTTTGTGGGCAACGCAGCGCTCCGGGGCGCTGGGGACACATTGACACCGATGCGCACCTGGGCGGTGGTGGTGTTCGCCAACGCCATAATGGCCTGGACCCTGAGCGGCCCGTGGAGCCCATTCCGCCTGGGGATCGTTGGGCTGGCGATCGCGGCCGCCTCCGCCCGGGTGATCGGGGCCGTGCAGGTGGGGATCCGATTATGGCGGGGCACCCCCCGCCTCGCCCTGCCGCGCCAGGAGCTGGGGATCGAAGGAAACTTGCTGAAACGGATTCTCCGGGTCGGATTGCCGGCAGGAGCCGAACAGCTGCTCCTGCAGCTCGCTTTGCTGAATCTCACCGGAGTGATCACTGGATTGGGGACCGCCGCCTATGCGGCCCACCAAATCGGGTTGCGGGTGATGTCGCTTTCCTTCCTTCCCGGATGGGGGTTCGCCGTCGCTGCCTCTACCCTAACCGGCCAGGCGCTGGGAGCCAAACAGCCGGAAGCCGGGAAACGGGCCACCTTCACCGCGCTCCTCCTGGCCCTGATCCTGATGGGGACGCTCGGCCTGGCCCTGGCGCTGGGGGGGCCTTTACTGGTCGATCTCTTCACCGAGGATCCTGCGGTCATCCGGCAAGGCGCGGCCGCCTTACGGATCGCGGCCCTGATCCAGCCGATGATGGCGCTCAGCTTTGTGTTCTCCGGCGCTCTACGCGGAGCCGGAGATACGCGTTATACATTGCTGATCACAGCTACCTCCATCTGGCTCGTCCGGCTTCCGATCGCGATTCTCTTCGCCCACGGGCTGGGCTGGGGATTGCCCGGGGCCTGGTTGGGCATGCTGGCGGATTTCTCCGTGCGGGCCATGCTCTTCGGCTGGCGTTTCATCAGCGGAGCATGGGAACGGGTGCATGTGTGAGCCTTTCCCGTTGAAGAAGGGTTTGGAGGCTTGGGGGATGCCCCTCCAATGCGTCCCCCAGGCCTGAGGGCCACGAGATTATTCGGGGGAATGAAGCACCGGGAGCCCCATCCGTTGTAAACACTCCGCCAGAGCCTCCGTCCAGGGTCGCATGGGGTCGCGGCCCTGGAGCTCCAGCACATAGTTCCGCAACGGGGTCCGATCCGGCCGTGGGGCCCGCCGGCCGGATACGGCGGAGAGCCTCACCGCCTCCTCCGGATTCCGCCCCAGCATCGCCAGGATCGTCCGCGCCATCTCATAACGGGAAGCGGAGCCGTGATTGACAATGTGATAGATCCCATAGGCGGGAAGCTCCAAGAGGTGGAGCATCGCGCGGGCCAGATCCAGAACGGAGGTCGGCGAACTGGTCTGGGCGATCCCTCCCACCGGCTCCCCCCGTCGGATGCGCTCCACCGTCTGGCTCACAAAGTGCCGCCCCCACGGCGCGAACAGCCAGGCCGTCCGCACGATGAAATGCCACGGGCATAGCGTCCGCACATATTCCTCCGCCTGCAGCTTGCTTCGCCCGTAGACATTGATCGGGTTGGGGGAGTCGAATTCCGTGTAGGGGGCTCCTTTCGTGCCGTCGAACACGTAGTCCGTGCTGATGAAAACAAGAACCGCCCCGATCTTGTGGGCGGCCGCGGCCAGGCAGGCCGTGCCCACCGTGTTCACTCGGAACGCCAGGTCGGGCTCCGCCTCGCATTGATCCACATCGGCGATAGCGGCCGTATGGAGGATCACCTCTGGGCGGATCCGCGCGACCGCCTCGAAGATTTGCGAGGGGTGAGCCAGATCGAGCTCCGAGCGAGGCGGCGCGATGACCTCATGCCGTGGTCCCCAGATCTCCAGGATCGCCCGCCCCAGCATCCCGGTGCCGCCGGTGAGAAGCACCCGCATCGCTTGCCTCCTGTGCCACGCAAGCTTAGAAATACCGGGCGGAAAGCACCCCGGGTGGAAGCGGCTGCGTGCGGACGTTCAGGCAAGCGGGGCGGCGTGCCGCGGCCATCCGCTCCAACGCCGGCCGAATCTCCTCCGGGCGCTCCACCAGCTCCCCATAGCCCCCCAGGGCCTCCACCACCCGATCGTAGCGGGTCGGGGCCAGAGCGGTCGCCACCGCCCGCGCCTCGCCCAGCATCTCGATCTGAGGCCGCCGGATCTGGCTCCACGCCGCGTCGTTGGCCACCACGCCCATAATGGGGAGCTGGAAGCGGACCGCCGTGTCGAATTCGAACCCGTTGAAGCCAAACGCCCCATCCCCGAACAGCACCAACACCCGCCGGTCCGGATAGGCCAGCTGGGCCGCGATGGCGAAAGGAGCCCCAATCCCCAGACATCCGAAGGGCCCCGGATCCATCCAGTTCTCCGGCCGGTAAACGGGGAGGATCCGAGAGGCCGCCGCTACGATATCCCCGCCGTCGCCGATCACAATGGTCCGCTCGTCGATCCATTGCGCCAGCTCGTGGCACAACCGCATCGGGTGGATCGGGACGTCCGCGGCGTCCTTCCCCTGCGCCCAGAAGGCCCCCTCGCTCTCCTCGACCGCTCGCAACGCCTCCCGCCATGCGGTCCATCGCCGCCCCGGCACGTGGGCCCTCATGGCCAGCCGCCACTCCTCTAGAACGACCCCGATATCCCCCACCAACCCTAGGTCCACCGCCCGGTTGTGGCCGATCACCGTCGGCTCCAGGTCCACGTGGATGATCCGGGCCGTCGCGGCGATCTCCTGCCCGAACCTCAGCCGGAAGTCGAACTCCCCACCCACCAAGATGAGCAGGTCCGTTTGAGCGAAGGCCTTGCGCCGGGCGTGCTGGAAGAACTGGGGGGAATCTGGCGGCAGCGTCCCCCGCGCCATCCCATTGGTGAACAGGGGGAGGTCCAGCTCCTCCACAAACCGGGCGAGGGCTCCATACGCATTACACCAGCGGACGGCGCTCCCGGCCATCACCACGGGCCGCTCCGCTTCAGCGAGCATCCTCGCCGCCTGTTCCAGAGCTGGTTTCGCGGGGCTGGGTCGCGGCACATAGCGCTCGAAGCGCGGGAAGTTCACGTGGCGCTCCTCAACCACCCGAAAGAGGACATCGAGGGGGATCTCTAAGAAGACCGGGCCAGGGCGGCCGCTCATGGCGTGGCGGAGGGCCACCTCAATGAACTCAGGGATCCGCTCGGTCTCATACACCGCCCCAGCCCACTTAGTGATCGGACGCATCAAAGCCACGTGGTCCATCTCTTGCAGCGACCCCCGGCCGAGCTGGGCGAAGGGTCCCTGGCCGCCGATGACCAGCACGGGGCTGTTGGCCCGAAAGGCGTTGGCCACCCCCGTGACGCTGTCGGTGACCCCGGGGCCGGCCGTGACCACGGCCACGCCGGGCCGGCCGGTGAGGCGAGCCCAAGCATCGGCGGCGTGGACTGCCGCTTGCTCGTGGCGGACATCGATGATGCGGATCCCCTCATCCAGGCACCCATCATAGATGGGCAGGATGTGACCACCGCAGAGGGTGAAGATCACCTCCACCCCGGCTGCCTTCAAAGCCTTCGCCACCAGCCGCCCGCCGTGCACGCTCGACATGATGGCACCTCCAGACATGGTTTCAAGGCAAGCCCGCAGCGCCCAAGGCGCTCAACGAATATGCCCCACGTCGTATTCTATCGGTTTTCGTAACGATTCGGCCTGGCCACCTTCGGCCCGGATCTCCTGCAAAGAGGTAGAAGGTTGTGGTCCCTGGGGATCTTTAGGGGGTTGGGGGCCGCCAAAGGCGGCCCC
>NZ_JBHOQJ010000156.1:0-9848 GCF_042408365.1 Thermoflexus sp.
TCCAGGAGGACCCGGAACGATGGCGCTTGGAAGACCCGGCGGGCCTCCTCCTCGAAATAGAGGGCCGGGGCGCCCCGATCGAACAGCAAAATCGGGGATTCGTCCCCCCGCTGGATCCACAAGGAGATCGCGTCGGGGTCGAGGGACACACCGGCCGCCCCAGCGGCGGCGAGGATCCGTCCCCAGTTCGGATCCTCGCCGTAGAAGGCCGTCTTCACCAGCGGCGAGCGGGCGATGTGGCGGGCGATCCGCCGGGCCTCGCTGGCTGTGCGAGCGCCCCGCACCCGGATCTCCACAAACTTGGTGGCCCCCTCGCCGTCCTTCACGATCGCCTGGGCCAGCTCGATGCAGAGGTCCGTCAAGGCCTCTTGAAAGAGCGGCATGGCGTTCTCATCGACAGGAACCCCGGCGGCCCCGTTGGCCAGGATCATCACCGTGTCGTTGGTGCTCTGATCGCCGTCCACCGTGATCCGGTGGAAGCTGGCGTCCACGGCGGCGCGCAGGAGCGTCTCGAGACGTTCCGCCTCGATCGCCGCGTCGGTGGTGATCAGGGCGAGCATGGTCGCCATCTGGGGATGGATCATCCCCGCCCCCTTGGCCATCCCCCCGATGGTCACCGGGACCCCGTTCAGGGTCAGGCGGCGCACGGCCATCTTGGGCCGGGTGTCCGTGGTCATAATGGCGCGGGCCGCGTCCTCGCCGCCGGCCTCGGAGAGGGCGGGGACGGCGCGCATCAGGCCGTCTTGGATTTTGTCCACCGGCAGCGGAACCCCGATCACACCGGTGGACATCATGAGGATCGTGTCCGGAGGGAAGCCCAAGAGGAAGCCGGCGAACTCGACGACCCTGTGGACGTCCGAGAGCCCGCGGGGGCCGGTGCACGCGTTGGCGTTTCCGGAGTTGATGATCACCGCCCGAAAGCCGGCGCGCCGGCGGGCGAACAGGGTCTGGCTGTAGCGAACCGGGGCCGCCTTCACCTGGTTGGTGGTGAAAACGGCGGCGGCTGTGCACGGCCGGGTGCTGGCGACCAACGCCAGATCCAGCGCGCCGCTCGTTTTGATGCCACACGCAACGCCGGCCGCTCGAAACCCCTGGGGCGCTGTGACGCTCATCGGTCTTCCTCCTCCCAAGCGATCTTCGATGGGCCATGGCCCTGCGTCCCCGCTTCGCCCGAAGGGCGCAGGGCCGCCGATCTGCATCCTCCGTGAGCGGCGTGGGCCGCTTGGAGAGGCTCCGGCCCTGGCGTTTCATGAAGCGGCTTCCAGCGCCTCCCCCAGCGCTGCCTCGAAGATGCGCAATCCCTCCTGGATCTGTTCGGAGGTGACGACCAGAGGTGGGATCCAGCGGATGACGTTGTCATAGGTTCCGCAGGTCAGCAGCAGCATCCCCCGACGGAAGCAGGCCGCCTGGACCGCCTTGGCGGTCCCGGTGTCGGGCTCCCCGTTCCGGGTGAACTCCACCCCTACCATGAGACCGCGTCCGCGGACGTCTCCGATGGCGGGGAACCGGGAGGCGAGCCGGCGCAGCCCTTCCAGCAGCTCGATCCCGCGGGCGGCGGCGTTCTCCGGGAGCCTCTCCTCTTTCATCACCCGGATGGTGGCCACCGCGGCCGCACAGGACAGCGCGTTGGCGACGAAGGTCCCGCCGTGGGCGCCCGGCTTCCAGCGGGCCATCAGCTCCGCCCGCGCCGCGATCCCCGAAAGCGGCAACCCGGAGGCGATCCCCTTGGCCATGATCAGGATGTCCGGCACTACCCCCTCATGCTCCACAGCGAAGAAACGCCCGGTCCGCCCGAAGCCGGTCTGGACCTCATCGGCGATCAAGAGGATCCCATAATGATCACACCGCTCCCGCAGGGCGGCGAGGAAACCCGTGGGGGGCACCACGTATCCGCCCTCGCCCAGGATGGGCTCCACCAGGATGGCCGCGGTCTCCTCGGGGGCCGTCTGGGACTTCAGGAGGAGGTCCAGCTCGCGAAGGCAGAAGCGCAGGGTGGTTTCCTCATCCCATCCGTAGCGGTAGGCGTAAGGGTAGGGGGCGACGTAGACCCCGGCGGGCAACGGCTGATAGCCGGCCCGATAGATCGTCTTGCTGGTGGTCAAGGCCATGGCCATGTGGGTCCGCCCGTGGAAGCTGCCCTGGAAGACGATGATGTTGGGCTTGCCGGTGGCGTAGCGCGCCAGCTTCACGGCCGCCTCGACGGCCTCCGCGCCGCTGTTGGCGAAAAAAAAGGTGTCCAAGGGCGGCGGGACGATGGTGAGGAGCTCCTCCACCAGCTCCAGCATGGGGCGGTGGTAGACGATGTTGGCCTGGCCGTGGAGGAGGCGGGCCGCTTGCTCCTGGATCGCGGCGACGACCTTCGGGTGGCAGTGGCCGGTGTTGGTCACCGCGATCCCGCTGGTGAAGTCCAAATAACGACGGCCATCCGTCGCGTAAAGATAAACGCCCTCGCCGTGGGTGACCTCCAGATCGAAGATGCGGAGCCATACGGGAGAGAGATGGGTTTTGATGGACATCGGAACCTCCCGGTGGATGAGGGATCTTGGGGTGAGCGGGGTGCCGGAGGCGCCCCCGCCGTCTCCATGTTAAAACACCCGGCCGCCCAGGGGAACTTCGGCGTCGGGTCGCAGGAGCACCACCCGCCCCATCTCATCGGGGACGCCCAGGACCAGGACCTCAGAGCGGAAGCCGGCGACGTTTTTGGGGGGGAAGTTCACCACCGCGATCACCAGCGTCCCCACCAGCTCCTCCGGCCGGTAGCGGTCAGCCAGCGCGGCGCTGCTGGTCCGCACCCCGATCTCGGGCCCGAAATCGATCCAGAGTTGGAGGGAGGGCTTGCGCGCCCGCGGATGGAGCTCGGCTCGGATCACCCGTCCCACCCGCATATCGACTTTCAGGAAGTCCTCCAAGGTGATCGATGTCATGCTGGCCTCCTCGTGCTGAGTTTGCTGAACCACCGGACTCGTCTCCGGGGCGACTACAAGTTTAGGGGGCGGGCCCGCCCCTTTGGCGCCCGGCCCGCCCCCCAAAACATTCTTCCTCCCCCTCCATATCCTCCAAAATATAAAGTGGGAAGCGGTGGAAACAAATATGGAAAAGCCCCGGCATCTTTTACCAAATCAAAATGTGCTACAATCAAAATAGTCCAGAATGGTCTCCCGGGGAACCCCGGATCATATGGCGGAGCGCCTTCTATGGAGGATTTCGAGCGGGCCCTCGAACGGTTTGAATCCCAGATGGAGCGGCTGCTCCAGGACATCCTGACCCGCCAGCGGTGGCTGGTGCGCCATGGGAACGCCTGGCGCCCCCCCACCGATGTCTACGAAACCGACGAGGCCGTGGTGGTGCGGGTGGAGATCGCAGGGTTGAAGCCCGAGGATGTGCTGGTCGCTTTACATGACCGATGGCTGGTGATCAGCGGTTACCGGCACGATCCCACACCCAAAGTCGCTTATCATCAGCTGGAGATCCACTACGGCGAGTTCCATGTCGAGGTCCACCTCCCTTGGGCGTTGGACGCCGACAGCGCCCAGGCGGTCTATCGGGACGGCTTCCTGATGGTGTATCTGCCCAAGAAGCCACCGCTGACCATCCCCGTGCGGACGCCGCGACGTCTGCAGGTAACGAAATGAGGACAACATTGAATCCTAACGTTGGAGCAGCATGGATGAAACTGAAGGAGATGTGGATGCACGGCTTCGGACTGGATTGGGAAAGCTTCTTCATGATGGACGAAGGCGAGGAGATCCCCCCGATGGGGATCCAGCTGGAGACCAAGCGGGAATCTGAGGAGCCCGCGGTGGAGATCCCGGAGGAGCTGCCGATCCTCCCCCTCCGGGGCGTGGTGGTCTACCCGCTGACCGTGGTCCCCCTGGCGATCGGGCAGCCGCGGTCCATCCGGCTGGTGGACGATGTCGTCCTGGGCAAGAAGCTGGTGGGCCTGGTGGCCAGCAAGCGGCCGGAGTTGGAAGAGCCGATGCCGGAGGATTGCTACACCATCGGGACGCTGGCGCTGATCCAGCGCCTGCTCCGGATGCCGGATGGCACCATGCGGATCCTGGTGATGGGCCTGGAGCGGATCCGGATCCTGGAGTACACCGCGACCCAGCCCTACCTCAAGGCCCGCGTGGAGCGCCATCCGGAGGTCGTCAGCACCGGCCCGGAGCTGGAGGCCCTGCGGCGCAAGACCGCCGAGCTGTTCGCCCGGATGGTGGAGCTGGTCCCCGGCCTCCCCGATCAGCTGGGGGCCATGGCGCAGGCGGTGGAGGACCCCCGGCAGCTGGCGTATGCGGTGGCGACCTATCTCCGCATGTCCCTCCAGGAGGCCCAGGAGATCCTGGAGCTGGACGATGTGGCCGCCAAGCTGCACCGGCTCATCGCCCTGTTGACCCGGGAGATCGAGGTCCTGGAGCTGGGCCGCAAGATCCAGTCGGAGGCCCAAGCCCAGGTCGAAAAGATGCAGCGGGAGTTCTTCCTGCGCCAGCAGCTGGAGGCCATCCGTCGGGAGCTGGGGGAGGCGGACGAGCACCAGATGGAGATCGAGGAGTTCCGGCGGAAGATCGAAGAGGCCGGGATGCCCCCCGAGGCCCGTCGGGAGGCCCTCCGGGAGCTGGAGCGCATGGCCAAGCTCCCGCCGGCCTCCGCGGAGTACGGCGTGATCCGCACGTACCTGGACTGGATGGTCAGCCTCCCCTGGAACAAAACCACGCCCGACAACCTGGACATCGCCCACGCCCGGCAAGTCCTGGATGAGGATCACTACGGCCTGCAAGATGTGAAGGAGCGCATCTTGGAATATCTGGCGGTGCGCAAGCTGAAGCAGGAGCGCGCCGGGCAGCTGGAGGAGCTGGAGACCCGAGACTACATCCGCCGGGTCCGGGAGGGGGCGATCCTGTGCTTCGTGGGGCCGCCTGGCGTGGGGAAGACCTCGCTGGGCCAATCGATCGCCCGGGCGATGGGGCGCAAGTTCACCCGCATCGCCCTGGGCGGCATCCGGGACGAGGCGGAGATCCGCGGCTTCCGCCGGACCTACGTGGGGGCGATGCCGGGGCGCATCATCCAGGCCCTTCGTCGGGTGGAATCCCGGAACCCGGTCTTCATGCTGGACGAGGTGGATAAGATCGGGGCCGACTGGCGGGGAGATCCGGCCTCGGCGCTGCTGGAGGTGCTGGATCCCGAGCAGAACCGGGAGTTCCGGGATCACTACCTGGATGTGCCCTTCGATCTCTCCCAGGTGTTGTTCATCTGCACAGCGAACCAGTTGGACACGATCCCCGCCCCGTTGCGGGACCGGATGGAGATCATCTTCCTCCCCGGTTACACGGAGACGGAGAAATTCCACATCGCGATGGGGTATCTCATCCCGCGGCAGCTGCGGGAGAACGGGTTGCTGCCCGGGGAGATCACCTTCACGGAGGCCGCGGTGCGGCGGATCATCCGGGAATACACCCGGGAGGCGGGGGTGCGGAACCTCGAGCGGGCGATCGGCCGGGTGTGCCGCAAGGTGGCCACGCGGATCGCCGAGGGGGCCTCGGAGGCAGCGCTGGTGGATGCGGAGGACGTGCCCCGCTACCTCGGGAAGCCGTTGTTCACCGAGGAGGAGATCACCCATCGGGTGGAAGTCCCCGGCGTCGCCATTGGCCTGGCGTGGACGCCCACCGGGGGCGATGTGCTCTTCATCGAGGCGACGCGGATGCCGGGGAGCAAGGGGTTCGTGCTCACTGGCTTCTTGGGGGAGGTGATGCGGGAGTCCGCCCAGGCGGCCTTGAGCTACGTACGTGCCCACGCGAAGGATTATGGGATCCCGGAGCGTTTCTTCAATCAAAGCGATATCCATATCCACGTGCCCGCGGGCGCGGTGCCTAAGGACGGTCCCTCGGCGGGCATCACCATCGTCACCGCCCTGGTCTCGCTGCTCACCGAGCGCCCGGTGCGGCCGGATGTGGGGATGACCGGGGAGATCACCCTGCGCGGGAAGGTGCTGCCGGTGGGCGGCATCAAAGAGAAGGTGTTGGCGGCCCATCGGGTGGGCCTGCGCACGGTCATCCTCCCGAAGCGCAACGAGAAGGATTTGGAGGAGGTGCCGGAGGACGTGCGCCAGGCGATGCAGTTCGCGCTGGTGGAGACCATCGACGAGGCCTTGGCGATCGCGCTGCAGGACCGGCGGGAAGAGGCCCGGGGGTCGGTCTCCAGGGATGGGACCCGTCGGCGGGCGCGCTCCCCGGCGAAGGCCAAGGCCGGACGCTCCGCTCGCTGAAGTCGCGCGGTTCGAACGCGATCCGAGGGGTTAAGATGGGGAGGCCGCCAGGGATGGCCCCCACCCCGAATCATTCTCCCTGCAGCCTTTGGGTGGCAGAGGGGAGAAAAAATCCACAGGGGCTGGGGATCGTTTGGAGTGGGGCGCTTCAACGCCCGTTTTGAGTCATCCCTCAGCCCCCAAGGGTTCCCAATGGAAGCTCCTTGAAAGCGGGTTCGGTTCCTAGCAATGGAAGAAGCGCCAGTCCTTTCGTGAGATCGAACGATGGCCACGGTGATGATCGTTGAAGACGATCCCCAGTTGGCCCGTATGCTGGCGGCCCTTTTAGAGTTTGAGGGCTATTCGGTGAGGATCTGCCCCACCCCGGAGCGCGCCTTGGATCACATCCGTGAGGCACGGCCGGATGTTGTGGTGATGGATTTTTATTTGGGGAAAACGAGAGCCACCGAGGTGCTGCGATCGCTTCGGGAAGACCCAGAACTCAGGGGTGTGAAGGTCGTCGTCGTTTCCGGGGACGATCAGGAGGCTGCGGCTCGCGCTGCAGGAGCGGATGCGTTTCTATTTAAGCCGTTCTCTGTGGAGGAGTTAACCCAGCGCATCCTTCAGCTTGGCTAACCTCGTTCAGGAGGGCCTCCGGTGAATTCCTCTTCTAAAAGATGGTACGGAGTTCTTGGGGCAGCGATCCTGAGCCTCGGAGCTTGCATTGCCATGCTGCTCGTTTTCCGCGGAGGCGCGCGGGCGGCGCCCATCACCGAGGTGGAGCCAAATGATACCCCCGATCAGGCAATGGTGATCACGCTTGGTCATACAGTTCAAGGCGCCATTGGGATTACTGTTACAGTAGCTGATTTCGATTGGTATCGGATTTCTAATTTATCCTCCGGGACAAATTATAAGCTATCTTTTAATATCCCCTCCAATCCTAACCAATTGTCTGTTCGATTAAGGCTTTATGATGGGGCGCTCAATCTCATCGACGAACAGTTCACGAGTTCCTCCACCACCGTTTCTTGGAAGGCTTACACCACTACGCATTATATTGAACTGGCGCCGATGAGTTTTCAGAGCCCATCCGTGCCGACGTCCACTCCTACGCCGACGCCGGGCCCTGTGGTGGTCAACTATTTTCTCAGCGTGGTTCAAATCGCCAGCACCCCGACTCCGTCCCCAACGACTTCTCCCGCTCCCACGTCTTCTCCCACCCCCACGTCTTCTCCCACCCCCACGCCTCCTCCCACCCCCACCCCAGCGGGGTTCCCTGACGCCTTCGAGCCGAACTATGATTTCGACCACGCGACGCTCATTGGCCTGGGGGAGAAATACACGGGCTTGAACTTCGTCCCGGTGACCCCCGGAACCGAGGACAACGATTTCTTCAAGCTCTGGGTGAAGCCGGGGATGTTGGTGACCTGCGAGACGCTGGACCTCACGCCCGGGACGGATACCAACCTCATCGTCTACGATGCGAACCGGAACGGGATCGCGGGGAACGATGATGTGAACACCGCGGCCGGGGAGCTGCGGAGCCGGGTCACGGCGATGGCCACGTGGGAAGGCTGGATGTATCTCTTGGTGGGGCAGGGGGGACGGGGGATCGTCTACGGCTCCGGTTACAGCTTGCAATGCACCGTGGGCCTGCCGCCCACGGCGACTCCCACGCCGACCCGCACCCCCCGGCCGGTCACCGCGCTCCCGCCGCCGACGGCCACGCCGTTCCCCACCGTCGCGCCCCCGCCCACCGCGACGCCCACGCCGCTCCGCCTTCAGGTGGAGGCCATCCCAGCGACCCCGACGCCGAGCGGCCGTCCGATTGAGGTCACGGTGGAGGTTTATTACGATGCGAACGGGAACAACGCGCCGGATCCCGGGGAAGGGGTGGTGGATCTGCCGATCTGGCTGGTCGCCCTTCGGGGCGGCGTGGTGGTCGCTCAGGGGGCGACCGATGAGGCGGGGCGGGCGGTCCTGCGGGGGTTCGGCGAGGGCACGATCCGGTTGGTGATCCCCTACTTGGGGATCGTGCGCCCGGTGGAGAGCGGCAACACGGTGACCATCCGCTTGAGCCCGATCGCGATGCCGGCCCGCTTGCCGTAGGGAGCGCTGCCTGGCCGGGCTCCCGCGCGCTCTTGTTCCCCAGCCCATCGATGGAGGGCGAGATGATCGAACCGGAGCAGAAACCGTCGGACGCATGGGGGAGGATCTCCAAGGCTCTCTCGCGTTCGTGGGAGCAGGCGCGGGCGCGCTGGGCGCAGATCCCCTCTTCCATCCGCCCGTTCGTGCTGGCCAGTCTCGGCGTTGGCGTTGTGGGGCTCAGCATGTTTTTCGTGGGCCTCTTGCTCCTCCTTCGCGCTGCCCGACCGGCAGGCCCAGCACCATTAACAGGCGCCCCGGCGGCGCCCGGGGGATCGATCCCGATCCGGCTTCGGGTGAAAGCGGTGACCCTGGACGTCGTCCCGCTCGCTGTGCGGGAGGGGAACTGGCCGGTGCCCCGAGGACGAGGCGATCTCGCTTACTGGATGGAGGGGACGTTTGTGAACTTGGTGCTGGGCCTGCCGGATCGCCCGGAAACGCGGCGGCTGGTGGAGGGGTTGCAAGAGGGGGATGTGCTCGAGGTGGAGATGAGCGCGGGCCCCGTGCTCCGGTTCCAGGTTTCCGGCAAACAGCAGGTGCGGCCGGAGGATACCACGCTTCTATCCCAGCGCCGCCCGGGGTTGACCCTCCTGCTGGTCGGCGGGGAGCCCCGCTGGGCGGTGACCGCTTCCCCGCTCCTGGAGCCCTCCGTCTCGCTCCTGGCGATGGGACGGGTCCCCCTGGGGCTGTCGGTGCAGGTCGGGCCGATTCGCTTGACGGCGCGGAATGTGGAGCTGCGCTGGAGCGGCCCAGGGATCCCTGGGGATTTCGTGGGGGTGGTGATTCGCTTCGAGCTGATCCATACAGGCAATGAGCCGTTGGCCATGGAGAGCTTTGAGATGAGCTTGGCGGATGCGGCAGGGCGGCGCTATCAGCCCACGTCGCTGGAGGGCGTTCCGATCCCTTCCGGGCGGATCGCGCCGGGCGGCACGGTCGAGGGGCAGGTGGCTTTTCTCATCCCCCGCAACAGCGTGGAGGGAGTTTTGATCTGGCGGTTCAACCCGCTCCCGGGGCGAGGCGCCCCGGCGGAGATCGAACTGGAGCTCCCTCGCCCGACCCCCACGCCGGCTCCGGAGACCCGGCTCCAGATCCAGGTTCAGAGCGCCCGGTGGCTGCCGGAGGAGCGGGTGCTGATCGTTCAGGGCGGGATTGGGAACTCGGGCGAGCAACCGGTCGCCCTGGAAGCGACGGAGGTCGAGCTGATCGGCCCGGGGGGGCAGCCGGCGCCGTTGATCGAGGCATCCCCGGCCTTGCCGTGGATGATCCCGGCGGGCCGCAATCTCGGCTTCGAGCTGCGGTTCACCCTCCCCGCTCCCGGTCCGGCCACGCTGCGGATTGGGCAGGCGCGGTTCCAGATCCGGTGAGAGAAGGGGTGTATCCCACCCGTTTCATCCTTGCGATGAAGCATTTTTGAGGTTTTAGGGTCCTTGGGGTTGGGGGCCGCCGAAGGCGGCCAGATCGGAAG
>NZ_JBHOQJ010000159.1:0-16623 GCF_042408365.1 Thermoflexus sp.
GGTCGGGGTTGCAGGCCGCCTCGTAGAGGAACGTCGACTCGGCGAACTCCCCCACCTCGGTGCCCATCCACTTCCTCCGCCGCATATCCCTAAAACAAATGCGGATGAAGCACTACCCATGATTTCTTTCATTTTAATCCAACCTTAGTCCTTCGGAGAGACGCATGCGCTCTTGAAACGGCTCAGCGCCCTGAGGGATTCTATGGGGGATTCGGAGGTTGCGCGTACTCCACGAAGCGCTCCAGGATCCGGCCCACTGCCTCCAGCGTCCGGGGGGAAATACGATCGACCGTATCGGCGGTGGTGTGCCAAGCCGGGTAATCGAAGTCGATGATGTCCACCGCTGGGATGCCCCGCTGCAGGAAAGGGAGATGGTCGTCGATCAGGGACCAGCGGGGTTCGGGGATAAACCATTCGCCATATCCCAGTTCGTGGGCGATTCGCCAAAGCTGTTCCCTGAGGTTGGGATCCGAATGTTGTTCGTAATAGAACTGTGGATCCGCGTCCCCCACCATGTCCACCAGGATCATGGCGGTTGGGGTTGTGGTGAGGGTAGCGGCGAAATGAGTGGAGCCGATGATCCATGGCAGGCCCTCCAACTCTCCCTGATCCTCCGCATCGAAGAAAACCAGCCAGACCTCATGGCGCAGACGCGGACGATCCAGAACGCGAGCGAGCTCCAGGAGCACTGCTACACCGCTGGCCCCATCGTTGGCCCCCGGCACTGGATCCTGCGGTCGCTGAGGGTCCCGATCCGCCCGGCGTCGGGTATCATAGTGGGCTCCCAGCAGGATCACCGGGCCCTGGCCCGCGCGGGCGATCAGATTGCGCCCGGAAAGCCCGAAAGCGGTGAAGGGCTGAACCTCGAAAACCCATCCTTCTTGGATGAGATGATCACGGATGTAGCGCTGCACGCGCTCCCATCCCGGGCTTCCTGGGTAACGGGGACCCATCGCCAGCTGCGCCTGCACATGGCGGAAGGCCTCCTGGCCGTCAAAACGCCGTTCGACCATCGGGGGCGATGGGCGGCAGGCGGCCAGTAGGAAGAGGGGAAGAAGCATAATCAGATGGACGAGACCTGTGTGTTTCGTGGGCATATCGTGCGATGCATTTCTCAGGCTTGTGGGCCTTGAGGGTCGTTGGGGATTGGGACCGCTGAAGGCGGCCCCAATCCCCCAAATGGTCCCCTATGCGCCCAGCCGGGAGAGGCGGCCGGCATGGGCCAATAGGATCGGCATGAGATCCGTGGCCATAAAAATCCCCAGCCCCCCGGTCCGACACGCCCGTTCCCCAAAACCCGACGCCCCGTCCGGCCGGGCCGTTCGTGGGGCCCAGAGCAGCACTGGCACCGGATGCCAAGTATGAGTGCGCAGAGCGGCGGGAGTGGAGTGATCCCCAGTGATCGCCAGAACGTCCGGTTGGCGTTCCAATAAGATGGGCAGGGCGGCGTCCACCGCTTCGATCACCCGGACCTTGGCGGCGAAATCTCCGTCTTCCCCCCGACTGTCCGTGGGTTTAATGTGAATGAAAAAGAAATCGAAACGATCCCAGTGGGCGACCGCTTCCCGGAAAACTTCTTCTGGGGTTTCCCCATGAACATCCAGGACTTCCATGCCGACCAAGCGGGCCACGCCTCGATACATGGGGTAAACCGCCACCGCTGCGGCGCGGAGTTTGTATACCTCTTGAAAGGACGGCAAGCGTGGGGGGCGATCGAACCCACGCAGAGTGATCATGTTCGCTGGATGAGCATCGGCAAGAAGCGCCCGGGCCTGCTCAATCCATCGGTTGAGCAGCTGGGCTGTCCGTTCCGCCTCGGGCTGGAGCGCTTGGACCGGCAAAGGGGGCGCGCCGGTCTTCCCGGGATCGGTCTCCGTTAGCGCCGGGGAGAGCCCTTCCCCGCGCAGGACCAGGACGAAGCGGTGCTCCTTCACGGGCTCCACGAAGGTCTCCACACCCTCCAGGCGGATGGTCCGCAGGCGTTCCACCAGGCGGACATTCACCTCGGTGGGGATCCGCCCGGCACGCCGATCGACAATCCGGCCTTCCGCATCCACAGTCACGAAGTTCCCTCGGGCCGCGATATCCTGGGGCTCCAAGGGGAAACCGATCCCAACGGCCTCCAGCACCCCTCGTCCGACCGGATAGACCAGGGGATCGTAACCGAAGAGGGCCAGGTGGGCATAGCCGCTCCCTGGGGCCAGCCCGGGGCGGACCGGGATATGGAGCCCCAACGTGCCCTCGGCGGCGAGACGATCCATATTGGGGGTATGGGCGGCCTCCAACTCCGTCGGCCCGCCAGGTTCGACGGGCATCCCCCCCAGGCCATCCATCACCAGCAGCACGATTTTCGTCGTGCTTTCCGTCGCCAGCTCAGCAATCAGCCGAAGATCGGTCATTGGAACCTCCCGATTACGGGTGGTGAAAGCCCTGTTGCGGATGATCGTTTTTCCCTTCAGAAGAACAGATCGGATTTTCTCAAGGTTCGAGCATCCGTTGTAAGGCCTCGCGCAGTTGACGGGCGAGCGGAAGGACAACCTCCGGTGCCGCGCGAGCGGCTGTTAAATCCTGGAGCTGGTGAAAGTCGGTCTGCCGCTGCCGCACCTCGCTCGCCCGGCTTAGGGCCAGATGTCCTGCCGCTTTCTCAAAGGCCGAACGAGCCCGCTCTAAGGCCCCCTGGGCTTCGTCCGGTGTGGCTGGATAGGTCTGAAGAAAAAGATCAAGTTGACGGATGGCCTCTTGCAACTCCCGACGGGCCAACTGGGCCGTCTCGGGTTCCGTTCGCGGCCGCAGCGCCCAGGTCAAGCCGCCGATCAGGCCGATGACCATGGGAAGGGCGAGCCCAATGCGCAACCACCGGGTGTGGATTCGAGATATCATAGATCCTCCAACAGCAAGCGGGCATGGGAAATTTCTTTCCGCGACAGCCTGGCGGTCGCGTGCGCTAAATTCCACGAGCGTCCAATTGAGCTATTTTATTGTAGGGGCGAATTTCTCGTTGTGGCGGCTCAGCCGCTGCCACAAGAAATTCATCCATCAAGCCGAAGCGAGCTCCGGTGTAGCGCTTCTTCCATATTTGATTTAGGAATTATGCAGTTGGTCATCTTCTGGGGACTTTTGGGGGTTGGGGGCCGCCTTCGGTGGCCCCCAAAGGATCTTTCTCCCCCTCCCATTCTCCAGAGCTGCACGGGAGGGGTGGACCAACCAATGGCCGGATAGGGGCTCCAAAGATGAGAGCACTGGGGTTGCTGCTCCTCTCGTTTTTCATACTCGGATTTCTATTTCAGGTCGCCACCCCCCTTTTTGAGGCGCCCGATGAGATCTGGCATATTGGCCTGGCCGCCCATTTGGCCCGTGGTGGGGGATTGCCGGTCCAGCGGCCGGGGGAAGACACGCCATGGCGTCAAGAGGGGAGCCAGCCCCCCTTGTATTACCTGATCCTGGCCGCCCTCACCCGAGCGTTCCACCTGCCCCTCGACGACTTGGAGCGCGTCCTGATCGAGAACCGCCATCCTACGCCTGGCGATCCTTCCCTTCCGGATAACAAAAACATGGCTCTGCATGGCTCCTGGGAGCGCTTCCCGTGGCGAGGGGCCGTATGGACCCTCCATCTCTGGCGGATGTTCTCGCTGCTGCTGGGAGGGATCACCCTCCTCGCTGTCTATGCGGCTCTGCGGGTGATGGCCCCGGATCGACCGGGCTGGGCGCTGGGCACCACGGCCTTGGTGGCCTGGAACCCTATGTTCCTGTTCATCATGGGCGCGGTGAACAACGATGTCCTGATCAACACGCTCTCGGCCATCGCCCTCTGGCTATTTGCATCCCTCTGGCGGAAAGGCCCCTCCCCTTCCCGTCTCATCGCCCTCGGGTTGGTCCTGGGGATGGCGGCCTTGAGCAAGCTGAGCGGGCTGGCCCTCTGGCTGTTCGCGTTCGTGGTCCTGCTGGCGCTCTGGAAGAAGCATCCGCTCCGTGGAAGGAAGGTTCTGCAAAGCTTGGTCCTGGTTTATGGGCTGGCGGGGCTTCTCTCGGGGTGGTGGTTCCTGCGCAACGCCGTGCTATATGGGGATCCCACCGGGTTAAATGTCATGTTGGAGATCTTTGGCCGCCGATCGCCCCCTCGCTCTCTCACGGAGTTCATTTCGGAGATCCGTGGGTTCATATGGTCCTTCTGGGCGGTATGGGGGTGGTTTAACATCGTGGCCGACCCTCCGGTCTATATCTTCCTGGAGATTTGGGGGGCCTTATCAGCTCTAGGGTTGATCCTCGCGGCGCTGGACGCCTGGCGTCGATCCAACCGTGAGTTGCTCGCGCTATGGGCGGGGGCGCTGGGATACACCGGGCTGGTCCTCCTCGGGTTAATCCGATGGACATCCTTAACTTTAGCTTCCCAAGGTCGGCTGTTGTTCCCAGCCATCGGGCCGATCGCCTGGATGCTGTGGGTGGGGTGGGAGTACTGGATCCGGCGATGGGTGCGGCGTGGGCAGCGCCGATGGATCTGGGCCCCCGCGGTGATCTGGCTGGTCGTCGCGTGGATCGCGCCCATCCGCTACATCTGGCCGACGTATGCCGGGCCATCCCCCTGGACGGAGCTTCCTCCCGGGGCCCGGATGGTGAACGCCGTCCTGGGGGATCACCTGCGGCTGGTGGCTTATCGGCCGGGCTTTGCCGCGCCTGGGCAGCGCCTTCCCATCACCCTGTTCTGGGAGTGCCTGCGCCCCACGGAACGGCCTTGGAGCGTGTTTCTCCATCCGGTTCCAACCGCTCGGGTGCGGGACGTTCGACAGGTGGACCGCCACCCGGGCCGGGGCCTCTTTTCCACCACGGATTGCACGCCGGGCTTTCGGTTCATAGACCCTTACTGGGTGCCCATCGGTTATGGCAATGAGAGTCCGACGCTCCTCCGGCTGCATATCGGTCTATGGGATAGGGATACCGGGTGGATCGCCCCAGTGCGCGATGGCCAAGGGCGACCGATCGATCACCTGATCGTGGAGGCCGGGAAAATCCGAGGGGGCGCACAGCTTTCTCCCACCCATCCGTTGAACGTGCGGGTGGGCCCAGTCCGCTTGATCGGCGTCGATTATCCAGCAGAAGTTCTTCCGGGAGAGGCGATCACGGTCACCCTTTACTGGGAGGTGGAGACAGCGCCGGGAGAGGAGTGGCGCGTGTTTGTACACGCAGGAGATCTGGAACAACCGCCTCTCTTGCAGCACGATGGTCCGCCCGCGCTGGGAGATCTTCCCTCCCCCTGGTGGGAGCCTGGGGATCGCTTCGCGGATCCTCATCCCCTGAAGATCCCAACGGATTTCCCGCCCGGCATCTACCCATTGCGAGCCGGCCTCTATCGCCCCGATGGGCTACGAGCTGAGGTCATCGGACCGGGAGGGGAGCGCCCCACCCATCGAGCGGTGGAGTTGGGGAGGCTTCGTGTAATAGGCCCTTCATGGGTTATAATTTCTCCATAAAATGCTTAAACCTTGATCTCCTGAGAGGGCCTGGAGCCGATGGATCTCACAGATCTGATTTTGCTTCCCGTGGCTTTCCTGGGCGCGACGGTGGCCGCCTTCTGGTTGAGCATGGTGATCTGGACCTTTCGGGACATCCGATCGCGGACCCGGGATCTGCCGACCCAGTTTCTGGCCACGTTATTGGTCGCTGTGTTAAACATCCCGGGGTTGCTCATTTATCTGATCCTGCGCCCCCGGGAGACCCTGGCGGAGGCCTATGAACGGGCGTTGGAGGAGGAGCTCATCCTCCAGAGCCTGGAGGAGATTGAGCAATGCCCGGGCTGCGGCCGGCGGGTGAAAGCGGATTTTATCGTCTGCCCATATTGCCATACCCGCCTGAAGCAACCTTGCCCTCGCTGCCAGCGGCCTTTACGGCTGGAATGGAGCCTGTGCCCTTATTGCGGCATCGCGCTGGGCGCTCCCGTTCCGCCTGCGACGGTGCCCGCCCCCGCCCGGGGGCCTCAGGCGTAGCCATCGGTGATGCCCGGGCCCGTTGAGTTCATTTGGGGGAAGGGAGAGAAAAACCCTCGGGGCCGTTTGTAGTAGGGCGCTTTGGCGCCGGTATGGGAACGATCAATCATCGCACGAAGCGGATCCGATTTTGTTTATGATCTTTCCCACCTCAAAGGGCGGAGGGTTCGATGGCTCGTTATCAACCGCCGGATGCCTTAGAGTTCCCTCGCTTTGCAGGCATCCGCACATTTATGCGACTGCCCCATGTGCAGACCGCTGAGGATGTGGATGTGGCGATCGTGGGGCTCCCCTTCGATACTGGGGCCACATTCCGCGTGGGCGCTCGTTTCGGTCCCGAGGCCATCCGCAGTGCTTCGGTTCTCCTCCGGCCATATCACCCCTTCCTTCGCGTGAACCTGTTCGAGCACCTCTCGGTCGTGGATTACGGCGACGCCCCGGTCGCGCCTGGCTTCATCGAGGACTCCCTTCAGCGGATCGCGGATTTCCTCTCCCCGCTGACCCTGGCCGGTGTGGTCCCTATCGGTTTGGGCGGGGATCATTCGGTGCTATTGGGGGAGTTGCGGGCGGTTGCTGCGGCCTATGGACCTGTCGCTCTGGTCCAGTTCGATAGCCATCCCGACACGTGGGATGCCTACTTCGGACATCGTTACACCCACGGCACAGTGGTTCGGCGAGCGGTTGAGGAAGGGTTAATCCTCCCGGAGCGCTCCATCCAAGTTGGCCTCCGAGGTCCGATCTATGCCCCAGAGGATTGGCAGGCTGTACAGGACATGGGCCTGGAGGTCCTTTCCGCCGCGGAAGTGCGGGCGATCGGCCTGGAGAACACGGCCCGTCAGATCCTCCATCGGGTGGGGGATCATCCGGCCTTCCTTTCGTTCGACATCGATTTCTTTGACCCAGCGTATGCTCCGGGAACCGGCACGCCGGAGGTCGGGGGATTCACATCATGGGAGGGTCTCTCATTGCTTCGTGGGCTGGTCGGTCTCCCCCTGGTGGGGATGGATGTGGTAGAAGTGCTCCCATCGTACGATCCATCGGGGATCACTGCGTTGCTTGCCGCCCATGTCGTCTATGAGGGCCTGGCGCTGTTAGCTGCCCGCCGGCGGGATGGCCTGCCTCGGATTGCCGTCTTAGGCGCCCGACCGGAAGGGCTGTAGGACTTTGGTAGCTGTTCAGCTGTTCTCACGCAACGCAAATACGGATATCGGCGTTTCGTCGTGGGTTTCCTCACTTGGAGGCTTCTGAAGCCATTCCGCCCCACACAGAAATCATACGAACGATCTCTGCTCACAACAGAGCAAGCCCAATTCGTTAACTGGGAAAGAGAATAACACGCTGGGATCGAAGTCCTCCGCATGGATCCTCCTCAACCTCTGAAAATAGAGGAGGGCGACCTTGAGCCCTAAAATCCTTGAGTGCTCGACATCCCTGGGTAAGGGGGGCAGGAGATGGCTTTCGCGGTGGAGCTCAGAAACGTGAGCAAGCATTTCGGTGAGGTGGAGGCGGTTCATCAGGTCAGCCTCCAGATTCGGGATGGCGAGTTCTTCTCCCTGCTAGGCCCCTCCGGTTGTGGAAAGACCACCACCCTTCGGATGATCGCTGGATTCGAGCGCCCTACGGAGGGGGAGATTTACATCAAAGGCGAACGCATGAACGATGTGCCTCCCTTCCATCGCCCCGTGAACACCGTGTTTCAACATTACGCCCTTTTCCCTCACATGACCGTTTTTGAGAACGTGGCCTTTGGCCTTGAGATGAAGCGCCTTCCCCGGGATGAAATCCGCCGACGGGTGGAGGAGGCCTTGCGCCTGGTTCGGCTCACCGGGCTGGAGAACCGGTATCCCCGCCAGCTCTCCGGAGGCCAGCAGCAGCGGGTGGCTCTGGCCCGTGCCTTGGTCAACCGCCCGGCGGTGTTGCTGCTGGATGAGCCGCTTGGAGCGCTGGACCTGAAGCTGCGCAAGGAGATGCAGCTGGAATTGAAAACGCTTCAGCATCAGGTCGGCATCACCTTCATCTATGTCACCCACGATCAGGAAGAAGCGATGACCATGTCGGATCGCATCGCGGTGATGAACCAGGGCCGCGTCCTCCAGGTGGGAACCCCGGTCGAGATCTATGAGCACCCGGCTACCCGTTTCGTCGCTGACTTCATTGGAGAAACGAATTTCCTGGAGGGGCGTGTGGAAGCAGTGGCCGAAGGGATGGTCCAGGTGGGGGTTGAGGGGCTTGCCATCCTCGCGGCGCCGGTGAGGGGTGTTCACCATGGCCAGGTGGTGACCGTGGCCATCCGCCCGGAGCGGATTCGCTTATGCGCCGAGGAGCCGGGGGATACTCCCAATCGCTATCTGGGGGTGATCGAGGAGGTTATTTATATCGGAACGGATACCCTCTTTCGGGTGCGGGTGGGCGAGCGGCTGGAATTGCGGGTGCGTATGCAAAACCAAGATGGCAGTGCGTCCGTGCATCGTTATCACGCGGGCGCGGCGATATGGGTGGCGTGGTCGCCGGAGAGCACGCGTGTTCTGATGGAATAGGAGGATCCTATGCCTGAAACGGGGATCCCGGGCAGAAAGGGACGTTCCCTTGGGGTATTGGGGCTCTTGGTGATCAGCGGCCTCTTGAATGTTTTCATAGCGGGAGGGGCTGCCGAGCCGTTCTGGCGCGCTGTGTTGGGAGGGCTGGGGTTCCTGGACGCGGTGCTCGCCGCCGCCTGGGTCCTGGGGCTTCCGGCTGTCCCTTCCTTGGTCCTGGCCCGGGCGGCCTTCGGGATGGCCTTCGGCCTGGGGCTCATGTTTGCCCTCAGCCTGGGCGTCGGCTTAAGCCTCTCCCTCCTGGCGATGGCGCTGGGAATCGCTGCGATCCCCCGGGGCCGCCTGCCCTTGTTGTTAATCCTCCCGGGCACTTTTTACCTGCTGGTCTTCTTCGCCTTCGCTGTGGGCATTATCGCGGTGATCAGTTTCTTGAAACGGGGGCCGTACGGAGGGATCCGATGGATCTTCGTGTTGGAGAACTATCAGCGAGCGCTGGACCCCCTGTACGTTCAGATCGTTTTGATATCCTTATGGATCGCGCTGGTGACGACTGGGTTGTGCCTCCTGATCGGCTACCCGGTGGCTTACGCCATGGCCCGCGCTCCGGCGCGATGGCGTAACACGCTGCTGATCCTGACCATGATCCCTTTCTGGACGAATTTCCTCGTCCGTACCCTTGCGTTAATGTTCGTGCTACGCTCAGATGGTCCAATCAACGGCCTTCTGATGAGCGCAGGCTTGATCCGAGAGCCCCTCTCTTTGCTCTTCACCCAGAGCGCGGTGATCCTCGGCCTGGTCTATGGCGAGCTGCCGTTTATGATCCTTCCACTGTATGCCACGCTGGAGCGCTTCGATTTCTCCCTTGTGGAAGCAGCCCATGATCTGGGCGCGAACGAGTGGCATGCCTTCCGGCGGGTGATCTGGCCGCTCACCCTCCCTGGCGTTCTCGCAGGGTCGACGTTGGTGTTCATCCCCTCGGTGGGTGCGTTCATCACCCCGGATCTCCTTGGCGGGGCGAAGACGATCATGATCGGCAATGTGATTCAGTATCAGTTCCTGACGGTCCGCCATTGGCCCTTCGGCTCTGCCCTCTCCCTGATCCTGATGGCGATGGTGCTGGCCGCTACGATGGTTTACCTGCGTGTCGGCGGAAGGGAGCGCGTGTTATGAGCGTCCCCATGCTCACTCAACCGGAGCGGGCGGCCATCCGCCCCCTGCCCGGCTGGATGCTGTATGTTGTGGAAGGGGTGGAGTGGACGGCCGGCGGGTTGATCGCCTTGCACCTCGGGCGTGCCCTGGCGACTGCGATCCCCTGGTTAACCGGCCTGGGCGTCCTGGGCGATCTGCTGGAGCTGGCCCGACGATGGACGGGCCCGGAGGGCCCGGGCTGGCCGCGGTTGGTCAGCGGCCTGCTGGCGAGTTATGGTATGCTGCTCCTGGCCGGATGGTTGTGGCGCCGCCCTGGACGGGCTGGAAAGATCTTGCGGCATCTCTTGACCTGGGGTTCTTTCACTTTCGTCTTCCTTGGGCTGGTCCTCCTCGACATCCATCGGGAGCACGTGTTGAGCCGGTTTCTACGGGTGGAGCCATGGCCGGTTCCCGCCTTCCGTTTCGCTGCGGAGTGGCGTGCGGGCATGATCGGATTCACCTTCCTCTTTCTTTATATTCCGATCTTCATTCTGGTGATGTTCTCCTTCAATTCCTCTCCCATCGCGACCGTATGGAAAGGTTTCTCCACTGCGTGGTATGAGCGGGTTCTACGCGATGCGTTGGTCATGGCGGCCGCTCAACGAAGCCTCATGATCGCTCTCCTCGCCACCCTGATTTCCACCGTCCTGGGCACCATGCTCGCCCTCGGATTGGATCGCTACCGATTTCTCGGCAAAGCGCTCTTAGAGGGTTTGCTGTATCTTCCCATCGTGATCCCCGAGATCGTCATGGGTGTGGGCTTGTTGCTGTTCTTCGTGCTGACCCAGACCCCTCTGAGTGTGTGGACCATCCTCATCGCCCATGTCGCCTTCTGTATACCGTTTGTTTATGTGATTGTTCGCGCTCGACTGGCGACCTACGATCGCACTTTGGAGGAAGCCGCGCAGGATCTGGGGGCGAACGAATGGGAGACTTTCCGGCGCATCACCCTGCCATTGCTGTTACCGGGCATCTTGGGAGGTGCTCTGATGGCGTTCACCCTTTCCATCGATGATTTCGTGATCACTTTCTTCGTCACAGGTCCGGGATCCACCACGCTCCCGGTGTTGCTGTATTCCAAAGTGCGGCTTGGGATCACACCGGAATTGAATGCGATTTCCTCTCTTCTCTTCGGCGCCTCGCTAACCTTTGTTTTGCTCTCCTTGATTGTCCAGCGTCGCCAGTGAGATCATCGGCGTTCGCGCCCCGTTGAACTCGGGGGATCTTGGGAGCTGGACTTTAGACACACTCACCCATTTCCTCCGTGTGGGGGCTTTTGGGGTGGGAGGGGCTTGCCCCGCACGAGAAGAGGGCACGGACGAGAGGTTGGACCGCCCGCTTGTCCGAAGTCCAATGGGAAAGGTTGGACGGTATGAAGACTTTCATGCCCTTCCAAAGGGAAGCCCGGAAGCGAGCCCGAGCGCCGATGGCTTATCCGCGTTCGAAGGGGGCGGCCTTCGGATCGCGGATCGTGTTCTCACGGCTCCTGGTTCCTATGGCGGTCCTCATCCTCGTGCTGTCTGGGGGCGCATGGCTCTACCATCGGATCTCCGCCATCACGGGGCAAGAGGCTTATTTGGCTCCCCAACCTCCCGCTCCTTCCCGGGCGCCCCGTGTGGGCCTGGTCGCTGGGCATCTGGGGCATGATAGTGGGGCCGTTTGTCCGGATGGGCTTACTGAAGTTGAGGTCAACACGGCGATTGCTCAGGAAGTGGCCCGTCGTCTGGAAGCGCTGGGATACTCGGTGGAGGTGCTGGAAGAATTCGATGAGCGGCTTCAAGGCTATCGCGCGGCGGCCCTCCTGTCCATCCACGCAGATTCCTGCGAATACATCAATGAGCTGGCGACCGGCTTCAAAGTGGCGCGGGCGCAAGCCGACGCCGTGCCGGAACAGAGCGATCGCCTGGTGGAATGTCTGATCTCCGCCTATGGCCGGAGGACCGGATTGCGCTTTCACGCGGATAGCATCACCTACGATATGACGGACTACCATGCGTTTCGGGAGATCGCGCCGGAGACCCCTGCCGCCATCATCGAAACCGGTTTCCTGTATCTGGACCGGGATCTCCTCACCCGAGGGCGGGAACGGGTGGTGGAGGGAATCGTCGAGGGGTTGCGCTGTTTTTTGGAAGGAGAGGAATAGGGATCTCGGGTAGGGGCTCCACTTCCCTATTCCCCGCTCTCCCCCGTTCGTCTACGGCGGGAGAACATTTGGGGAGCGGCGAGACCGCCGCTCCCCAACCCCCCACTCCATTAAGGGACCAGCTGCTCCGCTGGCCGGCGGAACCAGGTCCGCCATTCCCGCTTTTCCCAGACCACCAGGATCGGCGCCGCGTTGAAGATCGAGGAGTAGGTCCCGCTGATCATCCCGATCAGCAGGGTCGCCACGAACTGGCGGATCGTCGTCCCCCCGAAAAGGAGCAGGGCGATCAGCGTGAAGATCAGCGTCAGCTGGGTGTTGATTGAGCGATCCAAAGTTTGGAGGATGCTGTGGTTCACGATGCGCTCGTAGGGCTCGCCTCGGTAGCGGATGAGGTTCTCACGGATCCGGTCGAACACCACGATGGAATCATGGACGGAGAAACCGATGACGGTGAGCACAGCGGTGAGGAAGAGGGCGTCCACCTCCCATCCAAAAACCTTGCCGAAGATCGAGGCGGTCCCCACCACCACTGCCACGTCATGCAGGAGGGCGAGGACGGCGGCGACCCCGTAGCGGAAGGCGTGCGGGACATGCCGGAACGCAAAGGTGAGGTAGAGCATGATCGCCAAGGAGGCCATCGCCACCGCCACCAGGGCGCCTCGGGTCACCTCCGCTCCCACCGTGGGCCCGACGGACTCAAAGCGCTCTAAGGTGATCTCCCCATAGTGGGACCGCAGGGCCTCCTCCAGTCGGGTCTTGGTGGCCGCGTCCATCTCCCGGGTGCGGATGATCAGCGTGCCCTGCAGGGAAGGTTGGACCCGGATGTCAGCCACGTTGAACCCGGTGGTCTGTCCCACGATCCCGATGACGTCCTCCGTGGAGACTGTAGCGTTCGGAGGGAGGCGGATCTCCATCAGGGAACCGCCGGTGTAATCGATGGCCAGGGGAAGCCCATAAAGGGCGAGGGAGATCAGGCCCGGAATGATCACCAGAAAAGACAGAGCGAAATACCAGTAACGCTTGCCGATGATGTCGATCATCCGATGCCTCCCAGAAGTCTCCTCACAGCCCGAACCAGCGGGGTTGGGCCTGGGCACTGAACCGATCCAACAGCGCGTGCAGGAAGGCGCGGGTGACCCAAATGCCGGTGAACAGGCTGGCCGCCACCCCGATGGCCAGGGTCAGGGCGAACCCGCGCACCATGCTCGCTCCGAAGTTCAGGCCGAACACGTAAAGGATCGCGCAGGTGATTAAGGTGGAGATGTTCGAGTCCCGGATGGAAGGCCAGGCACGTTCGAAGCCGTAGTCGATCGCCAGATTCAGGTCTCGGCCGGCCCGGAGCTCCTCTTTCAACCGCTCGAAAATGAGGATGTTCGCATCCACGGCCATCCCGATCGAAAGCACGAACCCGGCGATCCCCGGCAGGGTTAGGGTGACCGGGAGCAATTTGAAGATCGCGAAGACCAGGGCGGTATACAGGCTAAGGGCCAGCACGGCCAAAACGCCCGGCACTCGATAATAGAGGACCATGAAAAGGGCGACCGTAGTGAACCCCACGATCCCCGCGATCAAGCTGCGGTGGATGGACTCCTGGCCCAGCGTGGGCCCGATGTTCCGGGTGTCCACGATCTTGAGCGGCACCGGCAGGGCGCCATAACGCAGCGTCACCGCCAGGGCTTCCGCGTCCGCCAGGGTGCTCCCGGAGCCCATCCGGATCACCCCCTGGCCTTGGGTGATCGGCTCCTGGATCACCGGGCAGGAGATCACTTTCTTGTCCAGCACGATACAGAGATAGCGCCCGACGTTCTGGGACGTGTATTCGGCGAAGATCCGTGTGCCCTCCGCGTCGAGGGTGAAGGCCACCTCAGGCTGGCGGAACTGATCCAGCTGGGGCCGGGCGCTGCGCAGGTTACGGCCGGTCATGATCGTCCGGTAAACCCGCTCCGTGGGGCTCACCGGAGTCGTCCCTGTGAGCGGTGCCGTTTCCGTCAACGCCGGAGTAGGGGTCAGCGCCGGCGTCCCGGTCACCGGGACCGTTTCGGTTGGGGAGATATCCATGGTCGTGCGGACCGTGGTGCCTTCCGGGATGGGGGTCGCGCCGGCGTCGACGAACTCCAGCAGGCCCGTCTGCTTGATCGTGTTCACCGCTTGCTCCAAGTTGGTGACCCCCGGGAGCTCCACCACAATCCGTCGGGTCCCAGCGATCTGCACAACCGGTTCGCTCACCCCCAGGGCGTTCACCCGGTTCTCGATGATCCGGCGAGTATCCTCCAGGTTCCCCCGATCCACCGGTTGGTTGGGCGGCACATCCGCCTCAAGGAGGATCTGGATCCCTCCCTGAAGGTCCAGCCCGAGCACCGTGCGGATCTCCTTCTGGAGCCCCAGGAAATCGATGCGGGTTTCTGTGAAATCCACCCAAAGGGCCAGAACGGCCAGCAGGCTGATGATGGCCAGCCAGAGATTGCGATTCCGCATTGGTCTCCCATCCTGAAAGCAGGTTCAGACATGCGGTTTGATTATAGGGGGCGGAACATCGAAAAGCAAGCGCCTCTTCGATCGCTCGAAGCCACGCAACAGGTGACATCCCCCTTTAGTGCGACCGCATTGAGGATCGAAACGTCCAGGGGCTTCCTTTAGGGATGTGTGATCGAGGGGGGCGGATAACCTCTGGGCTCGCCTTTAAGCCGTTTCCTCGGTAGTTTGGGGGCTGGGCGAGGGCCTTCGGTCCTCCCAAGCGCATACCCCCACAACATGGTAGAAGCGCTCGGCTGATGGAAGATCTATCCTCGAGTTGTTCCCAAATTGTTCCAAAGCCTCAGGTACGCTAAGCCTGCATCCATGGCCGTACACAACAGGAGGGGGAGATGTCTCCAGCGGGCACGCAAGGGAATCAGAAGCTGTGGTGGCTGATCGGAGCCGGACTGTTTCTAGTGGCGCTCATCGCCTGTCTTTGCATCGGCGTTTTCGGGGCCACCATGCTCACCACGTTCCTTGGCACATTGGGGTGGATCCAGGCAGAGGCGCGGCCTGCGCAGGAAGTTGCGGAACAGTTCCTGACGGCCCTCCGAGAGGGGCGCTGGGAGTCCGCTTATGCGTTGTGCGCCCCCAGCTTTCAGGAGGAGCTCCAGGGACCCGAGGCCCTGGCCCAGGCCTATGGCGGCGCCCGTCAACCCGCGGAGTGGTCTTTTCGGAGCTGGCGCGTCCAGCGCCAGGATGGGGTTGGACACGCTCAGCTGGGAGGGACCGTGACCACAGCGAGCCAGGAGACTTATTCCTTTGAAATTGAGCTGGTCACGGTCCGTGCCGAATCCGGGGAAGTGTGGCGGGTGAGCGGGTTCAAATTCCCTTCGGAGGGCTTTGGGGGCGCTTTTGGGGCCCGGTTTCTCCCCCCCGCCATCGTTTTCATCATCGGAGATACCGGCGAAGCTACTGCCGACGGCGCCGCCGGACCCGTCGGGTCCGGCGGGACGACTCATGCGAGGCTGGCGGTGGTGCAGTGGCCAGCCACCTCCGTATCCCTTGTCGCAGCTCAGGCACGAGACGATCCGGCACCTTCCACATGGTGCCTTGTTTGAAGTCCCCTCGGATCTCATCCGCCAGCGGCGATGCTTGCTCGTCCCACCAGGGGCACATCTTCGGCCAGTCGCTCGGGCTGGCCGGCCTAAAGCAAAACTCGCCCTCTGACCATATTCCCAGAATCACCCCCACCCATAGAACCCTGGATCCGATCCCCTGATTTCGCGCAGAAGAACACAATGGTATCTCCTACCTGGGGGTCTCCCCATCGCCCCGGATCTGCTGGCCCTGCCAACGCGGCCAGCGCATGAGCTCTTTTTCCCAGACCTCAACCCGATAGCGCTCCGGCGGGTAACTCTCCTGGTTCATCTGATAAAGCCAAGTCGTCATGGTGATCCCCCCTTTTCGGAGGATCAGGCCGCTCGTTCTTTGTAAGGGCATCGACTTGCTCTGGCCCCGCTGGCGTCGCTTTGTCCCGCTTGTCCGCTGGGTAGCTTTATTAGTGGGGGATACGTTTGACCAGCCGACGAGGCTGGGTTGGACGTTCTCGTGGATGCCTCGGTCGGTGGCCGTTCTTGGCGAAGAATGGAGGGAGAGCAGCATTGGCTCTATGGTATTGCGTTCTCAATTCGCTGACAAAAAGGGTTGAAGGATGCCGAAGGCAGCTCCTAGCCCTCAAAGAACTTCTCCCATCCTCCCCGCGGCCCTTTATTCTGCCTGACTTCACCGATCGTGATCAGACGCTCGGTGTGGCGGAGATCTTGACAGGGTCCGCCCATGCCATATAAAATCATAAACGCAGCGGGGTGATGGGCCTGTAGCTCAGGCGGTTAGAGCACTCCCCTGATAAGGGAGGGGTCCCTGGTTCGAGTCCAGGCAGGCCCACCTGGGTGGGGATGTAGCTCAGATGGGAGAGCGCCTCCTTTGCACGGAGGAGGTCACGGGTTCGAGTCCCGTCATCTCCACCACTTGCCTTGACAGTCAGCAGGTTTCTCGCTATAATGAAGAGCCCGTCGGATGGAAGCTGACGCCCGAACCCGGATGAGCAGTCTGGAGGCGGGGGCCAGCGGCCATCCGCTGGCGGGTCCGAAGGGGCTCGTTCATGGGATCCGGGTGAAAGCCCGGGGTGCACCTTAACAACCGAACAGAGCGTGAGAGCGAGTGAAAGCAACGCGGGCAGCTCAGGAAACGGGTTCTCCGCGTCACGTGTAAGCGAGTAAGGGCATGCGGTGGATGCCTTGGCGCCAAGGGCCGATGAAGGGCG
>NZ_JBHOQJ010000192.1:0-8567 GCF_042408365.1 Thermoflexus sp.
GATCCGGGCGCCCAAGGCGCCCGGATCCGCCCACAACCCCCATGGGAACTCCCAGAATTAAAAAGCCCTGGGATTAAGGATCTAAGAATGCGGCTCCGAAGGATGAGGATCTGGGTTCTGGATCCATTTCTGACCGCGGAACGTAGGCTGTGGATCGACGGCTGGGCGCGCCACAGCCGGCATTCGCTCTTCGCGTTCACGCTTCATCCCCCGTCCGGACCGTTTTCCTCTTTCCGCCTAGACATCGCGCGGAATCGGGCGGAGCGCCTGGCCCGACGGATCCGGCGTTACCTCACCGGCTCCGCCGCCCGGGATCCTTCGCGCCAGCCGGCAGGCCTGCCCGATTTGGTGATTATGACAGATGGCATGGACGGAGCGGTTTTCGCTGAAGAGACCGCTGACCTGCTGGCGTCGATCCCCATTTGGGTCTACTGGCATGTCAGCGCGCTGGCCTGCCCTGAGATCTCCTCGCCGGAAGCGCGGGCAGTCGAGATCCACACCGTCCGAGCGGTCCGGCGGTGTCTGTTCCACGGGGAAAGCCAGCGCCAACGCTTCCTCGCCGCCCTCTTCCGCTATGATGAGGGGCTGGCCACCGCGATCGCGAAATCCACTGCAGTGCTGCCTCCAGGCTTCACCCCTTTCCCCACCCCATCCGAGGTCCAGCCCTCTCGTGAGCCGTTGGCCCTCTGGATCCTGCGGGGCGAACCGGAGGAGATCCCCCGGATGATCGCGGCGATGGACCATCGGGACCTGGGTCAACAAAGTTTCCGGTTGCTACTCCTAAGCGAGCGGCCGGAGATCGAGGCGAACCGAGTGATGCAGCTTCCCCACACCCTGCGCGCCCGGATCCTGGGGATCCTGAACCCGGAGGACCCGAAGGCACGACGGTGGATATCGACCGCCCGCGCCGTGGTCGAAGGAAGTATCCGGCTCCACTCCCCGATTCACCTGATGCGCATCGCCTTCGAAGGCCCATGGCCGCTGCTTCCATCTGGATCAACGCTCCTAGATCAACTTCCGGAGTCCATACGAGCTCTGTGCGCTTACAGGGACCCGAAGGATCTCGCCGAACGGCTCGCTGCCGCGCTGCAGGGCGTCCCCGGGGATCCTCAGGAGATCCGCCAGGCCCTCACGGCATGGACCTGGCCGGTGCTGGCGCCCCGGTATGATGAGCTCTGCGAGACGGCTTACGCGATGTAAGCCGCTTCTGCAGATGACGATCCTGTCAAGAGCCAAAGGCCTGCCGCCACGAGCCCGGTCCTTATCCTTTCTCAACCAGCCCCTTCAGCTCATAGAGCTTATGAAGGGCTTCCAAGGGGGAAAGGGACTCAGGGTCCAGGTTGCGGAGGGCATGGACAACCGGATGCTCGGCGAAGAGCGGCAGGGGCGCTGCAGGCGGAGGGGCCTTCGGCCGCACGGCCGGCTCCCCTCGTTCCAGCCGGCCCAGCAGCTCTCGCGCCCGCCGGATGACCGGCCGGGGCAACCCCGCGAGCTCCGCCACGTGGATCCCATAGCTGCGATCCGCGCCGCCGGGGCGGACCTGATACAAGAAGACGATCCGCCCTTCCACCTCCGCGACCGCCATATGGGCGTTGCGCACGCGCGGCAGATACGCGGCCAGGGCCGTCAGCTCGTGATAGTGGGTGGCGAAGAGCACCTTCGGCCGCCGCCTCGGATGGTTGTGCAGATATTCCGCCACCGCCCATGCGATCGCCAGGCCATCATAGGTGCTGGTCCCCCGTCCGATCTCGTCCAGCACCACCAGGCTCTCCGCGGTCGCTTGGTGCAAAATGTAGGCGGTCTCGCTCATCTCGACCATGAACGTGGAGCGGCCGGCTACCAATTCATCGTGGGCCCCGATGCGGGTGAAGATGCGATCCACCGGCCGCAGTCGGACTCGATCGGCGGGGACGAAGGAGCCGATTTGGGCCATCAGCACAATGAGCGCGACCTGGCGCAGCAGCGTGCTCTTCCCGGCCATGTTCGGGCCGGTCAGGATCAAGATCCGCCCCTCCTCATTCAGGGAAACATCGTTCGGGATGAAGCGACCGGCCAGGGCCTGCTCCACCATCGGATGCCGCCCCCCCCGGATCTCCAACACATCCTCTTCCACCAGCTCGGGGCGCACATAGCGATAACGGGCCGCCGCTTCCGCTAAGCTGATCACGACGTCTAGGTACGCCAGGGCGCCCGCGATCTCCCGCAGCCGAGGCGTCATCTCGCCCACGCGGCGGCAGAGATCCCGGAACAATTCAGCCTCCAACTCCGCCCCTCGAGCCTCCGCGTTCAGGACCATCGTTTCATATTCCTTCAGCTCGGGGGTGATGAAGCGCTCCGCGTGGACCAGCGTCTGCTTGCGGATGTAATCGGAAGGAACCTGTTGGGCGGCCGCCTTGGAGACCTCAATGTAATATCCGAAGACTTTGTTGTATCCAACCTTCAGAGCACGAATGCCAGTTCGTTCCCGCTCCCGTTGCTCCAAATCGGCCAGCCAAACCTGGGCCTCCCGGGCGATGGCCCGCCACCGATCCAACTCCTCCGAGAACCCGGGGCGGATAACCCCGCCCTCCTGCAACGTGGCCGGGGGATCCTCCACCAAGGCTTCGGTGAGCAGCTTCAACAATTCCGGGAGCGGCTCCAATGGAGCGGCCAGGGGCCGAACGGCCTCCGCTCGTGGGCCTTCCATCCGACGAAGCAGCCCCTGGATCTCTGGGAGCACGGCCAGCGCCCGACGCAGAGCGGCCAGATCCCGGGGCGAGGCCAGGCCGCTGCGCGCCCGCCCGGCCAGCCGCTCCAGGTCCGGGAGCCCTCGAAGCCGCTCGGCCAGCTGCTCCCGGGCGATTGGATCCTCCACGAAAGCTTCCACTTGATCCAGACGAGCCTCGATCGCTGCCCGATCCCGCAGCGGCTGGGAAATCCACGCCCGCAACAACCGCCCGCCCATCGGGGTGCGCGTGAAATCCAGCACGGAGAGCAAGGATCCCCTTCGGGCGTCCCCGGCCATGCGCTCAGTCAACTCGAGGTTGCGGCGGGTAGCGGGATCCAGGAGCATATACCGGGCGGTGGTGTAAGTCTCTAGGGACGTCAAGACAGAAAGAGCCTCCGGGCGGGTCTCCCGGAGGTATTGGAGGATGGCTCCCGCAGCTCGCATCGCCAGCGGTTGATCTTCCAGGCCAAACGCATGCAACGAGATCACCTGAAAGTGTTCCTGCAGCGCCGCGCGGGCCGTCCCAGGTTCAAAACGATAGGCGGGGAATGGGGTGAAATGAATTGAAGCGCCCTCCGCCGGCGCAACCGGCGGCATGGGGGGCTCGCCAGGGGCGGCCGGATAAAGGCACTCCCGAGGGGCAATGCGCCAGAGCTCCGCCTCCGCATCCCGCCGGGCCTCCGAACCGGTCCACTGAGTAGCGGCGAAATATCCTGTGCTGGCCTCGCAATAGGCCAGGCCGATCCCTTCCTCCGTCTCGATCCATGCCGCCAGATAATTCGGCTTCCGCTCGTCCAGGAGGGTCGGCTCCAGCGCCGTTCCCGGGGTGACCACCCGCACCACCCGGCGGGGCATCAGGCCGTTCACCGGCTCGCCGACCTGCTCCGCGATGGCGACCCGGTAGCCTCTCTCTACCAGGCGGGCGAGATAAGGTTCCACCGCATGATGCGGGATGCCCGCCATCGGAACACGCTGCCCTTTCCCCACCGGCCGTGAGGTGAGGACCAGATCCAACTCCCGGGCGACGATCTCCGCGTCCTCATCAAAGGCCTCATAGAAATCGCCCAGCCGGAAGAAGAGAATGGCGTCCGGGTATTGATGCTTTAGGTCCAGATACTGGCGCCGGATGGGCGTCAGGTCCTCCATATTGGATTCCTCCCTGCAAGCTGTTTTTCAGTATACACTTGACGTGGATGGCCAGTCCTCTCTCTTCTCTATAGGCTCGTCAGAAGGCGGGCCTCCAGCTCGCTGCTGTTCGACGCTGGCTGACCCGCTTTCTCTCCCTTAAGGAAAAGGAAAGCAGAGAGCGCCAAAGCACCTGCAACAAACGGCCCGACTCCAAGCCCTGGGGAAGCGGAGGAAACAGTTGAAATGGCGAGCGGAAGCTCAGACAAGGGCGGGGCGCGTCCACCCCGCGTGTTGATCATCGAGGACAATCCGAACGAAGCGCGGGCGCTTCACGATTTGTTGGTCTGGAACGGCTTCGAGGTCGCCATCGCCCCAACAGCCCGCCAGGGATGGATCAGGCTGCGTTCCTGGCGCCCCGACGTGGTGGTCCTGGATCTGGGCCTGCCCGACGCGGACGGCCTGACCGTATGCCAGGCGATGAAATCCAACCCGCAGCTCCGAGATATCCCGGTGTTGATCCTCACCGGCCGCTCCGCCATCGCCCAGCTGGTGGAGGGCCTGCGGATCGGCGCGGAGGATTACGTGACCAAGCCTTACGATCCCCGCGAGGTCCTGGCCCGGCTCCAGGCCCGCCTGCGCTTCGGGCGACGGATCGCCTCATTGAAAACCTATCATCTCTACTGGTGGAATCTGCTGCGGGCCTTCATCCCTTCCCCCATCTGGCAAGCCATGCAAAAAGCTCCGCACGAGATCACGGGTCCGGCCCGGATGCAAACCCTCAGCGTGCTGGCCGTTGCATGGAGTGGACTCCGAGAGCGGATCCAGGAAGCCGCCCGGAACGAAGGCCTTCCCGCTGGAACGCTCCATCAGGTCTTCAACCGCTATCTGAACCTGTTGTACGAGGGGGTTCAGGCGGAGGGAGGGATCCCCACGCCGCTGATGGACGGTGTGGTTCTGGCCTGGTTCAACGCCTCCCTCTCCGGCAACGACCATCCGATCCGGGCCCTGCGGGCAGCCCTGGTCCTTCGGGAACGGATCCGCCGGCTTCATTCGGAACTCCCCCCGCCCCTACGCCTCGCGCCGCGTTGGGTCCTCCACCGGGGGACCGCGCTCGTGGGGCTGATGGGAGGATCCAGTTATCTTCACTACACGCCGACCGGTGAGGCCACCGAGACCGCCCGACGCCTGGCCGGCCTGGCCCCGGAAGGGGAAATCCTCCTCACCTCGGCGTTCTATGAAGTGATCCAAGGTCTCATCCCAGCGAGACCGTGGACTGAGGCCCCTCCGTTTATCCGGACACCGCTCTATGTGGTGTCCGGGATCCCGGTGGTCGCCGAACGTCGATAAAGATGTAACGATTCAATCGTTCTAATTGGTGGCTGTGGGAGCAGAGCCGCGCGCCAAAGGCACGTGGCTCCCTCCCCACGGCCCGGAGGGCCGTGGGGAGGGAGGATCCAGGAGGGCGGGGCCGTTCCGCCCCTTCGGGGGAGCTCCGGACCAAATGTTGCCAGGCCCAATCGTTGTGCATAGTTACAAGTGAATAAGCCTTTCTAATATGGAGAGTGCAAGATGACGCCAGAGTTGATCATCGTAGGCGGTGGGCTGGCGGGGTCGGAGGCCGCCTGGCAGGCGGCCCAGCGGGGCATCCACGTCCGGCTGTATGAGATGCGGCCCCGCCGGTTCACCCCCGCCCACACGACGGAGTGGCTTGCGGAGATCATCTGTTCCAACTCCTTGGGATCAAATGAGCTGGAGAACGCCTCGGGCCTCCTGAAAGCGGAGCTGAGGCGTCTGGGTTCGCTGCTGATGGCCTGCGCCGACCGCACGGCGGTGCCTGCTGGGAAGGCCCTTGCCGTGGACCGCGAGCTTTTCGCCCGGTGCGTGACGGAGCACATCGAGGGCCACCCGCTAATCACGGTGATCCGGGAGGAGGTCACCGAGATCCCAGACCGCCCGTGCATCATCGCCACCGGCCCTTTGACCTCCGATGCCCTGGCGCGGGCGATTCAGCAACTCACCGGCCAGGAGTATCTCTATTTCTACGATGCCATCTCCCCCATCGTGGCCGCCGACTCCATCGATATGTCCATCTGTTTCAGGGGCTCCCGCTACGGCCGGGGGCAGGAGTTGGAGGGGGATTACATCAACTGTCCGATGACGAAAGAGGAATACGAGGCCTTTGTGGACGCCCTGATCCACGCCGAGACGATCGAGCTGCGGGATTTCGAGCGGGAGGATCCGCGCTTCTTCGAGGCATGCCTGCCGATTGAGGTGCTGGCCAAACGCGGGCGCGATGCCCTGGCCTACGGCCCCCTGCGGCCCACGGGCTTGATCGACCCCCGCACCGGCCGCACGCCCTACGCGGTGGTCCAGCTGCGACAGGACAACCGGGCGGGGACGATGTACAGCATGGTAGGTTTCCAGACGAACCTGAAATGGCCGGAGCAGCGGCGGGTCTTCCGGATGATCCCGGGCCTTCAGAACGCGGAGTTCCTACGCTACGGCCAGATGCACCGCAACACCTATATCAACGCCCCCGCGCTCCTGGAACCCACCATGCAGTTCCGGGGCCGGCCGGATCTCTTCTTCGCCGGTCAGATCACCGGGGCAGAGGGATACGTGGGCAACATCGCCACCGGGCTGGTGGCCGGGGTCAACGCCGCCCGGCTGCTTCGCGGCCAGCCGCCTCTTGCTTTCCCCATCACCACGATGATCGGGGCGCTGTGCGATTACCTGGCCCGCGCGGATCCGCGGGATTTCCAGCCAATGAAGGCCAACTTCGGACTGCTGCCCCCACTGGATCGCCCGGTCCGCGACAAGCGGGCGCGCGCGTTGGCGTATGCGCGCCGCGCCCTCGAGGACCTCGAGCGGTTCTGGGCCGAGAGCGGGGAGGCCGAGGGCGGGTGATCCCCTCTGGATCCGGGAAGACCGACCCCCTAAGGGGAGGACGCGGGGCAAGCGCTTTCCACCGTTACGCGGAAAGAAAACCGCCATCCACTGGGATCAACGCCCCAGTCACATAGCTGGCCATCGGCGAGGCCAGAAAGAGCACCACACGAGCCACCTCATCCGGCTTGCCCCAACGCCCCAAGGGAAGCCTCCGCTGGAAGTCGTAGCCGGCAAGCCACCATCGTGGGTGCATGGAACGCAACGCCCGGCCGATCAACCGCTGCGTCCCGGGGGTACGGATCCCGCCTGGAAGGACCGCATTCACCCGGAAACCCCATTTCCCGTAGTCTCGAGCCAACCCACGCGTCAGCGCCAGCAGCCCGGCTTTGCTGACCGTGTAGGGAATCAGATCTCTCTGGAACGGCAGGATCGCCTCAATCGTTCCCACATTGACGATCGCGCCTCCTCTTCGGCCTCGACGGGCGATCATCCCCTGACACATCCAAAGGGCTGCCTTCAGATTCACCCGCAACACGTGCTCCAGGAAATCCGGATCGACCTCTAAATATTCACGGAACGGATAAACCCCAGCGTTGTTCACCAAAATATCCGGAACCTGCGGATCCGGAAGGGTCTTCCAGAAGGCCCGGATGGCCTCCTCCGAACTCAAGTCCATCGGGAACCATTGCACCTCCACCCCCATCGCGCGAATCCGGGCCGCGAGCCGCTCCAGAGCCCCCTCCTGGATGTCCACCAACAGCATCGCAGCACCCGCTTCGGCGAAGCGCATCGCGATCGCCTCACCGATCCCTGAGGCAGCGCCGGTGACCAGCGCCCGATGTCCGCGCAGCGAAACCAGCTCCGTGATGGGAACCATCGCTTCGCCCTCCCTCCGCCCGTTCATTGACCGATGGGCGGTTGGATTTCGATCGGCCGATCGAAATCGGAGAGCGTGAGCTCCCACACGGTGGGATCCCGGGGATCGCTCTCCAACTCCACCAGGCGCGCCCGCCGGATCCGAAAGGTTCCCCCCTCCACCCACATATCCACCCGCAACCGCCCGGCGATCATCCCCACCGACCACTCCTCCAGCGGCCCGCTCTCCAGCTCCCCTTGCAGGTGATAGGCCATCCCACTCTCCAGCTTCTCCTGCCCGATCACGCGCAGCGGGGCGCGGGCCATGAGGGCCGGAACCCCTCGCTCCGCATCGAAGAACCACCGAGGGTCCATCACCACGCCCCGCTCGGGGGTCAATTCCTCCCAGCGCTCGACCCCGGCGAGCGCGATCCACGTTCGATCCCCCAGGCGGACGATCCGGAGCTCGGTGACGACGCCCAGGCTGAACACGCGGACAACGCCCTGCATCGCGTCCGGGTTCACCACATCCCCCTCCACCCACCGAAGCATCATCGTCCGTGCAGCATCTAGATAATCCGGAGCTCCCGTCCGCTCCAAAACGAAGTGGGCGCTCCGCATCCGGGCCATGGCCTCGGCGGATCGCGCCATGATCTCGGAGGCAGAGAGGGCGGGAAGCCGCCCCGGCGCCCAGCATCCGAGCAAGAGCGCCCCCAGCACCCATCGCCATGCCCAACGCGCCATTGGATCACACCTCGGATCGTCTGTTCGCAAGAAGCAGATGGATACTCAAACGCCCTCCTACGAACCAAATCCCGTTCGCAGTGGGGCACTTATGAACAAGCGAATTTGCACATCCCACGCTGAGGATCCAACGTGAAGGAGGTGAAGCTTCCTCTTTTCTACCTCTTTTCTACTTTTCTACCTCTCCCCACGGCCTGAAGGGCTGTGGGGAGGGGGAGAATAGATATTTTGGGGGCGAGCTGGG
>NZ_JBHOQJ010000197.1:0-15285 GCF_042408365.1 Thermoflexus sp.
GCCGAAGGCGGCCCACACCCCACGAAGAAAAATTACCATTACCGAATGACATGACCACCGCTGCCCACTTGAAAGCTGTTTTTCTTCCCCAACGTCCTGCCTCTGCTCCCCACCTTGGTTTGTCATAGGGACATTTATGGAATCCAGAAATTAACTTACCATTTCCCCCACGGCGTATCCTCAGCATGGAATGTACGGATTAACTTATTAGATCTTAGATTTCATTAGCGCCCGTGTCTGGATAGGGAAGGCAGTGGGCGGGGCAAGGCAGATGAGAGAGAACAGTCCCCCAATGAGCACCATAAGAACCAGGCTGCTCCTTGTGTCCATTATCCCTGCAGCCCGGGTTCTGCTATGATTATAGTTTGGCTTGTGACGACTGACATTCGCAATAATCCAAGGCGCGCGACTTCCCCGATCGCGCAGCCCCCTGCGTGTTGGGGAGGTGAGGAAGAGGCAAGAGCGGAGTGAGGTGGGAATGTGGCTTCGGTCCCTTAGCCTGACCCAGTTTCGGAACTACGCGCGGCTCGAGTGGCGCTTGGAGCCGCGGGTGAGCATGGTCTACGGCGGGAACGCCCAGGGGAAGTCGAATCTTCTGGAGGCCATCGCTTGCGTCGTCACAGGCCATTCCTTCCGCACCAGCAACGATCGCGAGTTGATCCATTGGGCCGCCTGGCGGGATCCTATGCCGTTCGCCCGCTTGATCGCTGAGTTCGTACGCAAAGATGGACCCGTCCGCTTGGAGATTGTCTTGGTCGCAGACAAGGAAACGAGCCCTCGATCTCCGGAGACCGCCTCGGTCCGCAAGCAGGTCCGCATTAACGGAGCTCCCCAACGGGTGCTGGATCTCTTTGGACAGGCAGCGGTGGTTCTGTTCACCCCCCAAGATGTTGAGGTGGTGGGAGGGCCGCCTTCGGAGCGGCGGCGGCTTCTGGATCTTCTCATCGCTCAAACCTCTCCGGCCTTCGCTCGGACGCTGGCGGCTTACCAGCGGGCCCTCTCCCAACGCAACGCTCTGCTCCGCCGCCTCCAGGAAGAGGGCGGCGATCCGGCTCAACTGGACCTGTGGGATGAATCGGTGGCCCGTTATGGGGCCCCTCTGATCGAACAGCGGATTCGTGCCCTGCAAGCCATCGCTCGATATGCGGAAGACATCCACAAAGCGCTCAGCGGTGGGGAGCCTCTGATGCTGCGGTATGTGCCGAGCTTCGATCCATTTCAGGCCGGTGGGCAGATGGCCATGGGGATGATGGCATGGGGGGAGGCGCTTCAGGAGGCTTCGCTGAGGGAAGCTTTCCAGCGCGTTCTCCTTCGTGAGCGGGCGCTGGATATCCGGCGGGGCACCACGCGCATCGGCCCTCACCGGGATGATCTGCGCTTTATCATGGATGGGGTGGATCTGGGCCTTTACGGCTCGCGGGGGCAGCAGCGAACGGCGATCCTGGCGTTTAAATTGGCCGCGGCGCGCTGGCTGACATCAATTTTCCAGGAAAGCCCGGTGCTCTTGCTGGATGAGGTGATGGCGGAGCTGGATGAGGATCGACGGCGATATCTGCTCCGTGCGCTGGAGGATGTGGAGCAGGCGATTCTGACCACCGCCGACCCAATGCTCTTTGAGCCGGAATTCCGGGGGCGGGTTCGCCGCTTCCTCGTGCGCGCGGGTTTCCTTTATGAAGAACATTGATCGCCAGAGAGGGCGAAAAAGACGAACGGCGCTCAGGCGCCTGTTCTCCCTACGAAGGAGCCGGATATGACAGGGAACCCCTGGCCAGTCTACCTCTACGGGATCCATGATCCCGGCCCGTGGCGGGAGCGATTGCACAGGGCCGGCTTGACCGGATGGGTGGTTTTCGAGGAAACGATCGGAGCCGATCCGGAGGATACAAGCGGTCGCGGATCGACTTATCAGGCCTGGGCGGATGCAGGTTTTGGGGTGATCGTGGTGCTGAACCACGGCCGCTACCCGAACGGGACCCTCCCGCCTTCGAGCCGCTATGAAGCCTTCGCCCGCCGTTGTGCCCGATTCGTCGCCGCGTCCCCCGGGGCTCATCTCTGGATCATCGGGAACGAGCCCAATCATCCTCAGCAACAGCCCGGTGCCTGTATTGAACTCTCCGACGGACGATGCGAGGCGGTGGAGTGGATCACGCCGGAACGCTATGCGGATTGTTTCCGAAGATGTCGGGAATGGATCCGCAACCAGCCCGGCCACGAGGACGATTGGGTGATCCCAGCGGCGGTGGCCCCCTTCACCGCGGTGCTCCGCTACCCGGGCAACCCCACCGGCGACTGGGTGGTCTACTTCCATGATCTCCTGGCCGCCCTCGGAACGGATCTCGATGGCATCGCCCTCCACGTCGTGAGCCAGAGCCCGGATCCCCGTTCCCTGAGCGCGGAGATTCGCTGTCCGCCGCCATATGAGGTCCGCCGCGCCGGCTTCCGCGTTTATCAGGATTTCATCGAGGCCATACCACCTCATCTTCGCCATCTGCCGATCTTCATCACGGAAGCCTCTATGGGCGATCAGGGGGGGAAGCCGATCCCATGGCCGGATGCAGATACCGGATGGATCTATGAGGCCTATGCGGAGATCCACCGTTGGAACGCCGATCCAGCACACCCCCCGATTCGATGTCTGGTCCTGTACCGATGGCAACGTGTTGATCCCTGGTTCATGGAGGGCAAAGAGCGTTTGCTGGACGACCTGGATCGCGCCCTCGCGGCGCGTTTCCGGTGGGATGTGGGACTCAGCCGCTTCCCCCGCGCGATCCTTCGGCAAGAAACCCGGCTGCGGCATCACCCGGGTGGGGAAGCTTTCGGGAATCCTGCCCCCAAGGGAGCCGCGGGTGTGGTGATCGCGCGGACCGAGGATAACGGGTGGTGTGCTTGGCTCCAGCCGGAGACCGGCCGCCAGGGGTGGGTGCCTCGGGATGCGCTCGCCCTCCAGGGGGATCTCCAAGATGTCCCGCTGCACCCATCCGGTCCGGTATCACTCTCCATGCGCCGCCCGGCGAGCCTGCGTCTGTTCCCTTCCTCCCAGGCATCGGCCTTCATGGAGCTTCCAGAAGGGCAGCGGGGGGTCGCCGAGATGATCACCGCGGATCGAGGGTGGTGGCGTGTTCGGTTCGGCGAACACGCCGGATGGGTCCGGGCCATCGATGTGCGGGTGGAAGGGGATCCATGGGCCGTTCCCATCGTGCCCCGACGATGGGCGGATGAGGATCTGGAGCGTTTAAACCTCTCTCTGCAATGGATGGAGCCCCTCCTCCCCCGGCGGCGGCACGCGCCATGGCCACGGCGCCCTCCCGAGCTGATCCGCTGGTTGATCCTGCATCCTCTGGATATCCCCGGGGATTTGCGGCCTGAAGCCTTGGCGGCGTTCCTGGTGGAGCAGGGGGATCGCCCTGGCTTTCCTTATCACTTCTATGTGATGGCCGATGGTCAGGTCTTTTGGACGCTCCCTCTCGAAGCGATGACGGATCATGCAGGCGGTTACGGGCGTGTGAGCTTGGGGATCGCGTTGGCGGGGTGGGGCAAGGATCAGCCGCCTCTCTCCCCTCAAATCGATTGTGTCGCTCGTCTCTGCGCGTGGTTGCTCACCCGCCTCCGGTTGGGGCCATCCCAGATCCAAACCGTACGGGAGCTTTTCCCTCTGGGAGATCGATTTGGGGAACACTCTGAAGCTCCGCCGGATCATGATCGCCTGGATCGTCTTTCCTCCCTGAGCGCGGGGATCCGGGAGAGGGTCCGCCGGATCCTGGAAGAGGTCCGTATGCCCGTGCCCGGGCTGCCGGAGCCGGTGTGGCGGGATCTGGTCGGAAGCCTCCCCACCCGGCCGGGGTCCTCCTTTCCCCTCCGGCCACTGGGGGTCATTCAATATGTGGTTCTTCACCAAACAGGGACTGATGGGGAGGTGACTCCTGCTCAGATCGCTGCTTTTCAGGTCGAGCGGCTCGGATTGCCCGGGGCGGGCTATCACTTCCTGGTGGGGGCCGATGGCACGCTTTATCGGATCCAGCCGCTGACCGCAGCGGTTTCTCATGTCAGAGCACATAATGCGACGACCGTGAGCATCGGGTTGATCGGGGATTTCAGCCAGCGGCCTCCCGGCGAGCCGCAGTTGACCGCGGCGGCGTGGTTGACCGCATACCTCCTAGAGCATCTCGGGTTGGGGATCGAAGCGGTGAAGGGCCATGAGGAACTGGATGCAGTGTCGTGTCCGGGCGGGTGGCGGACCGGGGTGGCGTGGCGCGGGATGCTCATCGCCCAGATCCAAGCGATCCTCCGGCTTTACGGTGCGGCATGAGCCTCGGGAGGTCAAGGGGCAACCAGGTTTAAGGGTACACTTGTCAACCGACTGAGGTGGCGATGGAATGGCAGGGGGTTCTGGCGGCGCTGTTCTCGGCGATCATGTTGGGGGGAGCGCCGATCCTGGCCAAATTGGCCTATCAGGCAGGCGCCGATCCCACCGCGGTGGTCATCCTGCGCACCGGACTGGCCGCCCTTGTCCTCTGGGCGCTGTACCTGATCCACCCACGCTGGCGTCGTTATCTTTACATCTATCCGGTCGGCCTGCTGGGATGTATGGCGGTGGGATTTACCAACGCGCTGGGATCGATTTTCTATTATCTGGGCCTCCACCGACTGGATGCGGCGGTGGCCCACCTGATCTACTCCATGTATCCTGTTCTGGTGGCCTTGATGATCCGCCTGAACGGCGAGTCGATCCCGGGCCTCACCCGCTTGCGAATGCTCCTGGCCAGCGTAGGTCTCCTGCTGCTGCTAGGTCGTTTTCAGGGGAGGCCTGATCTCCTCGGTGTGCTTCTGGTGTTGCTCTCCAGCGGCTTTTACGCCCTGCACGTGGTGCTCAGCCAACGGGTTCTCTATGAAATGCCGGCTCAAACCCTGACCCTTTATGCGCTGACCGCGATGGCGGCTTTTGCCCCGGTTGCCGGATGGATCTTCGGAGGCGCCCATTCCGAGGTTCCCACAGCCGCCCTCGGTCCGATCCTCGCCATGGCAGCGGTCCTCATGCTCTCGCGGCTGGGGATGTTCATGGGGGTGAAACGGCTGGGGGGCACCCAGACGGCGTTGCTGACTGTGATGGAGATCTTGGTGACGGTGACGTTAGCGGTGGGGTTGCTCGGTGAGCGCCTGACGCCGATCCAGTGGGTCGGCGCGCTGTTCATGGTGGCGAGCGTCATGCTGGTCGCCCGGGAAGCCCCGCGGACGCCGCTCCCCCGGTGGCGCATGCCGCTCCTGCCCCCCGCGGATTGAGCCTTCCATGCTCCGCCCGATCGCCCGGCGCATGTCTACCCTTCGAATGCGAATAGAGCGGGCAGCCCGCCGGTATGCAGGAAGATCACCGGCTCCCGTTCCCCCAGCTGGCCGTTCTCGATCCGATCCAACATGCCGGCGAACGCCTTGGCGGTGTAGATCGGGTCCAGGAGGATTCCCTCCGTTCGGGCCAATCGCCGCAGCGCCTCGTTCCCCTGAGGGGAGGGCACGCCGTAACCGGGGCCCACATAGGTCCGCTCGATCAGCGGGACCTCGGTGATGGGGAACCGGTGTGGCTCCCCCAGGCGGGCGCAGATCTGCTCGGCCAGGCGGGCGATCGTCTTAGGGAAGTTTTTCCACAAGGCTCCCACGTCGATGCCGAGCAGGCGCAACGGCGACTGAAGCAGCGTCAGACCTGCCCACAATCCGGCCAGCGTCCCACCGGTTCCCACGGCCACCACCACCCATGCGCTTCCCAGGCCCTCCGCCTGGGCCTGTTGGTGCAGCTCCATGGCCGCCCGCACGTAGCCCAACCCGCCCAGGACGGAGCGCCCACCGACCGGGATGAAATAGTGGGGGCCCACCCGCAACCAGGCCAACAGACGGACCAGAAAGTCCGTCCAGGCGATGGAGCGGGGCCGGGAGGTGCCGCCGAAAGGAAGGAAATGCATATGGGCCTCGAGGAGATCGTTCAGCAGGAGGTTGCCGGTCAGGCGGGGCGGACGGGGCGCGAAGTAGAAGAGATGGGGCTCCAGGCCGAGGCGCCGGGCGGCGGCGGCGGTGATCCGGGCGTGGTTGGATTGGGGGCCGCCGTAGGTGACCACGCGGCGATGGCCCCGGCGCAGGGCATCGGCCAGCAGATATTCCAGCTTGCGGGCTTTGTTTCCGCCCATCGCCGGCCCAATGGCATCATCCCGCTTGAGGTAAACCGGTCGGCCGATCGCCGCGCTGAGCCGAGGGAGGAGCTCCAGAGGCGTTGGCTCGTGCACCAATCGAACCCGTGGGATCTCCTCCAGACGTCGGGCGAGCGCTTCAGCGTCCATCTTGCGCCCCTTTGCTTTTTCAGATCCGCTTGAGCATCTGGCGGGCCAGGCGTTTCCCCAAGGCGATGATCGTCAGCACCGTGGGCCGCCCCAGGGCCTCCGGGAACACGCTGGCGTCGCAGACGTAGAGCCCGGGGATCTCGGTTTGTAGATCCACGTCCACCAGATCCCCGATGCGGACGGTGGCACTGGGGTGGGTTCCACGCAAGGGGGAGGAGAAGATCCAGTCCGGCTTCGCCCCGGCTTCCCGCAGGATGCGCCGCGCCGCCCGCTCTGCCTCTTGCAAACGCTCCCGGTCCTCCGGGAGGAGCGGCTTGGAGAGCGTTCCGTCGGGCCGCACGTGGCCGGAGAGGCTGTCTTTCAGCTTGATCATCACCCCGAGCAGGTGCTTCCATCGGGGCCAGGCGGCCAACGGGCGCAGGCCTCGCATGCCAGCGATCACCGGGTAAAGCAGCCACGGATCCACCAGCGTGCTGAACATCACCCCCAGCTCGTGGTCTTCCCACGACCAGGTCATCGGGGGATCCAGGGCGTTTCCCTGCTCTCGCGTCAGGCCGTAGACGATGACCGTGAGGTCCATGGCCATCCGCTCCCCAGCCCCCCGCAGGCTGGAGGCCTGGAGGATGCGAGGGGTGCCCAAGCCTCCCGCAGCCAGCACGATGTGCTCCGCCCGTGCCATGAAGGGCCGGCCGGCCAGGCGGCCGGCCACGCCGACCGCACGGCCATCCTCGATCAGGACCCGTTCCACATGGGCTCGGGTCACGAGGAGGGCGCCGGCCTGCACTGCCTCCTCCACGAATTCCGCCGCGCTCCACTTCGCCCCGCAGCGGCATCCCAGGAGGCAGTGGGCACCGCAGTGAAACCGGGGGGTCCGGTCCGGGCGGATGAACTTGGGTTGCGGGTAAACGGCGTAGCCCAGCGCACGAGCGGCCTCGGCCAGGCGGGTCGAAGCGGCCCCGCGCTGCTCGGGGGGCAAGGGGGCGATCCCCAGCTCCTCGACGGTTTCGGCCACTTCCAGGTGGAGATCGATTCCGTATTTCTCGTGAAGCCAAGGGGGCGGCGGGGCCGCGCAGCCCGCGAACATCCCGGTGGCCCCGCCGACCATCGAGGGGACCACCACTTGGATCCCCTCGGGGGTGAAGAAGAGCCCTCCACGCTCCGTATATCGCAGCGCCCCTAGATGGGTTCCGTAGAGCAGGCGATGGCGCTCGGGGCGGCCGCGCTCCAGGAGCAGCACCTTTCGGCCGGCCCGGGCCAGTTCGCGGGCCACCGTGGCTCCACCGGGGCCGGTGCCCACCACAATCACTTCCGCTTTCAGCGGGTGTTCCATTCGCGCGGCCTCCTCAATGGCTCCCCCTTGCTGAGTTTATGAGGATCCCCCGGGCGAGGCAAGCCTGAAACATGCCCTTGACAGATATAACGCTGCAACTTAAGATTTGATTGATCGATCAATCAATGATATATTCAGAAATCAGGCCGTTAATTTCCACGGGGAAGGCGCGATGAGGGGCTTTCGAAAGCGAAAAAAAGAAGAAACGCGCCAACGGATCATCGAGGCAGCTTTTCAGGTGTTCGTCCGCAAGGGGTTCAAGGGGACCTCGAATCGCGAGATCGCGCGGAGGGCAGGGATCTCCCCGGGCCTGATCTATTGGTATTTTCGCAACAAGGAGGACTTGTTCCGGGCCGTGGTGGAAGCCAAATCGTTTGTCTTCCCGCTTCAGCAGATGGCTCGAACGATGGAGGATGCTCCCCCGCAGCGGTTTTTGTCCCAGATCGTGGAATTGGGAAAGGCCCTGGCCCGGGATCCGACGATGGTCGCGGCGATGCGCCTGCTCCTTCCGGAGGCGATCCGCAATGAAAGGGTTCGCCGGGTGTTCGTCACCCGGGCCATCCGTCCGGGCCTCCGGGCCGTCGCCGCCTATCTCACTGCCCAGCAGGCCAGGGGTCTCCTTCGGCCTTTCGACCCTCAGGTGGGGGCGCAATTATGGATGGGCCTCCTGCTCTCCCAGATCCTCCTGAGCCGCCTGTTGCGGATCCGCTCTCCAGCGCCGATCGATCAACTGTTCGCGGAGGCGCTGGAGGTTTATCTACATGGGATCTTAAACCCCACCATCCCGAAACAGCATAGGAACAGGGAACGGTGAGTTTCCCGTTTGCAAACGGGCGCTAGAGTGCCTTCCAGCTTCTATGGAAAAAGCACCCAAACAAGACGGCGGGGAGTGTTCCGATGTTTCGTCGCATCGGTGCGGTGATCTATAAGGAGGCGCTGCACATCCTGCGGGATCCCCGGACGCTGGCGGTCATGTTCCTGATCCCGGTGGTCCAGCTGTTTCTGCTGGGCTACGCGGCGACGACCGATGTCCGGCACGTCCCTATGGTGATCCTGGATTGGGATCGCACGCCCCAGAGCCGGGAGCTGGTGGACGCCTACCGCGCGGTGGACACGTTCCGGATCATCGGCTATGTGGAGCGAGAGGAGGATCTCGCCCGCATGCTGGATGCAGGGACGGCTCAGGCAGCCCTCCTGATCCCAAAGGGATACGGCGCGGATGTCCTGGCCGGCCGGCCGGCCACTGTCGGCCTGGTGATCGACGGAAGCGACCCCACGGTGGCGAACAACGCCTATGCCGCCGCCCTCTCGATCGCGCAAAATCATTCCACCCGCATCCTCCGCCGGGCGCTCAACTTAGATCCTCAGCGGATGCCTGGGCTGGATCCACGCCCTCGGGTCTGGTACAACCCCGAGCTGCGCAGCGCGAACTATATGATCCCCGGGCTCATCGGCGCGATCCTTCAGTTCCTGACGATGCTGCTGACCGCCCAGGCCATGGTGCGGGAACGGGAGCAGGGGACGATGGAACAGCTGATCGTCACCCCGATCCGCCCCGTGGAGCTGGTGATCGGAAAGGTGGTCCCCTATGTGCTGATCGCCTTCGTCGACTTCGGCCTGATCCTCACGCTGGGCGCTCTCTGGTTCCGTGTGCCGATCCGCGGCAACTTGGCGCTTCTCTTAGCGCTCTCCGGGCTTTTCCTGCTCTCCTCCCTCGGTTTCGGGTTGTTGATCTCCACCGTGGCCTCCACCCAGCGAGAAGCCATGCTGTTAACCTATTTCATCCTTCTCCCCTCGATCTTCCTGGCCGGCCTGCTCTTCCCCATTCAGGCGATGCCTCATGCCCTTCAATGGATCAGCTATGTGATCCCCTTGCGCTATATGCTGGCGATCTTGCGCGGGATCATCGTGAAGGGGGTGGGGATCGAGCCTCTGTGGGACAAGGCGTTGGCGCTGACCCTTTTTGGGATCGCCGTGATGGGGCTCGCCGCCCGGCGCTTCCGGAGGCACCTGGAGTAGGGGGATAAGATGGATCGGGTCGTTGTAAGGGTTGAACATCTGGAGAAGCGGTTTGGGCCCATCCGCGCGCTGGCGGATCTCTCCTTCACCGTCCGCGAGGGGGAGATCTTTGGGATCATCGGGCCGGATGGGGCAGGGAAGACCACCCTGCTGCGGATCCTCGCGGGGGCGCTGCGGCCGGACGCGGGCTCCCTGTGGCTTTTCGATCACGATGCGCTCCGGGAGCTGGGAAAAGTCCGGCCGCTGCTCGGCTACATGCCCCAGAGCTTCAGCCTGTACGGCGACCTGACGGTGCGGGAGAACCTGGTTTTCTTCGCCGCAATGTATGGCATCTCGGATCCGGGCTGGGTGGAGCGCCTGCTCCACTTCGCCCGCTTGGAGCGATTTCCGGATCGGCGGGCCGCCCACCTTTCCGGGGGGATGCAGAAGAAGCTGGCGCTGATCGGCGCCATGGTCCATCGGCCTCGCCTTCTGCTCCTGGACGAGCCGACCACCGGCGTGGACCCGGTGTCGCGGCGGGAATTGTGGGATTTGCTCAGTGAGTTCCATCTTCAGGGAGTCACGATCATCGTGACCACCCCATACCTCGATGAGGCGGAGCGCTGCACCCGGGTAGCCCTGATGCATCACGGGCGCATGCTGGCGATCGATACCCCGGACCGGCTTCGCGCTTCACTGGGCCACCCGGTCATCGAGGTCATCGCCCAGCCGCTCCTGCGGGTCCACGCCGTGCTGGCGGATCACCCAGGCGTCCTGGAGGCGGTGGTCCTGGGCGATCGGGTCCGGCTGGTGGTGCGGGAAGGGAGCCTTTCCCCCCAAGAGGTGGCAGCCGCGGCGCGGGCCGTTCCCGGCGTCACCGTTCAAGAGGCGCGATGGGCCTCGCCCCGCCTGGAGGAGGTGTTCGCTCATCTCATGCGTCAAGGGGGCGCTCATGGATGAGGTGGTGATCCGCGCGGAGGGGCTCACCCGCCGCTTCGGGGCCTTCACCGCGGTCGATCATGTCTCCTTCGAGGTCCGCCGGGGGGAGATCTTCGGGTTCTTGGGCCCCAACGGCGCCGGGAAGACCACGACCATCCGGATGCTGCTGGGATTGCTGAAGCCCTCGGCGGGGCGCGCATGGGTGCTGGGGCACGATGCGACCCGCGAGACCGCCCGGATCCGCCCGCGGATCGGTTATGTGAGCCAGCGGTTCAGCCTGTATCCGGATCTTTCTGTGGTGGAGACCTTGCAATTTTACGGGGCGGCTTACAACTTGCCCCCGCGGTTCTTAGCGGATCGAATCCGCGGCCTGCTGGGGCGATTGGGTCTGGTCGGACAGGAGCGGCGTCTGATCCGTCACCTGGCCGGTGGCTGGCGGCAGCGGGTGGCTCTGGCGGTGGCCCTGTTGCACGAGCCGGAGATCGTGTTTCTGGATGAGCCAACGGCCGGGATGGATCCCTTGGCTCGGCGGGAGATCTGGTCTCTGCTTTATCAGCTGGCGGAGCAAGGGATCACCGTGTTTGTTACCACCCACTACATGGATGAAGCGGAGCAATGTTCACGCTTGGCCCTCATCCACAACGGCCACCTTCTCCTAGAGGGGGCGCCGTCCGAGTTGAAGGTCATGCCCGATCTGGGAAGCGTGCTGGAGATCACAGCGATCCCGCTGGATCATGCGCTGGCCGTTCTGCGGGGATGGCCGATCGTTCAGTATGTGGCCCTCCACGGCGCGCGGATCCACGCCTGCCTTCGTGAGCCGGACGTTTCCCTGGAGGCCATACGGGGACGCCTGGAGGCGGCGGGGCTGGAGGTTCGGTCAGTGGAACGCGTGGTGCCTTCTCTGGAGGATGTCTTTCTGTGGGTGATTGAACAGGAACGAGGGTTCACGAAACAGAAGGTTTAAGCGCGGCGGCTGCGAGTGATTTCTGCAAGGAGGAGAGGTAAGTCCAATGCGTAAGGGAATCCCCGCGTTATCGATCGGTTTTCTGCTGTTCATCAGCGCATGCCGGCCCATGACGAGCCGGCCGCTGATCGCTTCTGGGTATCTGGAAGCCCAAACGGTGGATGTGATCGCGGTGGAAGGGGGCCGGGCCCTCCGCGTATGGGTCGAGGAAGGAGATGCCGTCCGGGCGGGCCAACCCTTAGTGGATCTGGACCCGGCCTTCCTGGAGGCGCAGATCCGGATGGCGGAGGCCCAAGTGGCCCAGGCGCGAGCCGCGCTGCACGCCCTGGAGGCGGGCCCCCGGGAGGAGGAGCTCCGGGAAGCGATGGCGCTGGTGGATCAGGCCCGGGCGCTGCGGGATGGTGCTTATCAGGCCTGGCAGGATGCCCTGGCGATGCTCCGGGAGCCTCAGGAATTGAAGCTCCAGCAAGCCGTCGCGGCCGCCCAAGCCCGCGCCGCCCAGGCGCGGCTGGAGCAGGCCGTGGCGATGAAGGACATCGCGGAGATCCTGAAGAACCGAGCGGAGGCGGCGATTCGAAATTGGGAACAGCTTCCTCCCAACCTGCGCCCGCCGTTGCCGGCCGAGGTGCTGGATGCCCCATATGCCTACTGGGCGGCGTGGGCGGAGGTGAACCGGGCGGGGGCGGCCTACGATGGCAGCCTGGCTATGCAAAACCACCTGAATGCCATGGTGAAGGACCCGCTGGCGCTGAGGGCGCAGGCGGTGGAGGCGGAGGGCCGTTATCGAACGGCGGAGGCCGCGCTGGAAGTGGCCCAGGCTCGTCTGGCTGCCCTGCAAGCCGGGGCAACGGCCGAGCAGCGGGAGGCTGCCCGGGCCCGGTTGCGCCAGGCCGAGGCAGCCCTGGAAGCGTTAAAGGCTCGGCGGGGGCGCTATTCCTTACGGGCCCCCCAGGATGGGATGGTGGCCATGCGGACGGTGGAGCCTGGGGAGTTGGTGGCGCCGGGGACCCGGGTAATGCAACTGGTGGACCTTCGGATCCTCACGCTGACCGTTTATATCCCCGAGACCGCCCTCGGACGGGTGCGTCCCGGCATGAAGGTCCCGGTCACGGTAGAAGGGTTCCCCGGCGAGCGTTTTGAGGGGGTGATCACCCATGTGGCTGAGGAGGCTTCCTTTACTCCTCGCAACATCCAGACTCAGGAAGAGCGGGCTCATCTAACCTTCGCTGTTCGCATCCGCCTGGAGAATCCGGATGGCCGCTTGAAGGCCGGTATGCCGGCGGATGTGGAAGTGCCGTGAGAGGGACGCTGTGAACGAAGCAGAAGCTTGGGTGGATGGAGGATGGAAGATGCGCAGGCCGCTCATCGTGCGGGTATTCCTGGCGGGAGGGATCGTTGCGCTCATCGGGGTATGGTGGCTTTCCAGGCCGGCCTCAGGCGGGTTGGGAACGGAATCGGTGTTCTCCGGAACTTTAATGGGGCGAAGCATAGAGCTCTCCGCCGAGGTGAGCGGGACGGTGCGTTGGTTGGTCGACGAGGGCGCGGTGGCGAAGCCCGGGGAAGCGGTCGCGGAGCTGGAGGATCCCGTCCTGGCCCAGCAGTTGCTGGAGGCGGAGGCGGCGCTGGCCGCTGCCCGGGCGGAGGCGGCCGCGTTGGAAGCGGGGGCCTCGCTGGAGCAGCAGGCTGTGCTGGCCGCTCAGGTCCGCCAGGCGGAGGCGGAGTATCAAGCGGCTGTGCAGGCATGGCAGGCGCTGCTCCGGCAGCTGCATGAGCCTCAAGAGCTGGAGCGGCAGATTCTGGAGGCGAAAGCGGCGTTGGCGATGGCCGAGCAGGGGGTGGAGCGGGCCCGGGCGGATCTGGAGAAGGCATGGGCGGATCGCGATCGCCTTCCCTTCGATCAACGGGAGGTCGTCGATCAGCAAGTGAGGGCTGCGGAGGCGGCGCTGCGGGCGGCGGTGGCAGAGCGGGATGCCGCTCGCGCTCGTCTGGAGGGTTTGCTGGCCATCCGTCAACGGCCGCTTTCCCTGCAAGCCCAGGTTCACCTGGCGGAAGCCCGGATGCGGGCGGCCGAAGCGGCCCTTCGAGCGGCGCAGGCTCGTTTCGATCGCGCCCGGAACGGACCGGCCTCGTGGGAGCGGGATCAGGCCCGGGCCGCGGTGGCCCTGACGGAGGCGCGTCGGGATCTACTCCGCCTGCAGGTGGAGCGGCTTCGTCTCACCGCGCCCTTCACAGCCACCGTGTCCGAACACTTGGCCCATGTGGGGGAAACCGTTCGAGCCGGACAGCCGGTTCTCAGCCTGAGCGCGATCGATCCTTTGGAAGTGACGATCTATGTGCCGGTGGGCCTTCTGGGTCGTCTGCGGGTGGGGCAGCCGGTATGGGTTCAAGTGGACGCTTTTCCAGGGGAACGGTTTCCAGGGGTGATCGCGCGGATTGCCCCGGAGGCCACCTTCACCCCGCGCAACGTGCAGACCCGTGAGGAACGTCAGGCTCTGGTCTTCGCCGTGACCGTGCGCGTCCCCAACCCGGAAGGTCGGTTGAAAGCGGGGATGCCGGCCGATGTGCGGATTTCACCCTAATAGGATGCAAGCGCTTTGTTGCAAAGATCAAATTTTCTGTGGGGGGGGCGGGCCACGTAAGCGGCCTGCCCCTCACGGAGATTCCGCGAATCGAAAGCTCGTCGCCCTGAGTTGGGATGACCTCCTCTGTGGTTTGCAACAGCGCAGGACGCAACAATCACACGCTGAGGGCGAGGCGGTCCTCTCTCCCCTTTTTCCGCAGCCTATCGAACAGATCTCATAAGTCCCCAGCCTTTTCGCTTTGGCGTAGATCTCCTATCCGGGGCTGGGGCGCCCGCTTGCGCATGGCCGTTTAAGCTCGGAAGAAGGATGGAATGAATGGGACGAGGGCGTCCCAACCTTCGGTGATGACTCGCTCGCGGGTGGCCTCATCCAGCGTCAGCGTCACGGTCTCCCCTTCCGTTCGGATGATGAAGGTGACCGTCTCTCCGTTGTTGGGGAGGATCTGGGTGATGCAGGGGCGATCTACCCCCATCGGATGGTCAGCGAGGAAGGCGAAGCACCGAATGCAGAAGGGGAGGCTTCCTGTACACAAATCCCGATTAATGTAAATTTTCATCTCAGCCTCCCGGTTTATCCATGGGACCCGGGTTGTCTGGGATGGATGGGGATCTCAGAATATGCTCATCCGATCCAATTTAAGTTTCTTGCGCTTCGGGGATTATAAACAGTGCTTTTCGGCAGGGAATTCGGATGAGGGTTCGCACGGGGGGAAGCCGATGGGGCAGGTTCCTCGAGGGCTTTGGAGGCGGGGCAGGCCCGTTCCGGGGGAAATTCGTCGTGGGGGTGTGGAGCCCCTCAAGGCGGCCCACACCCAGCGGGTCCCTTCCGTTTGGGCCGCGGCGACCCCCGCCCTGGAGCGACGGGATGGCCCAGGGGGCGCAGGGCGATCTTGATCGCGCTGAGGGTCTGGAGGAGGGCCGGCAGGCCGATCTCCCCCATATGGCCCACCCGGAAGGAACGGCCGCGCAGCGCTGGGTGGATGGCCCCCGCGACCGTCACGCCGGACTGCTTGATCTCCCGAAGCAGGCGATCGTCGACCCCATCCGGGTAATAGATGACGCTCAAGGTGACGGCGGCCCAGGCGGGATCCTGGGGGACGATCTCCAGCTCCATCGCCTGAAGCCCGGCCCGGAAGGCGCGGGCGATCCGCTC
>NZ_JBHOQJ010000223.1:0-7469 GCF_042408365.1 Thermoflexus sp.
GGTTCGTCACACCTACAGCCTCTAACGAGCTGTACCACTTGATGTCACTACCGCCTTAAGGTCTCCCGGTGCAACGCTTACCGAAATTCCCTATGGAAAGATCATCCCCGCGCATTGGGACGACTACCCCTACATCGAACCCGGAGTTACTTCACTTCCTCTACCGAGACCCCCATGGCCTCCAGCCACGCTTTCAGGGCCGAGGCATGATCGGCCCGGACCATCAACGTATGCGCATCCAGAGGACGGACCCAGGGCGCAAGGTCTGGCTCCTGACACAGCGCCTCTAAGATCTCCGGGCGATCCATCCGTAGCAGGATCACGGGCTCCCAGCGCGCCCGGGGTGGATGATCGCTCCAGGCGAGCAGACGGGCCAGCAGGCGGGCCGGCAAGGGCCCTCGATGAACCAGTTGAAGGCGTTGTAGAATTTGCGAAAGGGTCAGGCCGGTCGCCAGTCCAGCCTGCAGGGAGGCCTCGGTGAGCCGAAAGCCTTCCGAAATGCGCTCGGTGAACGGTTCCAGCAGGCGTTCCACACCGGGATGGGAGAAAGGACCGGTCCAGCGGAGGATCCCGGAAGGTTCTGCCACCACTTGATTCCGCAGATCCTCCGGCCGGAACCCGCTCACCCAAGGATGGATCCCCTGGGGGCGCCAACGGGCGGTTAGAAGCTCGGATGGCTCCTCCGTCCATCCGATGGAATCTCCCAGGGGATGAACGGTGCCCCCCCCTGGCAGCGGTTCCCCTGCGGTCCGGATCACGGTCACCCGGCGATAGATTCGGATCTGGTTGAACCTCCGATGCCAGTCCTCCAGGGATCGTCGGACGTTAGGCGGGAGGGCCTCGCCGCTGATCCCCTCCAAAAAACGAATAATCCGTGGGACATCCCAACCCTGCTGGAGCCCCCGATACACAGTGTCCCGGGAGATTTGATACACGGAGACCGGATCTCCTGGACTGGGATCGGCGAAGGCCTCTAGCCCGGCCAGGATGGAGTCCGAGACCGGTTCGAAAACCAAGATCCGGAAATCGGGCTGAACGATGACGTGCCCGCCCTCTTCGGGGAGTGAAAGCGGTTCCCCTACGCCCAGCACCCACGCCCCGAAAGGCGTGAGGCGCACTGCCTCCCACCGGCCCTCCCGATAACCCAGGTCCAGAAGGCCGAGCCAGTGGAGCGGCCATAGCGTCCCTTCCACCAGCCAGGTCTTGAGCTGGCTCGCGATTTCCCGTCCTGTCGGGGAGAGGGGGTCCGGTAAGCGCTCCGCCCGCTCCGGGAAGGCCGCGGCCAGCAGGTTGGGGAGGGGGATCCAGGATCCGGGCTCCCATCGGCGAAGGGCCTGTTCGATCCGGGCCCGCAGGAGACCTGGAGAGAGCATTCCATTGCCTGCGGTGTCTAATGGCTCCTCACCCTGCCAAGCGCGAACAGCCGATAGGGCCCGATCGGTAGGCCCTTGCTCCCAGAACGGATGCAGCAGATCGATCGTGAGGGCGGCCCCCTGGGTTCGAAGCACCCCCATTCGTTCGAGCAATTGCTGAAGGAAGGCCAGATAGGCGAATCCCTGTGGCGATCCATCAAGACCCAGCCAGCGTTGCAGACGTCGGATCCAGCGGACAGGCAAACGCCCCTCGCGGGTGAAAGAGATCCCCGGGGATCGTCGGAGGAAGCGGCCATAGCGCCCCAGATCCCGAACCAGCCGTTGGGGGGAGGCCGTCACAATCGCGAGGGGTGTCAACGGTTCAAGGTGAGGAAGGACAGCCATGATCTCTACAGGCAGGATGGCTGTTCCCTGAGGAAGCAGGGAGCGGATCCGACGGCCGGCGGCATACCAATAAAGCAGTCCGGCATTGGCGAGTCGGACGGCGATCTCTTCAAATGAAGCCACGGATGTGCCGCCTGAGCTAACCTCATATAAAATCGAGAGGACCAGGGCCGGCATGGCACCTCCGGCCTGGCGGAGCCCTTCGATCAATGCACGACCCTCCGAGGGGAGATGTGTCCATCGAGCGAGGAGACGGTCTGGATCGCTTAACTGGCGTAGCAGTTCCTCCCCCATTGCTGGCTCCGCCTCCACCTGCCAGCCTTGCTGATCGAGAATGGATGTTAGCAGGGAAGGCTCATAGTAACGGATCAGTTCCTCTAACCGCATGGCCGGAATCCCTCTCCAAACCGGGGTTCCCTGGACCCCCAGGGGGGTCGATGACCAAAGTAAGGTAAGAGTATCTTAACTATCTCGGTATGATAAAGGGGAATGTGATGGGATCCGGGACCCCAAGCCCAGAGAAGAGGCGAACCGGCATGGAGACCCAGCGGCTGGAGCCGACGTCCTCCCCCTCCCTTCTGAGAGTGGGGGATGTCCTTCAAGGTCGCTATCGCATTGAGCGGGTGCTTGGCGCGGGCGGGATGAGCACGGTCTATCTAGCCCTGGATCTCCGCTTCCCCCAGGTGCGGCGGCTCTGTGCCATTAAAGAGATGGTCAGCCATATCCCGGATCCCCGGATGCGGGCGCTGGCTCAGCAGAGTTTTGAGCGGGAAGCAGCGATGCTGGCCACCCTCAGCCATCCGGCCATCCCCAAGATTTATGATTACTTCGTGGAAGGCGAGCGCAGCTACCTCGTCATGGAGTATATCCCAGGACAGGACCTGGAGACGCTTTTGCGGCGCACGGAGGGGATGCTGCCCGTGGAGGAGGTGGTGAACTGGGCCCTCCAGATCTGTGATGTCCTTCATTATCTCCATTCCCAACGGCCGCCGATCATCTTCCGGGATCTGAAGCCGTCCAATATTATGGTAGACCCCTACGGCCGGGTGTTCTTGGTGGATTTCGGGATCGCCAAGGTATTTCAAGCCGGGCAACGAGGGACGATGATTGGGACGGAGGGATACAGCCCGCCGGAGCAATATCGAGGGATCGCGGATCCGCGCACGGACATCTATGCCCTGGGGGCCACGCTGCACCATCTGTTGACGCGCCAGGACCCACGTCTGGAGCCGCCGTTCTCCTTCCACGAGCGCCCGATCCGTCGGAGCAACCCGGCGGTCCCTGAGGCCTTGGCCCAAGTGGTCATGCGCGCCCTGGAGTACGATCCGGATCGGCGATTTCAATCGGCTCTGGAGATGAAACAAGCTTTGCTGGCTGCTGTGGGGATGCGGACACCCACGCGCCCCATGGCCCATCGGGAGGCTCCGTCCGGGAGCACACCCTATCGGGTGAAATGGACCTTTACCTGTGAGGATGAGATCCGATCCCGCCCCGTGGTTTCGAACGGCATGATTTTCGTGACTTCCTATGATCACAACGTTTATGCGCTCTCGGCGGAGGATGGGAAGCTCCTTTGGAAATTCGCGACGGGCGGCGGCATCGGGGGGGCGGTTGCGGTGGCAGAGGATCGGGTAGTGGTCGGATCTCTGGATCATCATCTTTATGCCTTGCGAATGCAGGATGGAAGGCTGCTATGGACGCTGGAGGTAGGCGGGCCGATCTACACCACGCCGCGGATTGCAGCTGGCTTGGTTTTCTTCGGGGCTGACGATGCGCTCTTTTACGCTGTGGATCTGAGCACCGGCCGGGTGGTCTGGAAGGTGCCTGTCAGCGCGGCCATTCGTTCCTCCGCGGGCCTCCACGGGGAAACCCTGGTGGTGGGCAGCGAGGATGGAGTAGTATACGCGCTGGATCTACGCGGGAACATCCGTTGGCAATTCGTCGCCCGCCGGGGGGTGACGGCCTCGCCGTGGGTGGATGAGGAACTGGTGGTGGTGGGATCGTGGGACTGGCATGTTTATGCGCTGGATGTCCGTACGGGATGGGCGATCTGGAGGTTCCGCACTGGAAAACCGGTCCTCTCCTCTCCGGTGGTCTCGGAAGGTGTGATCTATGTGGGATCGGCGGATGGCTTCCTCTATGCATTGAACGCGCGGACTGGGAATCCCATATGGCGGTTTCAAACGGGCGGGCAGGTGAACGCCCCCCCCCTGGTCCTGGAAGGGCAGGTCCTGGTCGGGGCGACTGATGGCCGCCTGTATGTGGTGGATGCCCGGAACGGCGCAGCCCTCTGGTCCTTCCAGGCCGGGGGGCCGATTGTGGCTGCGCCGGATTGGCGGGAGGGCGTCCTTTATGTGACCTCGATGGACCATCGGGTTTATGCGTTGAGTTTAGGAGGTTCCTAATGCTTTGTCTACTTTTTGGGGGTTTCTGGGGTTGGGCCGATGACCCCGAACATGCACTCAAGCGCCCTACAACCAACGGCCCCCAGCCCAACCCCGGAAGATTTTTTCTCCTTTCTCCCCACGGTCCTTCAGGCCGCGGGGAGAAAGGAGAAAGGGGAGGGACCATCCACTCCCCCCACCGCATATTCTCAAACCAAACGTGGACGAAGCACCCATGCTTTATCCGTAATGCCCTTCAGGGTGCTCACTTTTCGTAAGGAGCTTTGATAATGAAATGGCTCAAACGCCTTTTCCGGCGACCGGAGACAGAGGAGCCCGCTCCATCGAGTTCTGCATCCATTGCTGTCCCAGCTCATGAGCCAGAGCCCGTGGCGTTTCCTTCTGCTGCTGAGGAGCCGAAAGGCAGGACGACACCGCTTCCCCCGGTGCCGGCCCCGCCGGTGTCAGGACTTCGATTTGGCTGGGCGACCGATCCGGGTTTGGTTCGCCCCAGCAACGAAGACGCGATCCTCATCATGCATGTAGTTTATGAAGGATCCCGGGGGTTGTTGCCCCTGGGGCTGTTCCTGATAGCCGATGGGATGGGTGGACATCGAGGTGGCGAGCAGGCCAGCGATCTTGCCGTCCGGGAGATCGCCCGCTATCTAACGACCCGACTCTTAATTTCTCATCTGGCCCATCGAGGACCGGACCATCCCATTAAAGAACTGTTGGAGGAAGCGCTGCAGGCTGCCAATGCCCAGATCCTCCAGACCGTGCCGGGAGGTGGAACGACCGTAGTGGGGGCGTTAGTGATCGGGGAGAGCGTGCACTTGATCCATGTGGGAGACAGTCGAGCTTACCTGGTCTGGCCGGATCGGCTGGAGCAGCTCACCGAGGATCACTCCCTCGTTCAGCGGATGATGGCGCTCCAGGGGCTGAGCGAGGAGCAGGTTGCGGAGGTGCCGCGGCATGTTCTCTATCAGGCTCTGGGTCACCCCAGCCGTCTGAACCCAAGCTATCGTCGGGTTTCCCTTCCTCGAGATGCATGGTTGATGCTTTGCACGGATGGGTTGTGGGGCGAGGTCTCTGAAGACCAGATCCTGCAGATTGTCTGGGAGAGCGCCTCCCCTCAAGAGGCATGCAACCGGTTGATCCAGCAGGCGAAAGCAGCAGGCGGTCACGATAACATCTCTGTGATCCTGGTCGGGCGATGAGTGCGAGCGAGGAGTTCCTGGATTATTACGCCATCCTGGGCATCCCTCCTTCTGCGGACGCCGAGGAAATTAAAAAGGCTTACCGGGCGCTGGTGCGGAAGGTCCACCCCGATATGAGGCCGGGGGTGGGGACCTCCCTGCTATTCCGATTGGTCCATGAGGCCTATTCGGTGCTTTCGGATCCTGAGCGGCGTGCGGAATATGACCGACAATGGCAAGCCCGGTGGGGAAGCCGCGAATCCTTCCTGCGGTTCCACTTGCTCCTCAGCCGGCCTTCTCTGCCCAGCCTGTCCACATCGCAGATCCTTTATGCCTTAATCACGCTGGAGCCTGCGCGGGCTCCTTCGACCCCACGCCCGCCGCTTCACCTTTGCCTGGTGGTGGATCGGAGCAATTCGATGAGAGGGGAGCGGCTGGAGCAAGTGAAGGCCGCGGCGCTGGACCTGGCGGCTCATCTGGAGCCTAGCGACCGCCTGGCGGTGGTGGCCTTCCACAATCGGGCGGAGGTGATCTGGCCGCTCAGTCCCATCCAGGAGCGCCATCGGCTTCGGATGCGGCTGGAGATGTTGGAAGCGGAGGGAGGAACCGAGATCTATCAAGGGCTGTCGCTGGGGTTCCAAGAGCTCTTCCGAGCTCGCCAGGCAGGGGTCCATTCCCATCTGATCCTTCTCACGGATGGGCGGACCTATGGAGATGAGGATCGTTGTCTGGAGCTGGCGGATCAGGCCCGGGAAGCGGGGATCAGGGTCAGCGCCTTTGGGATCGGGGAGGATTGGAATGATCGGCTGCTGGACGAGATCGCGACCCGGAGCGGTGGGATCTCCGGCTACATCGCCTCACCAGCGGAGATCCGCCGGCGCTTCATGGAGCATCTCTCATGGCTGCAGGATCGCTACGCGGAGGATGTGTGGTTGACCGTGGAACCTGCGGAGGGGATCCTGGTGACGACGGTTTATCAGATCCTGCCGGAGCTTAGGGTTCCAACGCAAGAGGGCTCCGACTGGTATCTGGGCGCTTTACATGCCTCCCGACCTGTCCAGGCGTTGATCGAGTTCGCCCTCCCTCCGCTGGAGCCGGGCTTTCTGGAAGTGGCTCAGCTGAAGGCCCGAGCTCATATCCTCGGGAACCCACTTCGTCTGGATGAGGCAAAGCTCTCGATCCAGGTTCACGTGCTCCCAGAGGAGCCGATGTGCGTTGCGCCTCCGGAACCGTTGCTAGAAGCGCTATCCCGGGTGGTGATCTACCGGATGCAGGAGCAGGCCTGGGCAGATGTCCAGGCAGGGAAGTGGGTGGAAGGCGCTCGAAAGCTCCAACAGGCCGGGACTCGTTTACTGGAGCTGGGCGCGGCGGATCTGGCTCAGGAGGCGATGGCCGCAGCCACCCGTCTACGTCAGGGCCGTTTGGTTCCCAGAAGCCAGCAGCTTGCCTTAAAATACAAAACGCGGATGCTCGCGCTTCCGCCGCCGAACCCGGAGGGAGTCCATGATTGAATGCCCATTGTGTGGTCGAAAATACCCGGTCGGCGCGCTGTTCTGCCCGGAGTGTGGGGTCTATCTGCTCACCGGCGGCCCGCTGCGCACCGAACCGCTGCCGGAGGGTGCAGCGATCCCGGTGGAATTGCCCGTCGAATTCCCTTCAACGGCGAGAGAGGGCTCCCAGAGCCTGGTGCTTCACGTGTTGTCCTCCGGTCGCCGGGTGGTGATCCGGCCGGATCAGGAGGTCCTGGTTGGGCGGCTGGACGTAGGCCGTGGGATCTTCCCCCAGCTCGATTTAACACCGGATGGCGGGCTGGAAGGTGGGGTCTCCCGGCGTCATGCTCGTATCTTTTTCCAGGCCGATCGCTTTTACATTGAGGATCTGGGCAGCACCAATGGGACGTATTTGAATGGGGTCCGGTTGGAACCCTACTCGCCGTGCCCATTGGGAGATGGGGATGAGCTTCGTCTCGGCCAGATTGCTATTCGGGTAGGATTTCTGTAACTGGATTTGGGGCAAACTGGTGATCACTCCGGCTTCTCTCTCGTGCTTCTTCCACGATATACAGTAAGGGGAGCAGATGGCCCCACCCCCCTTGATCCCCCCTCCCCCCGGCACTTTGGGCCGGGGGGAGG
>NZ_JBHOQJ010000240.1:0-4146 GCF_042408365.1 Thermoflexus sp.
CCGCAAAGCGGCCCGCCCCCTTTCACTTTGACCATGGACCAAAGGGCTCAACTCAACTCGTTCAGGAGCGGCGTGATATCCCGTTGATAGATCGGCTCCAGGTCCGCCAGGGCCTTCCCCCAATAGGGCAAGCGGGCAGCCAGCTCATCATCCAGGGTCGGCCGCTCCACCCGGTAGAAGACCCCAATCGGGATGCGATCCCCATTCTCATAGGCCTTCATAAGGGCCTGGGCTTTCTTCTCTATGATTTCCTTCTCGTCCTTTGGGTTATGCACCACCGGATCGTAGCCCGTCTCCTCCAGCTTGTAGACCCGCGCGTTGTAATATTCTCGGGTGTAGATGTTGTTGTAAGTCGGGCACGGTTGGAGGACGTCGATCAGGGCGGTGCCGCGATGTTGCACAGCGGCGACGATGAGGTCCCGCAGGTGCCGCACATCGTAAGCGTAGCCGCGGGCGATGAAGGTGTAGCCGGCCCCCAAGGCCACGGCGATGGGATTCAGGGCCTCCATCAGGTTCGGCTCGGGAAGGGACTTGGTCTGCACACCCTTGGGCAGGGTAGGGGAGGCCTGGCCCTTGGTCAGGCCATAGACACCGTTATTGAAGACGATGTAGGTGATGTCCAGATTCCGCCGCCCGGCGGCCAGGAAATATCCAGCCCCGATCCCGTAGCCGTCGCCGTCCCCGCCCACGGCGATCACGGTCATCTCCGGATTGGCCAATTTGAACCCGGTCGCCACCGGCAGCACCCGGCCGTGGAGGGTGTGGAACCCGTAGGTCCCGATGTAATGAGGGGTTTTCCCCGAACAACCGATCCCGGAGAAGACCGCCACCTTGTGTGGGGGGATCTGCAAGGCCGCCAGGGCTTGATGGATCGCGTTCAGGATCCCGAAATCCCCGCAACCGGGACACCAGTCCACCCAGACCTCGGTCTTGTAATCCTTTACCGCGTAGGCCATGCGATCACCTCCCGCGCTTCGCTGGAGATCATGACAATGCGCTCCTCGTCGTTCTCAAGGGCCCGGCGCACCCCTTCGATGATCTCGTTCACGGTGAAGGGCCGGCCATCATACTTCAACACCCGATGGGGGATCCGGAATCCGGTCATCTCCCGGATGAGGGCTCCCAGCTGACCCGAGTAGTTGTTCTCGATCAGGATAGTCCGGCGGGCCCGCCGCAGGATCGCCCCCACCGGCTCCGCCGGGAAGGGCCGCATCATCCGGATCTGCAGGAAATTGAACGTCAGCCCGTTCAGGGCGGACAGCTCCTCCAGCGCGTCCAGGATTGCCCCCTTGGTCGTGCCCCATCCCACCAGGGTGACCTGGGCGTCCGCCGGGCCGTGGAGCGTGAACTTCTTGCTGTCCGGGATCTCCCGGGCGGCCAGCTCCAGCTTGCGCATCCGCTTGTCCATCTGTTCTACCCGATGCCTCACCCCTTCCGAGATATGGCCCTTCGGGTTGTGCTCATCGCTGGTCGTCCAGAAGACCATCCCCTCCGTGCCTGGGACCACCCATGGGGAGATCCCGCTTTCGGTGACGGCGTGGCGAAGATAGCTGTCTTGCCGGCCATCGGGCCGGTAGCGAATCCCCCGATCGATCACCAGATGGCGGGTGTCGAAGCGTGGCACCGTGATGTAGCTGCTGGCTAGGAATTTATCCACCAGCACAATCACCGGCATCTGGTAACGATCGGCCCAGTTGAACGCCTCGAAGCTGTCGTAAAAGGCCTCTACCACATCCCCAGGGGCGATGACGATGTGAGGGAACTCCCCATGGGCGGGGTGGAGGGCGAACCCCAAATCCGCCTGTTCCGTACGAGTGGGGAGGCCGGTGCTGGGACCACCGCGTTGATAAAGGAAGATGACCAGGCCTGGCGCTTCCGTAATGGCCGCGAGCCCAATGCCCTCCGGCATCAGGGCGAAGCCTGGCCCGGCAGTGGAGGTCGAAGCGCGGGCGCCCGCGTGGGCTGCGCCGACGGCCATGTTGATGGCGGAGATTTCATCCTCTGTTTGGATCACTACCACGTTGTATTGGCTCTGGACCGCCTCCAGATATGTGCTCTCATCGGTTGCCGGGCTGATGGGATAATAGGTCTGCACCCCTAACCCAGCTTGGAGCTTGCCCAGGGCCACCGCCTGCACACCCCGGATCAAGATCTGATCCTTCCGCTGTTCGCGTTTGCGGACCTTCCATGGGAAGTCGTTGCCGAAATGCTCGTGCACATACTCATACGTGACCCGAAGGGCCTGGATGTTGAGATCGGCTAGCCGGGCCCGTCGTCCCTTGAACTGCTCACGGATCACCTCGGCGACGAGATCGAAATCATAGTCCAGGACCGCCAGGGTTGCCCCCAGGGCCACCGTGTTCCGCATAATGTCATACTGGCGATATTCGGCCGCCTTGCCGAAAGGCTCCAGGGCCCGGCGGATCATCTCAAAATAAGGCACCGGATAAAGGCGGACATCATCTCGCTTCAAGCGAGCTTGGATGTCTCCTAGATCTGCGTCGTAAATGATCCCACCGCCTGGGATGACCTCGTGAACATGCCCGTGGTGGGTAGGGAACTCCGGATTGTGATGGTGGTCGCCGAACAAGGTTTCCTCATCCAGCGCCGCTAAGAGATGGACCTCATCGACTGGGGCGTGAACCGGTTCCTCGGAGACACGGACCCGGTAGTAGCTGTGCTTGCCCATAATATTGGAGTGGTACTCGATGTTGGCGAAGACATGGAGCCCTCCCCGGCTGAAGGCCTTGGCGAGGGTTTCAGCAGCGACGTTGATCCCACTACCCTGAGGCCCTCCGATCATCCAAGAAACAAACCGCTTTGGCATGGCACAAGCCTCCCCAAGAGTTTTGAGGGGCGAACCGGCCCGCCTTTGGCGTCCTGCCTGCCCCTCAATAGACATCGGACTTTAGGCCCAACCGCGCGCCTCGGACCCGCCCTACGGATTCCTCAGGAATAGGATGCGTGTGACGCCCGGGCCACACGCCTTAAAGTTCTTAACGCCCGTTTTTTATTCGGTTGGACTTTGGACAAGTGAACAGCCCGCCTTCTCGTCCGAGCCATCCATTCATACTCAGCAAGCCCATCCCCGCGCTCCCTTGGGCTCCAGGGAGGAGGAAGTTGAATGATTTCGGGGTGGGTGGGGCTGCCTCCTGTGGCCCCACCCACCCCGAAATCCCCCGGATTGAGAGAATGGACGGGTTGGTCCAAAGTCCAGATCAAGGGGAGGAGGCGTGAGGGCCAATGCCGGCCACCAAGGACAGCCGCCACGGCCCTCGAAGCCTCCTACATGGATTTTTAAGAGCTAAACCGGCAGCTCCGGCGATGTGGAACAGCTTTCAGAAAGTATACCCAGCAAAAGAGTCTTTGTAAAATTTGTAACAGACGGTGCGGATTGGTCGCCCCCCAAATGGGGAATACATCCCCCGTTTGGGGGAAACTTCGGGAAGGTGCCTGTAGATATTATCACGGCACGAAGAGGATATCCTCACCGCTCATGGAGCGCCCCGCGCGCGGATCAGAAGAGTCCACTGGCCTTTTTGCACCACTTCGCCGCGCTGATTCAGAACCTGTACATTGAAAACAACGAAACCGGCACGTCCATCCGGAGCCGGCCGCTTCTGGGCCACTTCAATCTCCGCGTGGATGGTATCGCCGATGCGAATGGGGGCACGGAATTTCCACTCCAGACCGGTGAAGGCCTCTACGGTTTCCTCCAGGAAGCCCAAACGGGCTGCCAGGCCGGAGGTAATGGCCAGCCCGAGCAGACCGTGGGCGATGCGCTCCCCGAAGATCGTTCCCCGCGCGTATTCCGCATCGGTGTGCAGCGGGGTGTAATCCCCCGAGAGCCCGGCGAACCCCACGATGTCCGCCTCGGTGATCGTGCGGCCTGGGGTGCGCACTTTCCAGCCAATTTCCAAATCTTCGAAATATAACCCTCGGGCAAGCGTTCTCTCGGTGGACATGGGTAGTGCCTCCTTGAGCTGGGGTGAACTCGTATAGAAAGCAAGGCTGCTAAAGGCGGCCATTGCCTTTTGCAGCTTAACATGCCCTGTCGCAAAGCTAAAAGGGCGCAGAGGAAAAAATCCGAGATGGAGCTTTAAGCCAAACCTTTCCGGAAGAATTTCTATGAGGGGCGGGCCGCAG